>JADFPV010000046.1 GCA_022562155.1 Chloroflexota bacterium
ACCAAGGCGTCGCTCGCTACGAGCAGCTTCCTCGCCGCCGCCTCCTTCCAGGAGACGACGCGCGTGCTCACCGAAGCGGCAATTTCCGGCCGAGTAGACCATCTCCTCGGGTTGAAGGAGAACGTCATCATCGGGAAGCTGATTCCAGCCCGCGCCGAGATCGACCTGCCACCTCCGCCGGTCGAAGAAGTCGCCCTACCTGATGAGCTTGCGCTCGAAGAAGGCCAAGAGCCAAGCACCGAGATATCCGAAAAAGATGTGTCGGAACTTATGGGCGCGGAACCGAAGGCGCCGCCAGAGCCACTAGTGCCGACCAGCTACATCGCCGAACCGGACGACAACTAGCGGTCAACAGCAACTATGTAAAAGTGGCCTCCTGAATGGGAGGCCACTTTCTTATGTCGCGCAGAGGTACTGCACCTGATATGATTCTGGAACAGATGAGCACGGAACAGCGTAGCTCTCCCCTACCCGCCACAACGCTCCATTCCCTTGCCCAGCGGACGCCGGATGCAGCGCCTCCAACATTGGACGCACCCAGTTCGCGATCGCCTGTCTGGCGGCTCGAGTACAGCCTCATCGCGATCAGCGCTGGACTCATTACGGGGCTAGCACTCGTATTCTTCATTGTCGACGTCGACCTCGCCCAGCTCAATAGATACGGTTACGTCGGCCTCTTCGCGGTCAGCCTGATCAGTGCCGCGTCCATTGTCCTGCCAATGCCTGGGGCGGCAGCGGTCACGGGAGCCGGTGCGTTTCTCGACCCGGTATGGGGCGTTCCCACGCCCGTTCTGGTTGGGTTGGTGGCCGGCCCCGCAGAAGCTATCGGCGAGCTGACAGGTTACGCCGCCGGCTATGGTGGCAGCATGCTGTTTCGCGAACGCCCGATCTACCCGCGCATCAAAGCTTGGATGCAGAAGCGGGGGATTCTCACGATGTTCCTGCTTTCTTCATTTCCAAACCCGCTTGTAGACGTCGCTGGAGTTGCGGCCGGGGCTGTCCACATGCAGCTACGACGTTTCTTCTTCGGCGTCCTCGCGGGTAAGATCTTCAAGAACATCTACCTGGCCGCCGGCGGACTCGCCGCCGCCGAACTCGTGGGGAGGCTCTTTACATAGTGGCCAGAGATTCGGTAGGCGCGGTGATCCTAGCAGCCGGCCGCAGCGAGCGCATGGGTGGCATCGACAAGCTATGGGTCCCCCTTCCGTCAAAGAACGGTCGAGAAGAGCCGCTCATCGCTCACACGCTATCGCCGTTCCAGCGTACACGCCAGATTGTTCGAGCGGTGCTTGTCGTAGCCGAAGAGGCCGTCGATCGCGCTGAAACCCTTGTACAAGAGCACGGTTTCAAGAAGGTCCTTGTAGCTAGGGGTGGCGCCCAGCGACAAGACTCTGTCCTTGCGGGGCTGAAGGGTCTGGAAGGTTGCGCATGGGCCGTCATCCACGACGGCGCGCGGCCTCTGGTCACCACGGACTTGATTGAGCGGGGCGTCAAGGCGGCAGAAGAGACGGGCGCATCGTGTAGCGCTATCCCGGTACCGGACACCGTGAAGGAAGCCACCGCTGGCCGCATCGTACGAACGGTTGACCGCTCTCGGCTCTGGTTGGCGCAGACTCCCCAGACATTTCGGTACGACCTGCTGCTCGACGCCCACAAGCGCGCCTCCGGAGACGTGACTGACGACGCTAGCCTTGTAGAAGCGCTTGGCGTCGAAGTGCGGATTTATGAAGGCTCGGCTCGGAACATCAAGGTCACCTCGACTGACGACCTCACGATCGTGAGAGCGCTGCTCAAGGCGACATGGTGATGAAGACGGCAGAGGCCAAACCGCTAGCTGCGCTGCGCCACTACCCTGTACAGGAGCCGCTCATCCTCGACCGTGACGAGGTTGGGATCATCAATGACAACTGGCTGGTGACCGACGGCGCGGGCCAGCGGTACGTGCTGCGCGCCTACCGCCGCGTTCGCGACGCCGGGCGGATCGCCTTCCAGTTGGCGTTTCAGGAGCACCTCCTCGCCACCGGGTTCCCGACGGCACCCGTTGTCCGGACGCGGGATGGGGAGGCATCCGCATTCGTCGAAGGATCGCACTGGGCCCTGTGCGGATTCGTCGAGGGACAGGTGTACGACTTCGACCGCACGGTTCAGGCGCACGAGGCGGGTAAACGTCTGGCGCAATTCGAGGCCGTGGCTGCCACCTTTGCCGGAACTGTGGTCGCGCCGCCCATGGAGTCCGTCAACTCTAGGAATTGGCTCGCACCAGTCTCCAGTCATGTCTGGCGGACATCGGCGTTGAGCGATGAGCACGAGAAGCGTCTGCGGGAGCTGTATGCGGAGAGCGAATTCCAGGACGAATTGAGCTTTCTGAGCCGCTGGCGCCGCGAGGCTGTCGAGACGTGGCCACTTGAGCGGCTAGCGGCCTTACCACATGCGTGGCTTCACTGCGACTATCACGGCCGCAACATGGTGTTTGAGGATGACGAACTAGTCGGGCTCTTTGATTTCGACTTCATCACGCAGGGGCCGCGCACATTCGATATAGGCCGAGCGCTTTTCAACTTCGGGCGGGAGCGACCCGGGTCGACCGTCCTGCGTGAAGAGTTCTGCCGCGCGTTTTTGGAGGGCTACGAGTCAGAACAGCCGCTAACGAACGAGGAACGAGCTGCGCTCCCCTTCATGGCCGTATTTAACTGGGTACCGGATGCAGCGTTCAATGCCGCGCGGCAGTTGGAGCCGGGCGATCCCGGCCCTGGAACGCGGCTGCAGGCCGAAGTGCGGATGATGCGTGCTATGCAGTCGGAGATGCGCCGCCTGGCACCGCGGTTCGGTTGGAACGAGCTATGAGAATCGGCATTGGATACGACGTGCACCCGCTCATCGAAGGACGCCCGCTCGTGATTGGTGGCGTGACCGTCCCCCACGAACGCGGCCTTGACGGCCACAGCGACGGCGATGTGCTCGCACATGCGATCATCGACGCACTCCTCGGCGCAGCCGCGCTCGGCGACATCGGCCAACACTTCCCTTCCGATGACGAACGCCTCCGCGGAGCAAAAAGCGTCGAGCTACTCAAAACGTCTGCCGCGCTCCTTTCAGATGCCGGTCACGTTGTGGCCAACATCGACGCCACGGTCATCGCTCAGGCACCAACGCTAACCTCTTATATTCCGCAGATGCGAGAAGTCCTGGCCGATGCTCTCGGCGTCGATCCTGGCAATGTGAGCGTCAAGGCGACGTCGACCGACCACCTAGGCTCGATTGGCCGCGGAGAAGGAATTGCGGCTGTCGCGGTCGCCTTGATAGACTCTACGTAATACTAAGGTTTCAACATGAGTATGACGACAGTCGCCCCCTTCCAAACGAGCCGGCCTCTCCGGCTCGACACTTGTTGCGCCTGTCTATAGGGGCGCCGCACTCGCGGACGCCCCTGCCAAGCCAAGAGCGATGCATCCGCATTCGCTCTGACCAGACGCAACGCTAAAGAAGGAGGCTCGCAGACGTGTCGCTACTCGAACGCATTGGCAGAGATATCAAGGCCGCCCGGGAACGAGACCCGGCGGCCTCCAGCAACCTAGAAGTCATCATCGTCTATCCCGGCTTTCATGCTAGACAGCTGCACCGGCTGGCCCACACACTCCATCAGGCGCATGTGCCAGCGCTGCCTCGGATAATCTCGCACGTCAACCGGCTCATCACTGGCATCGAGATCCACCCCGGCGCGAAGATCGGGGACGGCTTCTTCATCGACCACGGTATGGGTGTGGTCATCGGCGAGACGGCCGAGATCGGCGACAACTGCCACCTCTATCAGGGCGTCACGCTCGGTGGAACGAGCACCCGGCGTGAGAAGCGCCATCCGACGTTGGAGGACAACGTCGAGGTCGGAGCCGGGGCCAAGCTGATCGGGGCGATCACGATCGGGGAGAACGCCCAGGTCGGCGCGGGCTCAGTCGTCGTCACGAACGTCCCGCCTAACGCGACCATCGTCGGAGTACCCGGCCACATCGTCGCCTATCGCGACCCCGGCTCGGACACCGTTCAACATCTGCCGGACCCGGAGTGGGACCGGATCACCGCGCTTGAAGAGCGCATCGACAGGCTGAACGCAAAGCTGCGCGAGTTGGAAGATCGTACCAGCCAAAACACCGCCGATCCCGCTCCTGCCGCGTCCGAAGATGAGGGCACTGCATGACGCTGAAGCTACACAGCACGCTTTCTCGGGAACTCGAAGAGGTTGTCCAGGACGGAGACCGGCCCGTCACGATGTACGTCTGCGGGCCAAACCTCTACGCGCCTTGCCACATCGGTCACGCCATGAGCTACGTCGTCTTCGATGTCCTCCGGCGATACATGGAATATCGCGGCATCAAAGTCAAACACGTCCAGAACTTCACCGACATCGAAGACAACATCCTTCGCAAGGCGCAGGAGAACGGCGTCACGATCGACGAGCTAGCCGAGGAGCACATTGCGCGTTTCTACGACGATATGACAGCGCTCAACGTTCAGCGTGCCCACGAGTACCCGCGCGCCACGCACGAGATTCCGAAGATCATCGAACTCGTCTCCGACCTCATCGAAAAGGACTACGCGTACGAGGTCGACGGCGATGTGTACTATCGCATTAACAAGAAGCTGGACTACGGCAAGCTCTCAGGCCAGGACATCGAAGAGATGCTCGCTGGCGCCCGGATCGAGCCCGGCGAGGACAAGGAGAACCCAGGGGACTTCGCGCTCTGGAAGGCCGCGAAGTCCGGCGAGCCGTCCTGGGACAGCCCTTGGGGCCCCGGGCGCCCTGGCTGGCACATCGAGTGCTCGGCGATGTCCTTGCGCTACCTAGGCGAGCAGATCGACATCCACGGCGGCGGCCAGGACCTGATCTTCCCTCACCACGAGAACGAGATCGCTCAGAGCGAAGCGGCCACTGGCGCTGAGCCGTTCTCCCGCATCTGGTTGCACCACGGTCTGCTTCGCCTGCCCGATAGCACCGAGAAGATGACGCGCCACCTGGGTGGCCTGATCCCCATCGACGACGTCATCCAGCGCTGGGGCACCGACGCCCTGCGCACGTTCATCCTCTTTTCGCACTACCGCAAGCCTCTCACGTTCACCGAGGAGGCGCTCGACTCCGCGAAGAACGGCAGCGACCGTCTTCGCACCGCAGCCCGCGCGACGGAAGATGCTTCACCAAGCGGCGACGCCGTAGTCGCGACGCCTTATCGCGAGCAGTTTATTAAGGCGATGGACGACGATCTCAACACGGCGGAGGCGCTCGCGGCCCTCTTCGACCTCGCGCGCGAGATCAACACCGCCCGCGACGAGAAGCGTCCCATCGCAGACGCGCAGGCGGCGATGCTGGAGCTGGCCGGCATCCTTGGCCTGACACTTGAAGAATCCGAAGCGGCCATGGGCGCCGCGCCCTTCATCGAACTGCTAATCAGCGTCCGCAAAGAGTTACGAGACGCCAAGCAGTTCGAGCAATCCGACAAGGTCCGCAGCGGCCTGGAAGCGCTTGGCGTTATCTTGGAGGACACGCCTGACGGAACCATGTGGCGGCAAGGTTAGGATTTCACAAGCCAGTAGTTAACTTCGTCCGGCATGTTCCCATCACTATGATCCGCCTCAGCAGGCGACTGCGGCCTGGCCACCAAGACCGCGATGATTGTCGCGCAGATCACGAGTGTGGCCACGTACCGCCATGACAGCGCTCGGCCCTCGGTCATGACAGAGGGAATATCTCGCCTGTCCTAATCCTATAGACGAATGCGAAATCTATTGGGCAATCGGTGGCAAGAACGATCTCTTCACCGAAGTCCGGCGAAACGGTCCTGCCGTGTTCCACCCACATGCAGCCGTCGCCCCGGTCAGCGACGAAGTACTTGCCGTCCTTGCCCAACTGGACCTGATCGGCTGTCGGTAGGTCACGAATCGGCACACGTGTGTCAGGCGTAGGCGCCGGTGGCTGCGTGGGCGGCGGCAGCGCGGTCGGCGGCAGCGCGGTCGGCTCGCTCGTGCTCGTTGGGGTGCCCGTGGGTGGCTCTGCTGTAGGTGACGGGTTCGCGGGCGCTGCCGTCGGACTTACGGTGGCCGAAAGTGTTGGCTCTACCTGGCTGGCCGTACCGCCGTTCCCGCCACAGCCACCAACGAGGACGGCAGCGAACAAGAAGCCCACGCAGCACATGGCCCGCCTCTTCTCTAACACAGTCTTGGCGTACTGACGTAATCTGAGCCCGCCTATAACGTAGACGATTATACCTCAGACACAACTGCGTGGTTGATCCTGCACCCGCCCCTAGCTACCCTGCCTCCGCACATGGCCGACTCCCCTATCGACCTCAAGGCGCTCATCCGCGACGTGCCGGACTTCCCCCAGCCCGGTGTGCTCTTCCGCGACATCACACCCCTGCTCCACGACACCGCCGCCTACGCCCACGTCGTCGATGAGCTGACCAGCCGCATCGACACGTTTACACCGGACGTCATTGTAGGCATCGAGTCACGCGGTTTCCTATTCGGCGCGCCGGTCGCCTACAAGCTCGGGCTGCCGTTCGTGCCCGTGCGCAAGGCTGGCAAGCTGCCGTCCGAGCGCATGAGCGTCGAGTTCGCGCTCGAGTACGGCGAAAGCCAGCTCGATATACACACCGACGCCCTGGAACGAGACCAGCGAGCCGTCATCGTCGACGACCTGCTCGCCACGGGTGGTACCGCCGACGCCGCCTGCAAGCTCGTCGAGCTTCTGGGCGGTTACGTCAGCGCACTGGCGTTCGTAGTTGAGCTGGCCTTCCTCAAGGGGAGAGAACGGCTCCAGGATCGCGACATTACCGCCCTCGTGACTTACGAGTCGTAGCGCTTGACTCTACCGCCCCCACGGTAGAGAATCGACATATCCATCTACACTCCGGTAACTCGGAGCAGTAGCTCAAAGCTAGGTTTGAAAGGGAGGGAACCATGAAAACCAAGTGGCTGCTCATTGGAGTAGCGCTCATTACGGCCGTGCTCGCCATTGGCGCCATCGCCTGTGGCGATGATAACGACGACGACAACGGCGACACCAACGCAAATGCCACCCAGACCGACGACACGATGGACGACGCGACCGGCGACACACTCGCGGACGTCATAGCTCGAGGCAGCCTGATCTGCGGCGTCAACGACGGCGTGCCAGGCTTCGGCTTCTTGGAGGCCGATGGCTCAAGCTCCGGTTTCGATACGGACTTCTGCCGCGCGATCGCCGCAGCAGTTCTCGGCGACTCTGAGGCCGTCGAGTTTGTCATCCTAACGGCGGCTGCAAGATTCGAGGCCTTAGCTGCCGGCGAGATAGACGTCCTCGTTCGCAACACCACCTGGACGCAGAGTCGCGACGGCGACCTCAACGGTACCTTCGCGACCATCACGTTTTACGATGGCCAGGGAATGATGGTTCGCGTCGCGGACGGAATCACGTCCATCGATGATATGGCAGGCACCACGGTCTGCGTCCTACAAGGCACGACGACCGAGCTGAACCTGGCAGACCGCTTTGCGGCTGGTGGGCTTGACTACACCCCGTTGACGTTTGAAGAAAACGGACCACTCGAGGCAGCGTTCACTGCGGAAGCCTGCGACGGCTGGACATCTGACAAGTCACAACTCGCGGCTCGGCGCTCGACCTACGCCGGTGAAGGCGGCCCTGAGTCTCTCGTGATCCTGGACGAGACGTTCTCCAAGGAGCCTTTGGGTCCGGTGACCCGGGATGGCGACACCCAGTGGTCAGACATCGTCAACTGGGTTGTCATTGGTATGATCACCGCCGACGAGAAGGGCATCACCAGCGCCAACGTCGCCGACTTCATCGCCGACCCGGGCGAGGCCGAGACGGCCCGACTGCTCGGCGTGGGCTTCGAGGGCGGCGAGGTCGCCGACCTGGGCCTTGGCCTCGACCCCGACTTCATGCAGGCAGTACTGTCGCAAATCGGTAACTACGATGAAGTGTACCAAGCAAACATCACCCCAATTGGCATACCGCGTGAAGGCACATTGAACGCGTCATGGCTAAATGGTGGACTGATTTACGCTCCCCCGACGCGCTAACAGCGCCTTGCATGCGACAAACGAAAAGCGGCCCAGCTTCGGCTGGGTCGCTTTTTATTCCTGAGGGACTGGAGTGACCGGCATCAGCGCCATCGGCCCTGCCCTCGGGTTCTGGCGCAATGTGCGCGTTCGGCGTTTCGCCATCCAAACAGCCTTTCTCGGATTAGTCGCGGCGTTCGGCTATTACTTATTCGATCAGGCGCGAGACCTTGAGCTCGGTTTCGACTTCCTTGATGGCCGCGCGGGCTTCGACATTAGCCATCAATTTGGCACCAGCTATGGCCCGAACGACAGGCGTCTCGATCTCTATCTCGCGGGCATCGTCAATACCATCCGGCTGGCCGGGGTAGGAATCATCCTCGCTACACTCCTGGGACTCGTGGCAGGTGTCGCTAGATTATCTGGGAATTGGCTTGTCTCGCGGCTGGCACTGGTCTACGTGGAAACCGTACGCAACACGCCGTTGCTCGTCCAGATCATCTTCTGGTACATCGCCGTGTTCTTACAGCTGCCCAGGATCAGTGACAGCATCAACCTTCCGCCTGACACCATCAGCGTTCTTCCCTTCATCGAGATCCCTTTCATCTCCTTTGATTTCGCGTTCCTTTCCGTCCGCGGATTAGCCTTGCCTTGGGCCACCACCGAAGACGGGTTCGGACTTTGGCTGATCTTGCTGTTTATTGCCGCGGCAGCGGCCGTCGCCGTCCGTTTCTGGCGAGCGCAGCGGCAGGAGCGGACCGGTCAGCCGTCCCACCCAACCTGGTGGTTGCTGGGCACGTTCGCCCTCATCGCCTTCTTAGGGTTCGCGATAGCAGGGTTCCCTCTGGACCTCGATCGGCCTGAGGTTGGCGAGCGTAGCTACGACGGCGGAATACGCGTGACAGCAGAGTTCGCGGCTCTCCTTGTCGCACTCGTCACCTACACTGGGGCGTTCATCGCTGAGATCGTGCGCGGCAGCCTACAAGCCGTCCCAAAAGGACAGACAGAGGCTTCAGCTGCCGTGGGGCTCAACCCGTTCCAACGGCTCAGCCTCGTGACTCTCCCGCAGGCGCTGCGGATCATGATCCCGCCCATCACGAGCCAGTACCTCAACCTGACGAAGAACTCAAGCCTGGCTGTCGCCATCGCATTCCCCGAACTCGTCGGCGTAAGCCGGACGATCATCAATAACACTGGCCAAACGATCCCGATGTTCCTTATCGTCATGGCCACATACTTACTAATGAGCCTAATCATCTCCCTCGTGATGAACACCATCCATTCACGATTCACGCTGGAAACGCGCTGACATGGATGCCATGACCGCAGCCAAGGCTCCTCCGGCCCAGTTCTCGATTCAAGCGCGGCGCTGGGCCCGCGACAACCTGTTCGGGGGCATAGGGAACACACTGCTTACAGTCGTCACCTCGTTGTTCCTGGCATTCGCCTTCTATCAGATCCTGCGGTTCGTCTTCAGCTCAGCCCAGTGGGACGTGATTGAAGCTAACCGGCGGCTGCTGTTCATCGGCAGGTTCCCCCAAGGAGAAGAGTGGCGGTTATGGCCTACGATCTTCCTAGTCAGCGCGCTAGCGGGCCTCACGTGGGGCTTGTGGAGCAAGGTCGGCTGGCTTGCCGCAGTCTTGTTAGCCCTCGTCCTAGTACCAGTCTTCCTCTTCTTCGCCCATGGCCAGGTCGGAATGCTCACGGCTCTAGCGATCGCACTGGCCCTTATGGGCTACGCCGTGACGCAGACTGGCCTCGTCCACGAACGCTTCCAAGGACCGATCCGGCAATTGATCGTCGTTGGGTGGGTGATGGCGTTTCCAGTGACCATCTTTATGCTCCTGGCCTTTGGCGGCGTCGATCCGTCGCTCTGGGGCGGCTTTTATCTGAACATCCTCCTCGCCGTCGTCGGGATCGTCGCCTCGTTCCCATTGGGAGTCCTGTTAGCTCTGTCTCGTACCAGCTCCTATCCCGCGTTCCGCTTGGTGAGCACAGGGTACATCGAGCTGTTCCGCGGCGTTCCCCTGATTACGATTCTGCTGATGGCCTGGTTTGTCCTGCCAGACTTCCTGCCGTCGTGGTCCGTTCCGGTGTTCGCGCCAGCCGGCTTGGATCGCATGGAGCTGGTCTATCGGGTAATGGTCGCCCTGACGCTGTTCTCCGCCGCCTACGTTGCGGAGATCGTGCGGGGCGGGCTCCTTGCTGTACCGAAGGGTCAGCTTGAGGCGGCTCAGGCCCTCGGGCTAAGCACTGTTCGTATCAACGCACTCATCGTCCTGCCGCAAGCCCTACGCGCAGTCCTTCCTGCCCTCGTCGGGCAGTTCATCAGCCTTTTCAAGGACACATCCCTCGTGTCCATCGTCACCCTAGTCGAACTCCTGCGGGCTGGACGGGCCATTGCCCAAGGCCAGATCCAATTCTCAGGTCGGGACCCGGAAATCCTGCTCTTCGTTGCTCTGCTATTCTGGATTGTGGCCTTCTCAATGTCGCGGCTGAGTCAGCGTCTGGAGCATTCGCTCGGCATAGGCGAGCGATAACCCTATGACGAGTACTGCCGGTGGACGGGACATTATCATTTGCGAAGGCGTCAAAAAGTGGTTCGGCGATTTCCAGGCGCTTCGCGGCATCACGACAACCGTCGCGGAAGGCGAAGTCGTCGTCGTGTTCGGGCCGTCCGGGTCCGGCAAGTCGACCTTCATCCGTACGCTGAACCGCCTCGAGGAACATGATGAAGGCCGCATTGTCATCGACGGCGTGGAACTCAACGAGAATCTGCGCAACCTGGAGAAGGTGCGCTCTGAGGTCGGCATGGTCTTCCAGCAGTTCAACCTCTTCCCCCACCTGACCGTGCGACGCAACATTACACTCGCCCTCACCAACGTCCGTCACTTGCGGAAGGCTGAAGCCGACGCGCTGGCCGAGCAACTCCTCAATCGCGTCGGCATACCGGAACAGGTCGACAAGTACCCAGCTCAGCTCTCAGGCGGCCAGCAGCAGCGCGTCGCCATCGCCCGCGCGCTCGCGATGCAGCCCAAGATCATGCTCTTCGACGAGCCAACGTCGGCGCTCGACCCAGAGATGATCAAGGAGGTCCTGGACGTGATGACGCAGCTCGCGCATGAGGGCATGACGATGATCGTCATCACCCACGAGATGGGGTTCGCTCGCGAGGTCGCCGACCGCTTCCTCTTCTTCGACGACGGCATGATCGTCGAAGAAGGCACGCCCGAGCACTTCTTCGAGGACCCTCAGGAAGAGCGCACGAAGCTCTTCCTCTCTCAGATCCTCTAACCGGAATTGACTCTAAGGCAGTCAACAGCGAAGATCAATCCATAGTAAGGGAGGGAACGTATGAAAACGAAATGGCTGCTCATTGGAGTAGCGCTCATCACAGCCGTGCTCGCGTTGGGAGCCATCGCCTGTGGCGACGATGATGACGACGACGACGGCAACGGCGATATCATCGACGACGTCATCGACGACGTCATAGATGACGACATGATCCTTCAGCTTGTGGCCAGCCTTACCGGCCCCGAGGCTTCAGGAGAAGCTGAGATCAGCCCGAATGGCGAAGGCATTCTCGTCACGCTCATCATGGAAGGCCTAACCGAAGGCGCGCATGCGAATCACCTGCACCACGGAACCTGCGACGATCAAGGCGAGATCCATATCTTCCTCGACGACATCGTGGCTGACGATAGTGGCGATGGATCGCAGACCACGTCCAACGACGAGCAGCCAATTAGTCATTTCGAGTCCGGACACTATCTGGCGGTACATGTGGAAGACAGCGAGACTATCGGCGAAGTCATATCTTGTGGCGACGTCGTTGACCCGTTAGCCTAACCGACCAATCGCGAAGAAAATGAGACGCCCCTTCGGGGGCGTCTCTTTTAGTGTCTTGTTGGCTAGAGGCTAGACCGTTTGAGCGTTGATGGCACTCTGCGGCACCATGCCTTCTAGGATGCGTTCTAATGCCATAGTATGAGCACAGGCTCCAAAGCCGACGAAGAAATCACAGCTACAGCGCCACGCCTCGCCTTCCAGTGCGACCTCGTGATGGTCGTTCTCGCCATCGAAGTCCACTTTTAGACCTGAAACGTGGATTCTGCTCCTCTCCTGAGCATAGCGCTTTGCCTTTTCGATCTTGCCGATCAGGCCTGAGTTCATTCGGCACCCCTTTCCTACCAGGACAAAACAAAGCGGCACCGGTAGCTATACCGATGCCGAACGTTCAGCGGCCAAACAGAAGGTGAATCATGGCAACCAACCCCTTCTCGCGGCTATTGTACGACGGCTCACCCAAGGCCGTCAAGAGGGTCCCGCTGGATACGTCGAAATCGTCTCATACCTCGCGCCGCCCGGCCCAAGAACGCTCCTGATCAGCGAGAGTTGGGACAGCCTCACGTCCGGCATCGCCGGAACTTCGAAGGCTGACACTAACTCCGAGAGCTCCCCGCGCTGGTCGTTTCCAAGCCGGTCGGGTACTCGGGCAAGTGTGAGATGTGGCCTAAACGGCCGGCTCTCCTCCTCGAACCCAACCGGAGCGAGCGCTCGCTCGACCACCCGGGCCAGCTGCCCCAATTCGTCGAGGTCCCCTTCCAGCCCAACCCAGATGACCTTCAGCCGACCGCCCCCGAAGCCACCAAGCTTGGCCGGCCTGACACCTACGTCGAACGGCTCGACCGAGCCACGCAGCGCGGACTCTATCTGGTCCAGCCGCGACTCATTGACCTCACCAAGGAACTTCAGCGTCAGGTGAATGCCCTCCGCACGCACCCAACGAAGTTGGACTCCAGCGCGATCTCGCAGGTCTGCCTGAAGACCGGCCAACGCAGATCGGAGTATTTCTGGCAGCTCGCAGGCCACGAACAGACGAAGGTGGGATGAATCCATCGCTAGAGGCGGAGTAGTTCTCGGGCGTTCTCGCCCTCGATGAGAGGCCGGGCCTCATCTGGCATCGGGGCATCCCGCAGCGCCCGCAATGCGTCCCGCTGGCTGACCAACGGGAAATCGCTGCCGAACAGCACCTTCTTCGCGCCGATAAGGTCGATGACGCGAGCGGCCACATCGGGACCGTAGAGCAGGCCCGTCGCGGCTGTATCAACGTAGGTTCGCTCCATCGCTTCCCGCATCTCCGGCATCAGCGCATAGAACGGCAAGCCGCCACCCCAATGCGCGCCGACCACCGCGACGCCGGGGAAATCGGCCACGAAACGTCCTAGCTGCTCGACTGGCAACCCTTTCTTGCCGGGGTAGGCGTGGCCTACCGGTTCGCTCGCGTGGAAGAGGAGCACCAAGTCGTAGGCGTCGGCCGCCCACGAAAGCAGGTCGGCTTCGTCGCTATCGATCAGGCTGTAACCCTGGCTCTCCGGTCGCAGCTCGCCTAAGCCGCGCGCACCGCGGGCCGCCCAGCGCTTCAGCTCGTCTCGGGCACCCTTTTCCGATGGCTGAATCGTGCAGAATGCGATGAGGCGTCCATCGGACTGTGCCGCCGCTTCTAGCAGATACTCGTTGTGCTCCCGGCAGATCTCCGCGTCGGTCCAGCCAAAGCCACAGACCACGCTGCGGTCGATGCCTGCCTCGTCCATCGACTCGAACAACTCCTCCGCGGTCGCAATACGCGCCTTCGGGTTAGAGTACAGCTCTCGGAACGTCGCGTCGCGCTCCAGGTAGCTCTCGCGGTGATCGCGAACGCCTGGCGGGAAGATGTGCGTGTGCGTGTCGATGATCATGCGCGCATAGTAGCGCAACCTAGAGCGAGGAATCGTGCTCTACACGCCTGAATACGAGTGAAGACCGCTCACCCAGAGGTTGACGGCGAAGTAGGAGAATAGCACGGCGCCGAAACCGATCACGAGTAGCCACGCCGAACCTTTCCCCTTCCAGCCACGCAGATTACGAGCGTGGAGGTACGCCGCATAGACCAACCAGATGACGAGCGCCGAGGTTTCCTTAGGATCCCAACCCCAATAGCGACCCCAGGCCGAGTACGCCCAGAACGCGCCGAGGGTCACGCCTAACGTAAGCAGCGGGAAGCCCACCAGCACGGAGCGATTCGCGATTTCCTCCAGCCGCTCACCCGAAGGTAGCCGAGCAAAGCGCTTCCCTTCCCCACCACCCTGGATGAGATAACCGACAGCGGCCCCGAACGAGACCGACAGCGCCGCATACGAAAGCACCATCGTCGTCACATGGGCTCCGAGAATACGATTCGCCTGCAGAGCAGGAAGAAGCGAGCTGAGTTCAGATGGGAAGAACGCCAGCGAGACCGCAAACATCCCCAGTGCCACAGGCAACACAAACGCACCGACCGTCCTCGCCGATGGCCAGCCCTCGCCCTCCCATCGAGCGCGTAACTCGAATAGCACGTAGAAGAGGATGACGCCCCAGCCAAACGCGACCGTGAACTCCCACATGTTCGAGAGTGGCGGACGTCCGCCCGCGATCCAGCGCGCGACCAACGACGTGGTCAACGCGGCGAGCGCCAGCCAGGCGCTTGCTGTCGCCGCTGGCCCGAGCCAGATCGGAGTCTGCCCAGGCGCAGCCACCGTGACAGTCGTCCCGCTGTCCGTCGCCGCTGTGCCGTAGGCCACCCGCGGCCACAGCGGCAGCGCCGCATACGCGACGGACGCGATTGCCGTCAGTGCGAAGCCAACCAGAAAGACATTATGGGCGAAGGTTTCGGCGTCCATCTAACAACGACGCCGTTTCATCTTGTGGCAGGCGTTGCCGCCTGTGCTTGCGATTCCTCGGCCTTCTTTTCTTCTTCCTTTTGCTTCTCGGCCTCTTGCTGTCGAGCCGATCGACGGATCGAGACGCGCTTGAACGACTCCATCGCCGTGCCCCTGCCGGCAGCCTGCATGCGATCCGTCCAGCGCTTGCGGACCTCCTCCGGTGTGCCACCAATCTGGCTCTTGTGACAGATGATGGCCTGCAGTTTAGTCTCGAGGTGTGCGCTGATGTCGACACGATAGTCTGGGTCATCCGAGCCACCCATCAGCATCTCGTTAACCTGATGGGCCTCCAGGCCATCCTGCTTATCGTCTGGATAGTAGAGATGGTCGCGGACGGCCGGGTAAATGGCATCCCGCACGGCGATCCCGACAGCCCGGTGGTCGGAGTGATTGAAGCCTTGGCGGAAGCCATCCCAGGTCAGCACAACGTCCGGCCGGTATTTGCGAAGCAGGTGGACGATCTCTCCCCGTAGCTCTGCGTCCGGCTTCAGGAATCCGTCCGGGTGCGCCAGGAAGATAACCTCCTTGACGCCCAGCACATCACACGCGTCCCGCTGCTCCTGTTCGCGGATGGCGGCTAGCTCTTGGTGGCTCAACTCTCCATCGTGCGTGCCTTTGTCGCCGCTTGTGGCCAGGACGTAGTACACGGTCCACCCCTCGGCGCACCACTTCGCGACTGTCCCACCAAACATGAACTCCGCGTCATCAGGATGCGCCACAATCACCATTCCCGTGAGCGGGCCGTCTTTACCCAGTTCGTCGTTCGCAACTGGACCGCTTTTGCCCGGGAGGATGTTGCGGACGCGGTCTAGAAGACCCATGCTAGTTGCGGAAGACGGCCGTGGTCTTAGACGGTGTGCCGTCGATTACTTCAGCGTAGAGGCCCAGTACCGCCTCCGCGACGTTACCCCAGCGGAAACGCTCCACTTCCTCACGAGCCGCCTGTCCAAACCTGTTGCGCAGCTCTTCGTTGCCCAGCAGTAACTCCAGCCGCTCCGCGAACGGCTCAGGGCAGCGCCACGGGATCAGGTAGCCGGTCTCGCTGTCGCGCACCGCCACGCTCAGCCCGCCTACACGCGAAGCCACAACCGGCGTACCGCAGGCCATCGCCTCCAGCGCGACAAGCCCAAAGCTCTCGTAGAACGACGGCACGACACAAACATCGGCAGCGTTGTAGAAGAGCGGCAACCGTTCGTGGTCGACAGCGCCCATGAAACTCACACGCTCGGCGATACCGAGCTGCGACGCCAGGTCGCGCAGGTGTTCCATCTCGCCGTCGCGCGTCGAGTCGTCGCCCCCGACGACAAGCACGAAACAGTCGGATTCAGATTCGAGTTGTGCCGCCGCGCCGAGGAGGATATCAACGCCCTTCAGCGGCTCGATGCGGCCAACGAACAACAGAATCTTGTCGTCCTCACTCAGGCCAAGCTTCTGGCGAGCCTCTTCCTTCTCGATTGGCTGGAAGAGGCCGAGGTTCACACCGCAGGGCACGACCGAGATGCGGCCAACGTCGGCGCCGTAGTAGCGTGCTAGCAGTTGCTGTTCGTCCTTGCTCGCGACGACGATCCGGTCGGCGTTCCGAGCGATATCTGTCTCCGCGGCGATGCGTGGCTCCGGCTCGCTCTCGCTGACGCGGGCCCGCGCCTTCACCTCGCCCAGGGTGTGGAACATCACGATGTGTGGCACGTCCCATCGCGCCTTCAGCTGTTCAGCCGCGAGGCCGGAGAGCCAGTAGTGACTGTGGATGATGTCGTACTTCGTGCCTTCAGCAGCGACGAAATCAGCCACTCCATCGGCGAACTCGTCAACATACTCCGGGAGCGTGTTCTTCTCTTCGTAGCGTTGCGGTCCCGCCGCGATCTGCACAACGCGCCCTAGCGGCGAGCCCCCGTCAGAAATGGGGAGCGTACCCGGCGATGTACTGTCCGTGCGTCGCGTAAAGACGTCGACATGATGGCCACGTTCGGCCAACTCACCCGCCAGCTCCCGCACGTAGACGTTCAGGCCGCCCGTCTCGGCCCCTCCGAGCGGGGCCAGCGGCGACGTGTGGTAGCTGATGATAGCGATGCGATACATATCTATCTCTTGATTACAAGCTTGTAGATTTGTTGGTCTTGCGCGCCCAAGCGATACTTGTAGTCTTCGTCGCCTCGCAGGAAGTCGATACAGTGTTTGCCGTCTTCGATCGCCGCCTGCAGGCAAAGCGCCTTCGACGCGATTCCGACCGACATCTTCGCGTACTCAGGATCGTAGCCGCTGTTGTACAAGTAGAGTTGCCCGCCCTGATCGAAGCAGAGGACAGACGCCACCGGCTTCCCGTCCAGCTCCAGCTCGTAGAGCCTGATGAGATCCTCCTCAGCGAGCGCCTGCGTCGCCTTGTGGAAGAAGAGTCCCATCTGCTCCGACATGAAGTTCGCCTTGTCCTGGCGGCTGTCCACCATGAACCGCAGCAGAATAGGCAGATGCGCTTCAACATCCTCCCGCGATGTGTACGTTTGTAGTTGCAGGTTTCCCTCGGCTTGCAGGTTACGGAGCTTGCGACGCAGCTCGTGGCGGTTCTTCTTCGCCAGCCCCGAGACGTACTCTTCCCAATCGCCCGGCAACTCCACACGAGGCGCGACGGCCTCCTCTTCCTGCTCGACTGTCATTCCATTGCTCTCGACGGCCTGCGTGAATTCAGTCAACGTCGTGGACCCATCCCGGATGCCCCGCAGGTCTAGCTGCGACCACGCTTCATCCTTCAATGCGGTCAAGATCGCGTCGAACACGTCGCGGCACTGGTCGGGCGCGATGATGAAGTCCATGTAATCGCAGATCGAGTAGTGGCCGACGAAGCTTAAGCTGTCGCCGTTGCGAATGAGCGGCGCGATCCCGACGAGCGTCTCATCATCACGCACGCTGAGCAGCAGCAGATCGCGGCCATCCTGAAACACTTCCAACCAGACGCGCTGCCAGGCTGGGTGCTGGAACGGGACGGGCTCGGGCTGCTGCTCTAGGAGCTGCACCCACTCTGGCTGGAGTTGGGCCAGCTCTTCTCGTCGAACGGAATACGTCATACGTTAGCTATCCTGCGCTCTATCTTGCCGAATCTGCTCCGTAAGGAACGTGAGATATATCACCAAGACGTTAGGTTAAGTTTAGCAACCGCCAAGATAGCGCCGCAAGAATCCTGGTTTCGCAGACTGGCGGTAGTATCAGACCATGCCAGGCGAATCGAAGAATGGCCCAAGCTGCCGCTTCGCGGCAGCCTGTCAACCGTTTTTCGCCTCGCCGTACTGCTTACGCAGTTCATTCTTCAGCACCTTGCCTAGCGGATTGCGCGGCAGCTCGTCGACGAATGCCACGTACGAAGGCGCCTTGTAGCTCGCGAGCTGGCTTTTGGTGTATTCGACGATCTCTTCAAGAGTCGGCTTCTCGTCGCCGGCTAGCACGATAACGGCCTTGACGACTTCTCCCCACTCAGCGTCCGGCGCGCCGATTACGGCCGCCTCCGCGATCTTCGGGTGGGCCTCCAATACGTCTTCTATCTCGCCCGTCGAGATGTTCTCACCACCCCGAATGATCAGGTCCTTTTTACGGCCAGTGATGAACAGATACCCGTCTTCATCCAGATAGCCAACATCGCCCGTATGGAGCCAGCCGTCGACGATGGCCTCGGCCGTCTCCTCGGCCTGCTTGTGGTACTCACGCATGATGCGCGACCCTGCGACGCAGATCTCGCCCTCTTCGCCCGAGGCCAGCGCTTCGTTAGCTTCGTTCATGATCGCGATCTCGATGTCTTCCATCACGCGCCCAACCGAGCGCAGCCGTCGCAGCTTCGCCTCGCGCTCAGGGCCCTCTTCCTTCGGAATCTCATGATCCTCGGGCCCAAGGTATGTCAGCGTCGACGTGCTCTCTGTCTGCCCGTAGGCGTTCATCAGCCCGCAATCGAAGATGTCGACAGCCTTGCTCACAACCTCATAGGGCATCGGCGCCGCGCCATAGGTGATCAGCTTCAGCGAACTAATGTCGCGCTTCCCGAAGTCTTCGTGCTCCATGATGCGCTTCAGCATCGTCGGCACGATGAACGAGTGCGTGACGCCATGCCGCTCGACGGCCTCCAACCACGTAGCTGGGTCGAACTGCGGAAGGATCGCCAGTGTGCGGCCGCCCCAGATACTCGACATGATCGCCGTCGCGCCCGCGACGTGATAGAGCGGCACGGATAGTAATGTGACGTCTTTCTCGACCGTCGGGTCGGCCGGGTTCATCGTATTCGTCACGTAGACGGAGAGCGTCAGATACGTCAGTACGACGCCCTTAGGCAGCGCGGTTGTGCCGCTGGTGTAGATCAGGATCGTCGGGTCGTTCTCCTCGATCTCGACGTACCCCTCCTCCTCCGAAGCGTTCGCGACGAGTTCCTCGTAGCTGTGCATGCCATTGGCCTTGCCGTCGATGCAGACGTACTCCCGAACACCACCAAACTTGTCTTTCAGGTCGGCGACCAGGGGCAGGTAGCGCTCGCCGACGAATAGTACCCGCGCATCGGACGCGTTCACCATGTGGTCCAGCTCTTCGTGCTTCGCCCGATAGTTCAGCGGTACGAACGTCGCGCCCAGCTTCGCGCAGGCGTAATACGCCTCGACATACTCCGGCGAGTTCGTCGACATCACGGCGACCGCCGTCCCCCGTTCGACACCGAGGCCTTGCAGTGCGTTCGCCAGCTTGTTCACGCGCACAGCCATCTCGGCGTACGTGATCGACTGGTCGCCATAGACCAGCGCCTCGCGGTCCGGCACCATCGCCGAGCTTATGGTAAGAAATTCTGCGGTATTCAATAAACTACCCCCACCTATGCGACCGGCTTCGGGTCGCAATCTAGCGCATCGCCGCCACTACGAGCAACGCTAAGGCGCCGTCATGGCTGGTTCACAAGGCGCGCCGGCAGGCGCTTGACCACACACAAAGAGGCCGGTGTTGACCAAAACCCGATCACCGACAATTGCCACGGAGTAGCGGTCCAAGTCTCGCGGCGATGGACCAAATTCACGCTGGCCCGTCGTGTCGAACACCGTGCCGCTGCAATATGCGCGAAACCAACCTAGGCTGCCATCGCCCGAACGTGGAGGCCATACTAAGTCGGGTTCCCAATTCACAACGCACTTCCGCAGATGAGAGTCCCGCGATGAGAGCGCGATGAACTCCTCGTCGCTCAAACGCACGAGGTGAAACGCGCCTTCTTCCACAGTCGTGACCGATCCAACGGCGTATGCGTCAATGGAGCCCATATCGAATCTTGTGCGGCCCGGACTATCTTGGGGCCACGCAAATAGAATCGCGGCCGCCACTGTCCCGAGTACAGCAAGTATGAGAGCTGGCCAGATCAGCCAACGTTTGGCGTAGCTGCCGCTACCGACTCGTGCCATACCGCCCATAACACGGGCAGTATACTACGCCCGCGTCGCCGCCAGCCTCGCTCCCAGCGCGGCCTCAAACGCCAGTCCGTCCGCTAGCGACAGGTCCAGCCCGCGGACGACCGCGTCTTTAGCGTACGAGAGCGCTCGTGGGTCGCGTTCGACGAGCGTCTGCGCCCACGCGTCCGCGGCGCCATGCAGCTCGTCGCGCGGGACGACGCGATGCACCAGCCGCAGCCTGTACGCCTCCCGTGCGTCGATAGGATCGCCGGTGAGGATCATCTGCATCGCCACGCCGGGCGGGATCGTGCGCGGCAGCGTCTGCGTGCCGCCCGCCGACGGAATGTAGCCGAGGCTCACCTCCGGCAGACCGAAGCGAGCGTCATCAGCGGCGACACGCAGATCGCATAAGAGGGCCATCTCGCAGCCCGCGCCGAGCGCGTAGCCGTGCACCGCCGCGATGGTCGGCTTGCGCATATGCAGCAGCAGGTCCCAGAGGTCACGCTCATGTCGGGCGCGTCGCGATTCGACATACGAGGGCGCCGTCCCGAAATCGGAGATGTCCGCCCCCGCCGAGAACGCGCTCCCCTCCCCTCGCAGTATCAGCACGCGAGCGTCGGGATCATCGCGGAACGCCTGAAACGCGTCCCACAGCTCGTCGCGCATTTGCAAATTCTGAGCGTTCAGTACCTCCGGCCGGTTCAGCGTCAGCCGCGCGATCCCGCCTTCTTTCTCGTAGAGGATAGTTTCGAAACCGTTCATGCTTCGCCCATCCTGAGCTTGTCCAAGGCCTCGCAATGACGCTTGATCGCGGCGAGCGACGCGCCGACCGTTCGCTTGGTCGCCGGCCCGATGTACAGCCGCTCGATTAACCAACCCAGTCCTGGCAGCGCCACGCTCACGTCCATCCGGGCCGTCAGTTTGCAGCCATCGTCGTTCGCCTCCAGCGTGTACGCTTCGTCGAAGCGAAATGGCCCGACTCCCAGCAGCGAACGCAGGCGCTGTTCAGACACCACCTCTTGCGGCCGATCGTTCAGAATCCTGAACGGCCCGCTGCTGTACTGCCAGCGCACATGCTGCCCGGGCTGCGGGTAGTCGTCGGGCGCGTCGATGGCCTTCTCGACGCCGGTGTCCCTCACGACGACTTCCGCCGGGTCGCAGAGCGCTCGCCATACTCGCGCAGTACTAGCTTCGATCTCAGTACTCACCACGAACCGATACACCAACTACCTTCGCCAGTCCGGCTTCCTGATGTGGCTGCGTTTCTTTCGAGCAAGCGTTTCTTCAAACTCTGCATTCAACTTATCCGTAAGGAGCCGCATGCCTTCCCCGCTGGGCTGCATCGATTCTGAACGCCAACGGCGGACATTCGCCCGATCTTTGTCGGCTAGGTCGACCTCTTTCGCGACTTTGGCGACGATGAGCGACATCAGGTCCCACGCCTCATCCGCCTCGAACTCGACCTTCATCGATCCCGCTCCGCGATCGACGACTCCAGCACGGCGTTCACCTCGTCCGTCAAGCTCTTCATAGCCACCGAGCCCTCCGCATGACCGTTCCGCCACTTCTTGATCGCATCGCGGCCATCTTCGGATAGCTCTACGCCATCCAGCACTTGGGACACGACAAGCGACATGAGTGACCAGGCTTCGTCCGGGCCTAGAATGACCTGCACATTACCTGCCTTTGAACTTCGGTTCGCGCTTCTCCAGGAATGCGCTAACGCCCTCGGCGCGATCTTCAGTCGTCTGCAGGATCACAGTGAGGTCTGTTTCATAACGCAACGCTTGGTCTAGTGGCTGGTCCAGCCCTCGCCGCACAGCCTCCTTCGCGTAGCGCAGCGCGATCGGCCCGCGCGAGGCCATGCGTTGCGCGAGCGCAGCGGCCTCATCGTGCAGGCGATCATCCGCTACGACGGCGCTCACAAGCCCGATCCGATGCGCTTCCGCCGCATCGATCTCCTCGCC
>JADFPV010000004.1 GCA_022562155.1 Chloroflexota bacterium
GCGGGCTTTGCGTTGGGTTCCGTGATGCGCGGCATGCGCAAGATCGGACCGCTCATGCCTATCCTCGAGATCGTGGGCGGCGTGCTCGTAATCTTCATCGGTGCGCTGATCTTCCTCGACGAATTCACCATCTTCAATCAGTACTTCACCGGCGGGGTGAGCACCGTAACATCCGCGGAAGGAGGTCTCCCGGGTGTCAGCCTGACGGGGCCTTTTGGCTTCGGCATCGCCTTCGCGGCGGGCATCATCGCCTTTCTGTCACCATGCGTACTTCCCATGGTGCCCGCCTACGTCATGCACCTGGCGGGCGTCAGCACAGACACCGTCGGCGATCAGCGCTGGCAGACGTTCAGACATTCCATCGCGTTCGTGCTCGGGTTCTCGCTTATCTTCGTCGCGCTCGGAGCATCGGTCGGCGCGGTGGGCTTCATCGTCCGCGACAACATCCTGCTGCTCCAGAAGATCGCCGGCGTGATGTTGATCATTCTCGGCCTGAACTTGCTCGGTGTGCTGAAGATCCCCTGGCTCTACCGCACGTACCAGTTCGACTTCGGCAGCAACTCACCCGCCAAGTAAGAGCTAGCCTCTCCCAGATCAGCCTCGTCTTCTATACTGACAGCGTTATGAGCTCACGCTGGCGGAAACCATTGTTCTTCGCCTTAGTCGGTGTCGTGTTCCTCACCGCCGCGTGCAGGGGGGACGACCTGGAGCCGCGAGCAGCCAATACATCGACCTCCGCGCTGCCTCTAGCTCCCATCGCCGTCACAGGCCTATTCACGGAAGCACGCAGCACTGCGCCGGACGAGTTTAGAACGCTCCCAGAACAGCCCTCTTCTCAGTTCGAGCCGTGGGACGGAACGTCCACCGTTCTATACGACCGCGTGACGGGAGAAGAGCTGAACCTTGGCCAAGGAAACTTCGGGCGGTTCAGTCGCGGTGGCGGATGGATGGGGTGGTCCGCTGGTCCGCCTAACGATTTTGAACAGAAGGAGGCCCGTGTCATCGAGTTATCAACTCTTGAGCAACGTTCGCTCGGGCCAGGGAGTTTCATCCGCTTTCTCAGCGAGACCGAAGTGTTGATACAGGTTGGCACCAGCGGACAGGACGACTTCGCGGTCGTCGACCTCATTGCGAACGAGCGCACGTTCTTAGACAGGCAGCCAGCCCGGGGACAACCGGACCCGGACGACGGGCTCGCCTTCATCAAGACGACGCTCGATCAGGTCAACGGTGTGGAGAATTCCGACGGCGAAGTGTTGCTCGAGTTCGAGGTCTTCCGCGCCGTCGTCGCGGGTTCGGAAGACATCGCGGTGATGACGGTTCCAGCGAATGACAACATCAACATCTTCCTCATCAGTGTCGAGACCGGCAGAGCGACGTTCGTGGCGAGCTCGCCCATAACGAGGATCGCAAACCACCCGTTCGCAGCGAACGAGGACTTCATCACTTGGACGGACGATTACCGCAACTTCACCGCGCCTGGTCAAACGCGGGTGTACAACCGCCGCGACGGCACGATCACTGAGCTTGATGACAGATTGTGGGTGTCCTTCACTTCGGACGGGCTCATCGCCAGCGGAACGTTCGGCGCGAAGGCCTTGATCGATCCAGAGACGTTCGAATACGTGTTCGTTCTGCCCGATCTAGTTCCGGGCTTCGAAGGTGAGTCATCGGCCTCCGACGTCTCGTGGTCGCCTGATGACCTCTACGCGAGCCGAGGCTTCGCGGGAGGGCACGGCGGCCTCTGCGGCTAGCCGCGCTTGGCGCGGCACTACCTGGGTAGTGTAAATCGCAAGGCGGCGGCGTATGCTGATGTAGATGGGTAAACGAGGCCGTCCACCGCATCCGGACATTCTCACACCGCGGGAGTGGGAGGTCCTCGCACTGCTTCGCCGGGGGTTGAGCAACCCGGAAATCGCGGAGCGGCTGGGTATTAGCCGCGACGGAGCCAAGTACCACGTCTCAGAGATCCTCGGGAAGCTTGGCTTGGAGAGCCGCGAACAGGCGGCCCGCTGGCAGTCCGAGGAGGCCAGGCCATGGTGGGCAATAGCATTCGCGCCGTTCCTTCCAGCCTGGCGTCGGTTCTCATCGATATTCGGGAGCGTGGCCGGTTCCGCTGCTAAAGTCGTTTCGATAGCGGTGCTGGGCGCTGCGATTGGCGGGCTCGGTCTGTTGGCGCTCTTGCTGTTCATGCAGTCCGATAATGGCGACAGTTCCATTACGGCCGGTGAGACGCCCGACGCCACCGCTAACCAGCTCTCCTACCTAGATGCAGACGGTACGCTCTGGCTCGTGAACGCTGACGGTAGCGAGCGACGGAAGCTGTTGGATGACGCGGAGTGCGGCCGGTTCTCTAACTTCGAGTGGTCGCCAGACGGTCAAACGCTCGTATGTTGGTCTGGAGGACAGGAGGGTCGAGTCGAAGTTCGAGACTCAAGTGGTGGGTTACTGGCGACCTTTGTCGTCTCCGATCTGCTGGGGGTGCACTGGTCGCCGAATAGCGAGGCGTTTGGTTATCTGTATCTCGATCGTGTCTCGTTGGAAGGAGTGAGTGAAGAGGCCTACTATTTCGTCGTCGTGGAAGGCTCCAACATCTCCGACATGATTTCTTTCGACATCTCCTCACCGATGTTCGGCCAGGCATCATACGGCTTCCCGCTATGGTCTCCTGACGGTAACCGAATAGCTTTTCACGGACCTCTCGCGGGTAACTCAACGTTCATTACCGATTTAGTTGACGGTACAAGAAGGACATTCGACCCGAACGACTATCCGCTCGCTTGGGCGCTGGACGGCCGCGCGCTGGTGATGGCTGCGGACTACCAGCCACCGCCTGCGGGGCTGCACCTGCCGTCGTACGAAGCGAAGCTCCTCGACCTCTCTGGTAGGGAGCTGAGAAAGCTACCAGAACTCGACGACGGCACGCAGTTCTGGATCTCGCACGACGGGTCAAAGGCGGTATATCTCATCCCCAGCTTCGCTCCCGTTAGGGGAGGGACGGTGCCAGGCCTGGGAGTGCTCGACCTCCGCAGCGGCGAAGCGACGCCGATTGCCAACTCCCTCATCACATACGGTAGCGATAGCATTCCGAAGGAGTTCGTAACGTTCTCGGAGGACGGAATGTACGTGTACTGGGTGGGTGGAGACAACGCGGGCTATCGGGCGCGGCTCGATGGGACAGGGCTGGAGCGAGTGGTAGAACTCGACGAAATAGGGTTCTCGTGGTCGCCAGACTTTGGTCTGATCGCGTACAACGACTACGACAACGATACCGTCGCGCTCATCGTGGCTCGCGCAGACGGGACCAACCGTCTTGAGATCGACAGCGCCCGCCGGGATAATGGCGCGCTCCGAGGCTTTCAATTCGCCTGGCGGCCCAATCCGCGTTAGCACTCTTGTTCCAATTTCGCTTCCTGTAGTACACTGAGGCTCCAGCACTACTGACACGCCGGGGTCACTCACTCCGGCTACTATTGTGTCTGAATACCACCGGAGGTAGCCGAACTTTTGCCGCTAGACGCCATCATCGTCAAGGGTGCCCGCGAGCACAACCTGAAGGACATCGATCTCGAGATCCCGCGCGACAAATTGGTCGTGATCACGGGCGTCTCCGGCTCGGGAAAGAGTTCGCTCGCCTTCGACACGATCTACGCGGAGGGCCAGCGCCGCTACGTCGAGTCGCTCTCCGCGTACGCCCGCCAGTTCCTCGGCCGGATGGAGAAGCCCGACGTCGATTACATCGAGGGGCTTTCGCCAGCGATCTCGATCGACCAGAAGGCCGGCACGAGAAACCCGCGCTCGACCGTCGGCACGCAGACCGAAATCTACGACTACCTGCGCCTGCTCTTCGCGCGCGCCGGCACGCCGCACTGCCCGAACTGCGGCCGCGTGATCGAGCGGCAGACTGTGCAGCAGATCGTCGACGCGATTCTCGACATTCCGGCAGGCAAACGCCTCATGATCCTCTCGCCCATCATCAAGGACCGCAAGGGCGAACATCAGCAGGTGTTTGAGGACGCCCGTAAGGCCGGCTTCGTACGCGTGCGTGTCGATGGCGAGGTGCGCGATCTGTCCGAAGAGTTCGACCTCGAGAAGAACAAGCGCCACACGATCGAAGTTGTCATCGACCGGCTCGTGACCGAAGCGCCGGGTGGCGAAGGCTCGGCATCAAGCGCGGCGCGGCTCGCCGATTCGGTAGAGATAGCGCTCAAGCTTGGCGGCGGCGTGGTGCTCGTCGCCGTGGAGAGCAAGAAGAAGAACGCCGGCTGGGACGAACAGCTCTACTCGGAACAGTTCGCCTGTGTGCACTGCAACTTCAGCTTGGGCGAGATCGCGCCGAGGAACTTCAGCTTCAACAGCCCCCACGGCGCCTGCCCGGCCTGCACGGGCCTTGGCGTGCATCGCGAGGTCGACCCGGACCTCGTCATATCGAACAAGAACCTCAGTCTGGCAGACGGCGCCATCCAGCCGTGGCGACGGGCGACGACGACGAGCATGTGGCACCAGCGCGTTCTGGAAGCGCTGGCCGAGAAGCATGGCTTCTCGCTCACCGTGCCTGTATCGAAACTGGCAAAGAAGTACCTCGAACTCGTGCTCTACGGCGACAAGACACCGATCACGCTGACCTACACGAGCGCGGGCGGCCACGAGAATCAGTGGGACACCACATTCGAGGGCTGCATCCCCAACCTGCAGCGTCGCTACAAGGAAACAGACTCCGACCATGTGCGCGGCGAGATTGAGCGCTACATGGCCGCCAACCCCTGCCCGTCCTGCGAAGGCACTCGCCTCAAGGCCGAGTCGCGAGCGGTGACGATCGACGGCATCAACATCATCGAGATCACGCGCATGAGCATCGTCGAAGCGCAGAAATGGGCGGCTCGCCTCATAGGCGCGAAGACGCCCCTCGGGAAGCGAGAGCAACTGATTGCGGCGCAGATCCTGAAAGAGATCGGCGCTCGCCTCGACTTCATGATCGAGGTCGGCCTCGACTACCTGACGCTCGATCGCGCCACGGGAACGCTCTCGGGCGGCGAGGCGCAGCGCATCAGGCTGGCGACGCAGATCGGCTCCGGCCTGATGGGTGTCCTCTACGTCTGCGACGAGCCAACGATCGGGCTGCACCCGGCCGACGACGACCGGCTGATCCGGACGCTGCAGCGCCTTCGCGACCTGGGAAACACGGTGCTCATCGTCGAGCACGACGAGTCGATGATGCGCGCCGCCGACTGGATCGTCGACATGGGCCCCGGCGCAGGCGAGAACGGCGGCGAAGTCGTCGTCGCAGGGCCCTTGAGCGACGTCCTTAAGTCAGAGGCATCGATCACCGGGGCCTACCTGAGCGGGCGCAAGCAGATCTCGATTCCCGAGCATCGTCGCCAGGGTAACGGTCGCGCGATCACCATTCGCGGCGCCCGTGAAAACAACCTAAAGAGCATCGACGTGCGATTCCCACTCGGATGCTTCATCGGCGTAACAGGCGTATCGGGCTCCGGCAAGAGCTCGCTCGTATCGGAGATCCTCTACAAGAAGGCGGCCCAGCTCCTCTACGGAGCGCGTGACCGCCCGGGCGCCTGCGACGGCATCGATGGGTTGGAGTTGATCGACAAGGTCGTGAACATCGACCAGTCGCCGATTGGCCGGACGCCGCGCTCGAACCCTGCGACGTACACGGGAACGTTCACGCCAATCCGCGAAATGTTCGCGTCTGTGCCGGAAGCCCGCGCGCGCGGCTACAAGCCGGGCCGCTTCTCGTTCAACGTCAAGGGCGGCCGCTGCGAGGCATGTTCCGGCGACGGCTACATCGAGATAGAGATGCACTTCCTGCCGGACGTGACCGTGCCCTGCGAAGTCTGTCAGGGCCAGCGGTACAATCGCGAGGCGCTGGAGATCCTCTTCCGCGGCACGCACATCGCGGACGTGCTGGACATGACGGTGCACGAGGCGTTGGAGTTCTACTCCGCCTTCCCGAAAGTGCGGAACAAGCTCCAGACGATGCAGGACGTCGGCCTGGGCTACATCAAGCTCGGGCAGCCCGCGACAACGCTCTCCGGCGGCGAGGCGCAGCGCATCAAGCTCTCGACGGAGCTTTCGCGCCGCTCGACGGGGCGGACGCTCTACATCCTCGACGAACCGACGACAGGGCTCTCGTTCGAAGACACCAACGCGCTCCTGAACGTGCTACAGCGGCTCGCGGATGGCGGTAACACCATCGTCATCATCGAGCACCACATGGACGTCATCAAGAACGTGGACCACATCATTGACTTGGGGCCGCACGGCGGCTTCCGCGGCGGGGAGATCATCGCCGAAGGCACGCCTGAAGAGGTTGCACGATCAAAGCGCAGCCAAACGGGCCACTATCTTCGTATGAAGCTGGGCATCCGGCCGAACGGCCGCCGGAACGGCCGCGCCGGGGTGAAAGCGATCGCAAGGCCCGCACGCAAGAAGGCGGCGGCGAAGCGCCAGCGTTAGCGCCCGCATGCCTAATGACAACCACACCAAGCAGGATCTCCTCGCCGAGATCCAGCGAGAGCGCACGAAGCTCGTAGCCCTGCTGGCGCCGCTAGATGAGGCAGGCATGCTGGTGGCTGTGCGC
The DNA here is from genome assembly GCA_022562155.1 of Chloroflexota bacterium. GTDB lineage: Bacteria > Chloroflexota > Dehalococcoidia > DSTF01 > RBG-16-68-14 > SZUA-185. The sequence continues at coordinate 6,599 of JADFPV010000004.1, forward strand.
GATGACGGCTGGACGGCCAAGGACATCCTGGCCCACCTCACAGCATGGGAGCAGCGGCTCCTCCGATGGCTCGAACGCTGGCGCACCACGGGCGATCCAGGGCGACCGGAAGTCGGCGTTTCGTGGGACGGCTTCGACGCGCTCAATGACAAGGACCATCTCGCGACAAAGGAGACGCCGCTCCCCGACGTTCGGCGAGCGAGCACTGACGCGTACGAAGCGGTGATTGGGGTGCTGGATAGTATGACCGACGATGACTTGGCTGTGCATCCTGAGACACCGGATGGACCGACCTGGTCTTGGATCTTCAGCGCGAACACGTGGGAGCACTATCAGGAGCATCGCGAAGAGATCGAAGCGTGGGGAAAAGAGAAGAGCGGATGACGGAGACTAGCAGGATGGCTACCAGGCCCTTCGACCGCAATCTCCACCATCGACGTTCTATCCGGCTACCCAACTACGATTACTCGCAGGCTGGAGCGTACTTCGTCACTATTGTCTGCAAAGACCACGCACTATTGCTCGAAGACCCCGCCTTGCATGCCTTCGTCGAAGATGCATGGCTCTGGTTGGCAAGACAGTACGCTTATGTGCACATCGACGAGTACGCGATCATGCCGAATCATCTCCATGGCATTCTGGTCATCCGCGACGCTCGTAGGGGCGGTTCGCGAACCGCCCTTACAGACGCAGCGAAGCGCAAGCCACTCGGTAGGCTCATCGGGGCCTTCAAGACGGTCTCGACCAAGCGAATTAATACGATGCGAGGAACGAGACAAGCGCAAATCTGGCAGCGCAACTACTATGAGCGAGTTATCCGCGACGAGGATGAGCTAAATCGTGTGCGTAAGTACATTAAAGAGAACCCCTTGCGTTGGGAAGATGACCCTGAGAATCCCGAACGCCAGCGCGCAAGCCATGCACAGTCCGAACGCACTGATGTACTCTTCGGGCAGGAGAACTGGACACAGTGAACCCCCAACCCAAAGCGATCTTCTTCGACCTAGACGGCACCATCCTCGACTGGCAGACCGGGATGGAAGAGACCTGGCTGGCGTCGATCGAGAAGCACAACGACGGCTTGTATCAGCCGCCTGAGATGCAGCAGCGGATACGCAAACGCCGCGACTGGTTCTGGCAGGACCCTGATCGAGCAAAGACCGGACGTATGGACCTCACCGAGGCGAGCCGCGTCATCGTTCAACACGCCTTTGAGGACGCAGGAATCACGGCACCCGACGTCGCCGATAACATCGCCACCTGGTACCGGGCGGAACGCGCGAAGACGATCGCGCCGTATCCCGGTGCTATGGAGACGGTCAAGACGATCCAATCGCGTGGCATACGGCTCGCTCTGATCACGAACGGCGAGGCGGCCAACCAGCGGCGCAGCGTAGACAAGCTGAAGCTCGAAACCTACTTCGACTGCATCGTCATCGAAGGCGAGTTCGGCGTTGGAAAACCGGACGAGCGGGTATTCCGCCATGCCTTAGAAGCCACGGACAGCACACCTGAAACCACCTGGATGGTCGGCGACAGCCTGGCCGCCGACATTGCGCCAGCCGTCGACCTGGGACTACATGCGGTCTGGGTCGATGAGGCCGGCGATGGCTTGCCATCAGATGCGCCCGTCGAGCCGCACCGGATCATTCGCGCGATTGCAGAGCTGATCTGACTACTGACACGCCACTGTCACGGGCACATCGTAAACTGGGCAAGTCTCACTTCAGCCAAAGGAGGTTGGTCCGATGAAGTTTGGCCTCGACTTACCGAACATGGGCGGCGCGGGTGATCCGCGCCTGCTCGCGGAGATCGCGCACGAAGCTGAGGAATCCGGCTGGGACGGCGTCTTTATCTTCGACTCGATCCTGAGCCCGGAATGGGAGAGCCAGTTTCCGGACGACCCGGAGAAGCGCGCTACGGTCGACCCCTGGATCGCGCTGGCCGCGATGGCGATGCGCACGGAGCGCGTCACGCTGGGTACGATGGTCACGCCGCTTTCGCGTCGCAGGCCCTGGAAAGTGGCCCGTGAGACGGTCACGCTGGACCACCTCTCGAACGGAAGGCTCGTGCTACCGGTCGGGCTCGGCACCGTGGAAGACGGCGGCTACATGAACGTCGGCGAGGAGCTGGACCGCAAGAAGCGCGCGGAGATGCTGGACGAGTCGCTGGCCATTATCGAAGGTCTCTGGAGCGGCGAGCCGTTCGCGTTCCAGGGGAAGCACTACGACGTGAAGGAGATGCGCTTTGAACCGAAGCCGGTGCAGTCGCCGCGCATCCCCATCTGGGTCGTCGGCGCGTGGCCGCGCATGAAATCGATGCGGAGAGCCGTACGATGGGACGGCATCCTGCCTATCGTGTTGCCGGCTGGGACCGAAGCGACGGCCGGGCCGGACGTGGCCGTAGCTGCAAAGCGCATCGCAGAGACCGGCGTCAGTCTGGATGTGACACCAGAGCAGATTGGTGAAATCCGCGACTACGCGCAGCGTGAACGTGACTCCGACGCGCAGTTCGACATCGTGTTAGAGGCCAACTCATCGCCATCTCGTCCGGAGCAAGCAGCGGAAACGCTCGCGAAGTACGAAGAAAACGGCGCCACGTGGTACCTAGAAGCCATCTTTTCCTGGCTCTTCCTCCCGCCGCACGACCTCGACCGCATGCGAGATCGCATTCGGCAAGGGCCACCAAGGGCAAAGTAGCGGTATTGCTACAGGGCGTTCCTACCGATAGTATTGACGGCAACCATAGCTGCAATCTAAAGGAACCGCATGGGAAACGTTATCAAGAAGCGGCGCAAGAAGATGAGCAAGCACAAGCACCGCAAGATGCTCAAGAAGACGCGCTGGCAACGACGGCACAAGTAAGCGGCGCTCGATCGCGCCATCAGCAGCCGCCTGAGATCAGGCGGTTGCTTTTCGTCCCGCGACGTACGGCGCGCAGTGCGCTACGATCGGCACATGACCAGCCTGCAACTCTCAAACGTCGATGCGCGTCTCATGTACTTGGCGATCCAGTACCATCTGGCCAGGCCCGGCTCCGAGTTGGACCAGGAGTCCGGACAGCAGTCGGACCAAGGCCTCGCCGAGGTTGCCGCGACGCTTGAACCACAGCTACAGCAAGCCGTGGCAACGATCGAACTCAGCGCCGACCAGCAGCGGCGACTGGATTCTGCCATTGCCGGGTCGATCAACGAGCTAAAGGCCACGCCACTCCTGGAGGCGGGCGGCAGGGGCACGATGCCCGCCTTCGCCGAAACGCTGCGCCGGCTCTTTCCGGAAGTGGCCGAAGATCCCGAGGAAGCGCTGCCGCTGGCCGGGCACCTGCTTCAGCTTCGACGAAGGCTCAGCACTCAGGCCGCAGCCAAGACCGGCAAAGCTGACATCGTGCCGAAGCGGCCGTGGTGGCGGTTCTGGAGGCGCTCATAGTCGAGAATTTTGCGAGAATCAGTCATTTAGGAAGTCTTTACTTAGTAAATCGCTTCCTTTAGACTGAGCCGAGAAGTAGAATGCGTTCGCTGAAGAGGAACTGATTCGCATAGGAGGGCATCGTATCCATGACGTACACCATCATTGAAGCCTGCATCGGCGAGAAGGACCGCTCCTGCATCGACGTGTGCCCGGTCGACTGCATCCACGACGACGTCCACACTGACGGTATCGACGAGGACGCCACGCAAGACAGGATCCTCTACATCGACCCCGACGAGTGCATCGACTGCGGCGCCTGCGAGCCCGCCTGCCCGTTCACGGCGATCTTCGCCGAGGACGACGTCCCGGAGGCCTCGAACGTGTTCACGGAGATCAACGCGCTCTGGTTCAAGGACCGGGACGCCGCGCGCGCCAAGGTAAACGAGGCCGCACCCGCCTAACCGCACATCGAGACAAGACTAAGGAGGCCCCTGTTCGGGGCCTTCTTGCTGTCTGCCGTTTAGGCTACTGCGCGTCGTCACCGATGTGTAGGCGTAGCGGCTCGGGCACTGCGGACTCCTCGGCAACCGGCTCCAGCAGCGAACTCTGCACCGGCACTTCGATCTCCAGCCGGTCACTGAGCCGTCCGGACGCGTTATTTAGCTCGTCGTGCTTGCTCTTTGCGTGGCTGATATGGTTGCCCAACACGCGAAACTCGTCGTTGAACTTAGCGAACTCGCGACGGAAGAGGGCCAGACGGGTCATGATCTCTTTCGCGTCTTCCTGCACCTTGAGGCCGTTGAAGCCGCGCAGCACGACCTGCAGGAACGCATGGAACGTGTTTGGCGACACGAGGTGGACGTTCTGATCGAGCGCATACGTCATCGCAGACTCGTCCTCGGAGCCAGCGATCGTCTCGTAATAGATGTTCTCGGCGGGCACATACATGAGGGCAAAGTCCAGCGTCCCGTCGTCAGGGCGGATGTACTTTGCGACCTCATCGATTCTCAATTTCACATCCCGCACGAATGCCTTCCGCGCGCGAGTTCGTTCCTCATCAGTTTCCGTCTGCAACAGCCGGCGAAAGCTCTCTATTGGGAATTTCGAGTCGACCGGCACGAGCCCGTCTGGAGATTCGATGACGAGGTCGACGATCGTGCCATCGTTAAATCGATGTTGGGTGGAGTACTGGCCCGCCGCGAGCACCTGCTTAACCAATTGTTCTAACAGCAGCTCGCCGAACCCGCCACGTAGCTTCGGAGGCTGCAAGATATCCTTCAGTGACGAGACGTCTTGCCCGACTTCCAATATGCGCTTCGCCGACTCGTTCAACCCGCCTAGCTGCTGGCCTATCTTACCGATTGTGTCGGTGGTTGCGGCCAGTGATTGACCCACGCTGGTCTGCACAGCGTCCAAACGCTGGTTCATTTTCTGGTCCAACGCGTTGACCTGGCCCAGCACGGTCTGCTGGGAAGCGCTCACCGCCTGCGTTAGGTCGGTCTTGAGGCCGGCAAGCGCTTGGGCAAGGTGCGCCGCCTCGTCTTTGTCAGGCTCTCTCTGAGTCAGGAACTGCCAGCCGACGATAGCTGCGATTGCTACCGAGACGATTAGGGCGAGAAGAAGAACGACAATCAGGGCTTCCATGGGCGGGGACCCCCTCTCTGGACGTGCCGCCTGCGGCGCACGAACGTATGTTCCCAGCTATGGTACGCGAATCTTAGCGATTATGCAAGCAGATAGGAAGCAGAAGTGGACTAAAGGTCCGGTAGACGGTCTCGAACGGCGTCCAGGAGGTTCGCGATGGGGACGCGAATCTGCTCCATGCTGTCGCGCTCACGGATAGTGACCGCATCGTCGTCCAACGTATCGAAGTCGACCGTCACGCAGAGGGGCGTGCCGATCTCGTCCTGGCGCCGATAGCGACGGCCGATGCTCTGCGCGTCATCGAACTGCGTCATGAAGTGCGGCCGCAGCAGGTCCCAGACCTTGCGCGCGGTGGGCGCGAGCGTTTCTTTGCGACTCAACGGCAGGATCGCAACCTTGATCGGCGCAAGCGCGGGGTGCAAGCGCAGAAGCGTCCGTTTCTCGTCGTTGACCACTTCCTCCTGATACGCGTCCAGCAGGAAGACGAGGATCGCGCGGTCCACGCCGAGCGCCGGCTCGACGACGTACGGTACGACGTGCTCGCCAGAGGCTTCGTCGAAGTACTCCAGCTTCTTACCGCTGTGCTTGGCGTGCTGCTTGAGGTCGTAGTCGCTGCGCTTCGCGATGCCCTCCAGCTCCGCCCAACCCATCGGAAAGAGGTACTCAATGTCGGTCGTACCGGTGGAGTAGTGCGACAGCTCTTCCGGGTCGTGCTCACGAAATCGCAGCCGCTCCTTCCGCGCGCCGAAGCGCACAAACCAGTTGAGGCGCTCGTTTCGCCAGTAGTCGTACCACTCGTCATCCGTGCCGGGCATGACGAAATACTCCATCTCCATCTGCTCGAACTCCCTGGTACGGAAGATGAAGTTCCCCGTCGTGATCTCGTTCCGGAACGACTTGCCCTGCTGGGCGATGCCGAAGGGGAGCTTGCGCCGCGTGGTGGTCTGGACGTTGTCGAAGTTGACGAAGATGCCTTGCGCCGTTTCCGGCCGCAGGTACGCGATCGCAGCTTCGTCTTCGATCGGCCCAACAAACGTCTTGAACATCGTATTGAACTGGCGGGCCTCCGCCAGCTCACCCTCGCAGGCGGGGCAGGCCTTGGCATCGATCTCATCCTCGCGGAACCGCTTGCGGCAGCTCTTACACTCGACGAGCGGGTCGTTGAAGTTCGTCGTATGGCCACTGGCCTCCCACACCTTCGGCGACATCAAGATCGAAGCGTCCAGCCCGACGATGTCATCGCGCTCCCGAACCATCGCTCGCCACCAAGCTTCCTTCACATTGCGCTTGAGTTCGACGCCCATGGGGCCATAATCCCACGTGCTCTCGAACCCACCGTAGATCTCGCTGCTAGGAAAAATGAAGCCACGCCGTTTGCATAACGACGCCATGACGTCGAGGTCGACGCTCGGAGTTGGTGTCTCGTCGCTCATCGTGGAGGCAACGTAACAGAACCAGAATGATGGAGCAAAGCTATACGATAGGTCCTAGGGCTCGCTCATGTTCCTCGACGCTCGGCTGCGCCAGATATTCAAGTCCCCGCCACCGCGTTAACTTGCGCCTCCTCGTTGCTGGCCGTTATGCTCGCATCGAAGGTCGGTTGGTAGCGGGAAGCTTACACACTATGGGCGAACGACTCGTCATCGAGGGTGGCCGTCCCCTTCGCGGTCAGATACGCGTCAGCGGCGCCAAGAACGCTGCTGATTACGCGATGACTGCCGCACTCCTCACAGCAGAGGACTGCATCCTGGAAAATGTGCCTGCGATCGAAGAAGTCAAGCACATGACGGCGATCCTCGAGAACCTTGGCGCGGAAGTCGAAACGCTATCACCATCGCGGTTGCGGATCAACGCCTCGAAGGTGCACTCCTTTGAACCTCCAAGCGAACTTGTGGTGAACCTGCGCGCGAGCTTCCTGGTCATGGGCTCGCTGCTGACGAGATTTGGCCGGGCGGCCTGCTGCCCGCCGGGCGGCGACGTGCTCGGGATGCGACCGCTGGATGTCCACTTAGCCGGCTTCCGCGCGCTGGGCGCTGAGGTCTACCGCAGGGGTGACCAGTTTGTCGCCGAAGCGGACCGGCTCAAGGGCGCGCGTGTCGTGCTCGACTACCCGAGCGTGATGGGCACACTGAACGTGATGCTGGCGGCAACGTTGGCAGAAGGCACAACCACCATCGTCAACGCGGCCGCGGAGCCGGAGGTCGTCAGCCTTGTTGAGATGCTGAACCGCATGGGCGCCCAGATCCGAGGCGCGGGCAGCCACTCGATCGAGATAGAAGGCGTGCGCGAGCTTCACGGGACAACGCAGCGGATCCTGCCCGACCGGCTGGAGGCGGGAACATTCGCGCTCGCCGCGGCGGCCACACGCGGCGAGGTAGAGATCCTCGGAGCGATCCCGGAGCACCTGGAGGCGCTGATCTGGAAGCTTCGAGAGGCGGGCGTCCGCATCAGGACGACGGAGGCTGGGCTGGTGGTCACGGGCACCGATAGCTACCAGGCTGTGACCGCTCAGGCGCTGCCCTACCCGGGCCTGGCAACCGACCTGCATCCACCGCTGGCCGCGTTCCTCACGCAGGCAACAGGCGTTAGCGTGATCCACGAACGCGTCTATGACAATCGGCTGCTCTATATCAGTGAGCTACGCAAGATGGGCGCCGATGTTGTGACAGCGGGCCAAACTGCTATCGTGTCCGGGCCGACCCATCTCTACGGCACGCCCGTGCGCTGCATGGACTTGCGAGCCGGCGCCGCGCTCGTCGTCGCGGCGCTCGCCGCCGAAGGCAAAACCGAAATCGCAGACATCTACCATCTGGACCGGGGCTACGAAGCGCTGGACGAGAAACTCCGCTCGCTAGGTGGGTCGGTGGAGCGCAACTAGAGCCAAGGATCTGAGAGGAGACATTCATGCTGCCGAAGCGCATCGGGATCGACTTGGGAACCGCGAACGTCCTGGTCTACGTCAAGGGGCGCGGCATCGTCGTCGACGAGCCCGCCGTCGTCGCGCTTGCGAATCGCGACAACACCGTGGTGGCCGTAGGCTCGGAGGCGCGAGACATGCTGGGGAGGACCCCGGAAACGATCTCCGTCATTCGCCCGATGAGAGACGGCGTGATCGCGGACTACCTGATCACCGAAGCCATGCTGCGCTACTTCGTGAACAAAGTGGTTGGCAGACTGAACTTCATCAAGCCCGAAGTGATGATTTGCATCCCTGCCGGCGTCACGAGCGTGGAGCGCCGCGCTGTCGCCGACGCCGCGGAGCAAGCAGGCGCCAGAAGGCCGGCTCGCCTCATTGAGGAGCCGCTCGCCGCGGCCATCGGCGCGCGCATCCCGGTTGCCACGCCAAGCGGCAATATGATCGTCGACATTGGAGGCGGGCGAACTGAGGCCGCCGTGATCTCAATGTACGGCATCGTGGTCTCGGAGTCGGCGCGGGTCGCCGGCGACCGTATGGACGACGCGATCACCGCCTATGTGAAGCGCCGGCACAACCTCCTCATTGGCGAACGCACGGCCGAGGAGGTCAAGGTGACAATCGGCAGCGCCATCCCGCTGGAGGAAGAGATGACGATGCAAGTACGGGGCCGCGACCAGGTCAGCGGCCTGCCGCGGCCGGTTACGCTCACGAGCAACGAGATCACACAGGCCTTGCAGGACAGCCTGGCGAGCATTGTCCAGACCGTACGTAGCGTGTTGGAGCGGACGCCGCCGGAACTGGCAGCTGACGTGATCGATCGCGGGCTGGTCCTCGCCGGTGGTGGAGCGCTGCTGCGCTACCTGGACGTGCTGCTAACGCAGGAGACCGGCATTCCCTGCCACTTGGCAGACAATCCACTGCAGTGCACGGCGGTTGGGACGGGCCTCGCGCTGGAGCACTGGGACGTAATCCAGCGGAGCCAGCGGACGGAAGAAGAGTCGCTGATCGCTAGCGCATGAGGGCGGTCGCCTGAGGCGAACGCCTGTCACACGTTCTGGCGACAGCCTAGGACGTGGTTCCGCCTTCCTTGATGTAGAACGTCATGCTCTGGAGCCCCAAGACAGGGTCGATGTCCCTGATGCGCACGTCCGGCGGTGCATGCGCTGCGATGGGCGCGTAGTTGAGGATGGCCTTTACCCCACACTCGACCAGGGCATCGATGACTTCCTGTGCATTTGCCGCGGGGACGGCAACGATTGCGATCTGAGCATCGAGGTCCGGCATCTCATCCTGTAGCTGCGCGACCGACTTCACCTCCAGGCCATTCACCATGTCGCCAACGATGTCGGGGTCGACATCAAAGGCAGCGACGATGCGAAAGCCTTGCGGCGCGAAGCCATCGTAGCCGAGGATGGCCCGGCCTAGCTGGCCGACGCCAACAAGCACCATCGACCACTCGCGGGTGATGCCAAGAATCTGGTGGAGTTCTTCCAGCAGTCGCTTGACGTTATAGCCGCGGCCCTGCTTCCCGAACCTGCCAAAATAGCTCAGATCCTTGCGAATCTGGGCCGGCGTGACTCCGAGCCGCCCGCCAAGCTCTTGCGAGTTCACCACGTTCCGGCCTTGGCGCTGGAGTAGCGCCAACGCTCGTGTGTAGATGGGCAGCCGATCGATGACGACCTCGGGGATCTCGAGAGCCAATTTACACTCCTATTGACGCTCCGCCCTGGCGACAGGCTTCCCTGGAGCAGGTCTGTGCAGTGCAGCACATGCGCAATCTGTGATTGCGTGCACAATGTAGCATCGGCCTAATTGAGGGTCAACTTAGGACAATGCGAAAGGCCTGCCTTAAGGGCAGGCCTCGCATATCACCTGTAGATTCGCCTATTTGTCGGAATCGAGCTGGATGTTCGTCTGACTACCGTACGCGAGGCCAGGCTCACCCTTTACCGGCGGCTTGTCGCTCTCCTCTTCCTGCCCGGGCTCCTCCTTGGGAGGCTCGTCTTCCTCCTTTGGAGCCTTCACAGCGGGTGTTGGCACCGGCAACTCGCCGACCGGCGAATCAAGCAGCTTCGCGAGCTCCTCGCCGTCGAGCGTCTCCTCGATCAGGATGTGTTGCACGATTTCGTCGAGTTTTGCGCGATGCTCCGTAAGCAGGTCCTTGGCCTTCTGGTAAGCCTTGTCGATCAGTCGACGTACCTCTTCGTCAATCTCTTCGGCGACCTTCTCGCTGTAGTCGCGCTGCTCAGAGATCTCGCGGCCCAGGAACACCATCTCCTGTTTGCGGCCAAACGTACGCGGGCCAAGGCGCTCGCTCATTCCCCACTGTGTCACCATCTGCCGGGCGATGCTCGTCGCCTGCTGAATGTCGTTCTGCGGGCCCGTCGTCATCTCGCCAAACACCAGCTCTTCGGCAACGTGACCGCCGAGTGACGTCGCGAGCATATCGTTGTACTGCGAGCGGTTCATGAGATGGCGGTCTTCTTCCGGCAAGTAGCGCGTGAAGCCACCAGCCATGCCGCGAGCAACGATGCTCATCTTGAACGGCTTGTCGGAGTTCGGGCACAGATGACCGACAAGTGCATGGCCGGACTCGTGGTAGGCGATGATCTTCCTTTCGTTCTCGCTGATCACCCGGCTCTTCCGTTCGGGGCCCGCGATCACACGGTCGACGGCCTCGTTGAACTCCGGCATGCCGGCCTTCTTCTTATTCCGGCGGGCGGCAAGGATCGCGCCTTCGTTGACGAGATTCGCAAGGTCGGCTCCGGTAAAGCCCGGTGTCTGCTTGGCAATCACCATGAGGTCGACCTCGTCCTCCAGAGGCTTGCCCTTCGAGTGCACCTGGAGGATCGCCTCGCGGCCACGGATATCGGGCCGGTCGAGAATGACCTGGCGATCGAAGCGGCCCGGACGCAGCAGCGCCGGGTCCAGGATGTCGGGCCGGTTGGTGGCAGCGAGGACGATCACGTTTGTGTTTGTGTCGAATCCATCCATCTCTACGAGGATCTGGTTCAACGTCTGCTCGCGCTCGTCGTGACTGCCCCCCAGGCCCGAGCCACGCATTCGCCCAACAGCGTCAATCTCGTCGACGAAGACGATGCACGGCGCGTTGCGCTTCGCCTGCTCGAACAGGTCCCGGACGCGGGAGGCGCCCACACCGACGAACATCTCAACGAACTCGGAGCCGCTGATGGAGAAGAAAGGCACGCCTGCCTCGCCGGCGACGGCACGCGAGAGCAGCGTCTTACCGGTCCCAGGCGGCCCCAGTAACAGGACGCCACGCGGGATGCGCGCGCCCAGCGCCGCGAATTTCTCCGGGTACTTGAGGAACTCGACGACTTCTTCCAGCTCTTCCTTGGCCTCATCCACACCCGCAACGTCCATGAAGGTCACTGTGGGGCGGTTGCCCGTGAACGTTTTTGCCTTACTCTTACCGAAGCTCATGGCTTGGGCGTTTGAGCCCTGTGCCTGACGCATGAAGAAGATCAAGATCGCGCCGAAGAGCAGGAGCGGCAGGAAGGTGATGAAGAGACCGATGTAACTGCCGAAACCGCCGGAGCCTTGGACGTTTATTAAGACGGCATCCGGCCCAGTGACGGCAACGCCTTGGGCCTCCAGCAGTTCAACAAGGCTGGCGCCTTCTTCCTTCTTAGACTTGAAGAGGTCTTCGCCGTTGCTCTTAAGCGTGAGGTTGTCGCCCTTGACGACGATCTCGTCAATGCTGCCGTCCTTGGCCATCGTAATGGCTTCAGAGATCGATATCTCTTTTAGGCCTTCACCCCGGCCAAAGAACGAGTAGACGATAGCGACGACTGCTACCAGAATGAGGAGATAAATGAATCCGTTGCGAAGCCAGCGGGAACCCATGCTGGTGTACCTACCTTACTCTTCGATGGCCCGTCAGCTCGGGGATCGGCTCTGGCCGAAGGCCTCAAGATCAGTATAGCAGACTCGAATAGTGATTCAGCAGTAGTATCGGCAGGCGGCCGGCTCGCCTCAATCCTCGTCTTCGGACGCTAGCTTCCCTGACTGAGCCCAGTCGTCCTTCGAGACGTCCGTGAACACAACGATAGTCTGGTCCGGCGTCGTGTGCGCCACGTTGCAGACGACATCGGTGATGGCGCGCGCCATCTCCCGCTTCTGGGCCCGCGTCCTGCCCGGCCACATCTCTATTCGCACGATTGGCATGCTGTCCCTCCTATAGACGATGTCCTCTAAGCAGGCGCATGATAGCGCGTACGCCTGTCCGTGCGGACAGGCGCGCGGTACGTCCGTCGATGCGGTAGCATCGGGCGAAACGAGGAGGTAGTACGCTGGGCATTTTTCGCGGCATCCCAACCCTCTCTCAAGAGCTGCGCGCGTGGCGGCGAGGCTTTCGTCATGTGGCGGGAGTCGACGAGGCCGGTCGCGGACCGATGGCAGGCCCGGTGATCGCAGCCGCAGTCGTGCTGCACCCAGAATTCGCCGCGGTGTGGTGGTCCGAGCTGCGCGACTCGAAAGCGCTGACCGCGCGCCAACGAGACCGCCTGGCCAGTAGCCTGCGAGACAGCGCCGGCTATGGTATCGGGCGCGCCGGCAACGATGAGATCGATAACGAGGGCCTCGTCCCGGCCACACAGCGCGCGATGCAGCGAGCGCTGGAAGCGCTTCCTTCACGACCGGACCTGGTGCTCGTCGACGCTGTGACGCTGCCCGACGTCGCAGAAGAGCAGCACGCGATCATCCACGGCGACGCGCTCTGCATCTCGATCGCGGCCGCGTCGATCTTGGCGAAGGTCGAACGGGACGAAATCATGGACAAGTACGACGAGCAATACCCCGATTATGGCTTCGCCCACAACCGAGGCTACTGCACCAAGGAACATCTACAGGCACTCGAAGAGCACGGACCATGCCCTGTACACCGGCGATCCTTCGCGCCGGTACGAAGCTACCTCGAGGGACGTCAGACAAGCCTGTTCGATCAGGAAAGGACTGACGCGTTGCGCCAGTCCTGACCTCGTGAAGAGTTGGGCTGATCGGACCTAAGCGGCGGCCTGTGCAGAACGCTCGTCCATCTCATCATTGAGACGGGCGCGGATGCGATTGATAGCGGCGGCACTAGGCTTCTGCGCGACATCTTTACGTACGTCCACGAGCAGATTGTAGAGCCATTCGCCCCGTTCGAACTGATCGATGCGTGTCTGCTTGGATTCTTTCGCTTTCATCACGGTTCTCCTCACTACTACAATCGGCAGGGCCTCTCGAATCTTCGTACTGGACTTCCCCTATATACCCGCTGTTTACTCACGTCTGCCGTCTTAGGCTTGACGGAATAGTACATATGTTCTATTCTGCACATTAGCAGACGCCTCGATGGCGGGGCGGGCACATAGTGAAGTTGGCTTCTCTTGAACATTTCCGGCCTGATCATAGGCCAAGACATCACGACGGCGCTGTTCGCCACGGTCAACGCCGGATACTTCGGCGGCTACTGGTGGCGAAGCTCGGCCACGCGAGGACGGCGCGTTGGCGCGGCGGCACTTATGTTGCTGAGCACCGCGAGCGTCGTGGAGGCGATATTCTCCCAAGGCCTGTTCTGGTTACAACGCGGTGACCTGCTCTCTTACAGTGTCTGGGCGCTCCTCCGCCTGCCCCTGCTAGCGGCGACGTTGCTCATCTCAGCCATCATCCTGCGGAGGGTCCTTGGCTGATGGCCGCAGCGTTGCCAATCGCCATCGAGAGAAAAGAGTGGACGTTGGCAGCGCTCTGTCTTCTCCTCGGCGTGGCCGAAGCAGCCTCGCGTCTGCCGCCCGAGACATTCGAGAGCCTGCTGGAGCTGCTCGAAGGAACATCGCGTGACCAGCGAAACTGAGGAGGCGATCAAGGATGACGAGGCCGACGTTGCAGACAACTTCTACAGCGACGCCTGTAACGAGGCTGAGCGCCTTCAGCTACAGAAGGCAGGAGAGATCGAAGGCCTCGATGACGAGATTGCGATGTTGCGAGTGAAGCTCCGCAGCGTCGTCAGCAAGCGCAAGGAGAACATCCCGCTGATGTTGCGCGGAATCGATCTACTGGTGAAGGCCGTCTCTGCCCGCTATCGCCTCTCGAAGAAGGCCGAAGAGGATCTGTCGGACAGCCTGGCCGGGGTGCTCCGTGGCGTCGGCGGCGCGCTGATGCCAGAGCGATTCGACGATGCGTAAGCCATCAGCAACGAAAGGCCCCCGCCTGCTGGAGAGAACGCTTGCCCGCTTTCGCGCACCAGCGCCACGCACCACCCACACGGTCCGGCTTTCGCCGGAGACGTTTCGGGCCGTCGTCGACGAGCGGCTCCGTTCGCTGGAACATCAGCTCAACGAGGTCAAAGGCCGCGTCAACGGCCTGATCTTCCTGCTCGCGGGGGCCGTGGCGACACAGCTGATCCTCAGACTGGCGGGCTAGGGCGTGCCGGCCGAGCGAGGTCCGTGGAGGCAGCAGCTGCGTCCATACCAAATCGAGGCCGGCCGCGCGATCCTGGAGAGCGTGCTCGACCGACAGGGGCGAAGCATCTCCGTAGAGATCGCCCGGCAGGGTGGTAAGAACGAGTTGTCGGCGCAGATCGAGGCGCTGCTGCTCTCTGTCCACCTGGGGCACCAGATCGACGCCGTCAAGTGCGCTCCGACGTTCGAGCCGCAGGGCCGTATCAGCCTGCGGAGGCTCTGGTCGCGATTGGTGGAGGCGGGCCTCGCGCCGATCTCTTCGGTCGAAGCAGGGCACGCGATTCGCGTCGGACGAGCGCGGCTGCTGTTCATGTCGGCAGAGCCGGAGGCGAACGTGGTGGGGCACAGCGCGCAGCTCCTGCTGGAAGTAGATGAAGCGCAGGACGTGAACGAAGAGAAGTTCGACCGCGATTTCCGGCCGATGGCGGCCACGACAAACGCGACGACCGTCTACTACGGTACTGCGTGGGATGACCGTACGCTCCTGGAACACGCCAAGCAACACCATCTGGAGCTGGAGCGCTCCGACGGCATACGACGCCATTTCGAGTATGACTGGCAAACTATCGCCCGCTACAACCCCGCCTACGGCCGCTACGTGGAGTCGGAGCGCGAACGCCTGGGCGAGCAGCACCCGCTGTTTCTGACGCAGTACTGCCTGAAGCCCATCAGCGGCGGCGGCCGGCTCTTCTCGCCGGGGCAGCTCGCCCAACTCGAGGGCGGCCATCCTCGCCAGCGCGCGCCCCGGTCAGGCGAGACATACGTCGCGGGACTCGATCTCGCGGGCGGGGCGAGCGAGGACAACGCGGCTGCGGGCAATCGTGACGCTACCGTCCTGACGATCGCCCGCGCCTCTTACCCGGATTCGACGGCCATGATGCAAGAGCCACGGCTGGAGGTCGTCGAGCACTACACCTGGACGGGCGAACCGCACGACAAGCTGCTGCCGCGGCTGGCCGACCTGCTACGCGAGGTCTGGCAAGTGCGGCGGCTCGCCGTCGACAGCACGGGCCTCGGCGAGACGATCGCGCGGCTGCTGACGACCGTGTTGGGATCGCACGTCGCCGCCGCCGTTCGCTTCACGCAGGAATCGAAGTCGCGGCTCGGTTACGGGCTGCTGGCGGCGACGAACGGCGGCCGGCTCAAGCTCTACGCAGGCGACGGCTCGCTCGAGTCGCGTCACTGCCGCGGCGAGTTGGAGCAGGCGCGGGCGGCGTACCGGGCGAACCGCACGACGAACTTCTTCGTGGACCCCGCCGACGGCCACGACGACTATCTGATGAGCCTGGCGCTGCTGGTGGAGGCGGGGTCGGACGCTGCTCCCCGGACAGCGCGCGGGCGAGTACGCAGTTTTTGAAGCTGGAGACCGGAAGCTTGAGGTTAGACGTCAGGGATTCGATGTTCAACCGCATGCCGCACGCACAAGGAGAGAGCTGATGGGTAGCGTAGAGACAATCGAGCGACCAGCGTCCAGGATCCAGCATCCAGAGGCGGAGCGACACGCGAACGGGCGCAAGATCAGGAGCGACGCGCTACCAGAGCACGCCAGCTTCCAGGACCTCGGCTGCGAGCTGGCGCCGAGCTGCTTGCGCTGCCCGCTCGTGCGCTGCCGCTACGACGAGCCTGGCGGGGCGCGCAAGATCCGGCAGGTCCCGCGCGACGAAACGATCCGCGTGCGCCGCGCAGAAGGTGCGGAGATCGATGCGCTCGCCTCAGAGTTCGGCCTCTCGCGCCGGAGCGTCTTCCGCGTACTCGCGCGCGGGCGGGAAGGCTAGGCGTCGCCGCCCACCGGCGCGCAGAGCTCTAACGCGTGACCGTCCGGGTCCTCGAAGTATGCAGACTTGGCAGGCATCCATTCGTGGTAGACCGGGCCGTTGACCTTCACGCCGCGCTCACGCAGCTGCTCGACCGCACGTTCGATGTCGGCTTCCTCGACCGTGAACGCGAAGTGCTGAGTCGCCCACTCGCCCTTGTCCTCCTGCAGGACGATCATGCCGGCCTGGCCGCCGACGCGCAGGAAGAGCCAGTTCCGGCTCTCGTCGCGCAGGCCTTCCTCCAGTCCAAGGACCTCCGTATAGAACGGCTCGGCCTTCGAGAGGTCTTTTACTCGGATCGCCACCTCATAGACTCCACTGATCGGTAACATGCCGCTCTCCTTTCGCTCGTTCACCACCACAGCCAACGTACCGCCTAACAAGCACGGCGCCATCCGGCGGAGGGCCGAGATCGCCGTAGGCCTTTCGACTGAGGCAGGAACGGATCGCAGCAGGGTATAATGCCGCCGACTCCAGGCAGGGAGGAGATCGCGTTGCCACACGTCCGCTACGTCGACGGGCCGACCATCGAGTTGCAAGACGAGGAGACTGTACTCGAGGCCTCCCTGCGCTGGGGGGTGGACCACCGACACGCCTGTGATGGATCATGCCGCTGTAGTACCTGCCGAGTGGAGATCCTAGAAGGCGCAGACCATCTCGCCGAGCCCGACGATGAAGAGTGCGAGATCCTGGCAATCAATAAGCTCGGGCCGCCGATCCGCCTGGCCTGCCAGTTGAGGCCAACCGGTGATATCACTATCCGTGTGCTAATGAGCGAGATCGACGCGACGTTGCCGCCCTCGCTCGCACAGGGGATGGCGCAAGAGCGCGAGGTGGCAGTGATGTTCGCCGACATCCGCGATTTCACGCCGTTCTCGGAGCAGCAGATGCCGTTCGACGTGCTGCATCTACTGAACCGCTACTTCGACCGCATGGGAACCATCATCGAGAAGTTCCACGGCCATATCGTCTCGTACCAGGGAGACGGCTTCATGACGCTCTTCCCGGCGGGCGGCGATACGTCGGCGTTGGAGGCGGTGCACTGCGGCCTGGAGATGCTGGAGGCACGCGAGTCGCTCAGCACGTACGCGAAGGAGCACTTCGATTTCGAGATGCGCATCGGCATCGGCATCGACTTCGGCCGGGCGCTTGTGGCCCAAATCGGCTACTATCGCGGCACGCAGCTCAACGCGATCGGTGATGTCGTGAACACGGCGTCTCGAGTACAAGACCTGACGAAGGAACACGGCGCCCAGCTACTGATCACCAGCGCTGTGCACGAACGGCTGCGTGATCGCTTCGAGACGGGTCAGCGTCTGGAGACCGACATTCGCGGTAAGAGCGGCAAGCACACTCTGATCGAAGTGCTAGGGACGAAGTAGACGGCTACGACCGTTTTCTATACTTGACGCATCATGAAGGCTTGGCGGCCAAGGCTAATGTTGGCGATGGCGGCGCTGATGCTCGCCTTGTTCGTGGTGGCATGCTCCGGAGGAGACGCGCCTGACGCCAATGCGACCCCGGCGGGCACGCCTGATCTCTTTACAACGCCAGTACTCCCAATCGCCATCCCAACTAAGACACCAATCCCTCAGATCGCCTCCTATTTCGATCACCCAGAAGGCGAACTCATTTGGGACGGTCCCGACGACCGCGTATCGAGTATCGCACGAGCTCACTGTGAACCGTCGAGTGAAGTTCGCCAACGATATGGGATTCCGGCTCGGATTGAGATCGCCGGCGAGCGTGGATTCTGGTACGCAACGCAGACGGCGCCGCAGACGACATGGAGTTCGACAGGATATCACCACGACGGCTGGCAGATCTGGCGGAGCCCTTCTCAGGAGTCGATCTATCTCATCAACCCGGGTGAGCCCGGACTCGCGTTCGAGTACAGGGATTACGGCTGCATCTAGGCATCTACCTGTGCGCCGGTCGCTTCATCGTCCAGAAGTGGGGGCCGCCGTCCGGCAGGTCGTCTTCGACGACGACCTGGAAGCCGTGCTTCTCGTAGAAGACAACGTTGCGCTCCTTCATCGTCTCTAGGTAGCACGGCAGGCCGTCGGCGTCGGCGCGGGCGAGCATCGGAGCGACGAGCGAGCCGCCGACGCCCTGGCCCTGCTTGGCGGTATCGACGCCCAGGATCATCAGGTACCAGTGGTCCTCCGGCATATCGCGCTTGTGCAGCTCTTCCATGTGGTCGTTGATGTTGAGGAAACGCCGAAACGCGCCGAGGCCGAGCTTGAACGGCGCAAGCAGCAGGCCGGCGCGGGCCATGCGAAACGGGGTCATGTCGGCCTCACCGGGCGGGAGCCAGCACGCGGCGCCGTCGACCGACTCCGGCGTGGTATGCACTTCGCCGTAGAGCTGGCCGTACTTTGCGCCGGCGCGCATGAACCATTTCAGCTTCCCCGGACGGCTGTCTTCGTCCGGGAGGATGTAAGCGAGCAGCGGATCGTCGAAGAATGCTCTGCCGAGCACTTCGCCCGCTTCGTCGAGTTGGGACTCCTTGAGATGCGTGGCCTGTGGAGTGTCGGTGGTCATAAGCGGCCTCCGCGCATGCATGCGTTTCTTCGTGCGGCGACTGTAGCTCTCGGTGGGCGATGGCGTCAAGTGCCACGGCCCTCTTTGCGATCGACGCGCACTGGAGCAGCATGGGTTAGCTTCTTTGCTTCCCAGACAGAGCTGATGGAGGTGCTCCGATGGCCCAACAGACCGCCCTCACGATCCCACAGCAGCTCAGCAGAATGAACACCGGCCGGCTGCGCGCCTATGCGGAGCTGCTGTCGTTCTATCAGGGCGACCAGTGGCCGCGACAGATGCGGCGGCGTGAACGGCGGCTGATCTTCAACTACGCGAAGGCGTTCGTCGATAAGACGACGTCGTACTTGATGTCCAGCATGCATGCGGTGGTCGATGTCGAGGACGACTCCCCTGAGGCAGCCGAGCGGGCGCTACGTACTGAGCGGGCGCTACGCGAAATATCGGAGCAGAACAACCTCGCGCAGCTCGATTTCGACACGGAGCTGGACGCCGCCGTGCTGGGCGACGGCGCGTTCAAGGTGACGTGGGACCCGGTGGAGCGCCGTGTACGCGTCTCCGCGCCGGATGTACAGGGGCTCTTCGTCTGGTGGCTGGGCGACGATGTCACCAGAGTTTGGCGCGTGGCGAGCCGTTACTTCATGTCGGCGGACGAAGTCGAGATCGCGTTCGGCGTCCGCCCTTCGGCGCAACGTCCCGACCGCGTCGAGGTGGTCGAAGTGTGGACGGCAGAGACGTTCGATCTGTGGATCGATGGCAAGATCGCCGACGAGAAGGCGAATCCCTACGGCTTCATCCCGTTCGTTATCTATCCCAACCTGCGCGAGCCGAAGCAGTTCTGGGGCACGTCTGACATCCCGGCGATCCGTGAGTCGGTGCGCGAACTGAACCGGGCATTATCGCAGTTGTCGATGATCCTGGAGCTGTCCGGCAACCCGATCGCCGTGCTGGAGAACGTGACGGAAGCGCAAGACATCGCGGTGCAGCCGGGCGCGGTCTGGGAGCTGCCGGAACGCGCGCGCGCCTACCTGCTCGACCTGCTGCAGGGCGGAGGCGTGCAGCTCCACATCGAATACGTGAACCTGATCTACCGAACGCTGCACGACCTCGGAGAGGCGCCACGCACGGCCTTCGGCGAGAGCCGCGCGAATCTCTCCGGCGTCGCGCTCAACCTGGAGCTGGACCCGCTGCTGAAGAAGGTGCAGCGCAAGCGCCTGGTCCGTTCGACGGCATACGTACGCCGGAACGAGATGGTCCTGCGCATTCTCGAACAGGAGACCGGCGTGTCATACGCGCCGTATCGCTCGCGCATCGTCTGGGGCGCCGTCATCCCCCGCGACCGCAGCCGCCTGATCGGCGACGAGAAGTCGCTCGTGGCCGCGGGTATCCATAGCCGCCGTCGCGCCGCCGACGAACTGGGCGTCGCGGACCCGGACGCGGAGTTCGCCCGCTGGCTGGAAGAGCAGGAGCGTATACGCGAGGACGGCGTCCGCAGCGAGAACGGGCGGGCAGCCGTGGGGCGGGAGTAGGTTAGCGAGCCCTAGTCGTCGCCCGAAATCACGGCGAGTGCGTCATTCAGGAGCGGAATGAGGGTGTTGGATGCTGCGTTGCCGTTGGTCAGTGCAACAACCGCCACCCGTTGGCGAGGTGAATAGACGAACAATGAATCGAACCCAGGTATCGCCCCATCGTGCCCCCAGACAGGTCCCGAATCGGTCGGAAATTGTATGAGCCCCAACCCATAATTCCAGTCTGGAGGCTCCGTTTCCAGTTGTACGATGGTGAGCATCTGGTCTAACGAGGCGTCGGTTAGTAGCTCGCCACCGAACAAGGCCACAGCGAACCGTGCCAGATCTTCGGCGCTCGAGACGATGCCGCCCGCGGCCCACGCCGCCGTTTCGATTGCCGTGTAGGGGATACTGCCTAGGTCGAAGAGCGTCCCTACATGAAGAACGTCATCATACCCCCTGACAAGGCCCTCCGGGCCCTCTTCGTGGCCGGCGAGATATGTGCTCCCCAGGCTCAACGGCTCGATAATTCGGCTCCGGATCTCAGAAGAGAGGGAGTTACCAGTCGCCGCCTCCATCGCCATGCCCAGAGCCACATAACCGGTGCTGGAATAGGACCAAGCTGTACCCGGCTCGAACTGTGGCTCTGGAGACACAAACTCTAGCACCTCAATGGGACGCCATCTCTTGTTCAGGTCAGCGATCACTGCCTCCTCGAACTCGGGCAGGGGCTGGAAATCTTCCAGACCACTTGTGTGTTGTAGAAGTTGGCGAATGGTGACTTGGTCACCCGCAGCGTAGCTTGGCACGTAATCCCGAACACGATCGTCGAGATCTAACGTGCCTTCCTCAACGAGTTGCAGGATGATCACTGCGACGAAGGTCTTCGTGATGCTGCCAACGCGAAACAGAGCGTCCGGAGCGACGGGGCTTGCGTCGTCTCGATCGGACACGCCGGCCGTGCCAACCCAGCCGCCACGACCATCGGTCGAAACCGCCAGTGTTACACCGATAGCATGAGTCGAGAGCTGCCAATCTTTCACGAGTGTTTCCAGTGACCGCACAACTTCAGGGTCGTCCCCCAGATCTGGCTTGGCGGATTCGCAAGCAGCAGGAATGAGCGAGAGAGCCAGGAGGAAGGCTATTGCGAGGCGTGGGTGCCCCCTGCCTTGCCTCTCGGCTGTCGCATCGTCTCGCACCCTGTTCTTGCGTTCCGAGGTTGCTGTTCTCACGAGCCCAACCAGCTAAACGCTCGCTCCTTTGCGCGTAAGTGCCTTCTCAGCTCGGTCGATCGGCGAGAAGACGATGCAGCCGACCTGATCGTCGCGCCTGAGGAGCCAGTTTGAGATCGCCGTCACTTCGCAGCCGGCATAGCCCCGCGCTGCCGCCAACAATAGTGACACACCCAGGAAGAGGGAGAACGCATCTCGCGTATGGGGATTCGAGAAGAGTACGATTGCTACTGCCAGGTTGATGCAGAAGCCGAGGGCGCCTGTGGCGTCTAGACGTTCAGTTGTGACCTGTAATCGAATCCACTGGAACAGCAGCACGACCGCGGGGAACAAGATGAGCCCTATAGCGGGTTCGTGCCAATGGAGACCCTCTCCTCCCCACCAAGCGGGTCCCCAGACCGGCACAAGGATAAGAAAGAAACCCAGGATCACGCGGCCAATAGTACCGATCGTTCCGATGGCGCGTCGCTGGCCGACTGGTGTGTCCAACATGCATTGCTCTCCTTCTTGAACTCCAATTGGGCCGTTCTCGCCTAGACCTTGACCCCGCCAACCGGTAGCTCCTTAGCGAATGAAAGGACGCCGGCCCATAGCTGCTTCGTTAGTTCGAAGCCCTCATCCAGCGACATGATCCTGATGTCGTCTCGTCCGTTGGCCCACTGCTCCGCTTCGCCTTGTGAGGTGAAGAAGAAGATGTGCTGGCAGAAAGTCATCCAGATGGATGCCACGGAGGTCATGTCCGTCTCCTCTGGCACGACAAACGAGATCACCGCGTCGGCGGGGTCGAGCGTTTGGACGCCCTCTGGGCCTACCGTCAGGCGCACCTTCTCTTTGCTCTCCGGTGACTCGGACTCAATCGTCGCAGTCTGCCCAAGCATGGCAGGCAGAAAGAGCGTGTCGGCCGCACACCACGTCGCCATCTGGACGCCGTCGACGGTGAACTTGTGCGGGTGATCGTTCAGCGACAGGCCCATGATGCCGACGATGCTGTCGTCATCATCGCGCTCCGTCATCTGCCTAAGAAACTGGTCCGCGTCCTCGGCCTTGATACCAAGGTCTGACACGAACTCATCGATCTGGCTCCCGGTAACCGGCCCGCCCGCTGCAAGCGCTCGCCAGACTTGCACGAGCAGCCGCGAGCGCTCTGCTCCGTAGTCAACCAGATCTAAGACCGCTGCCAGCTTGTTCGTCATCTCGTCGGTTCCGCTAGCCATTACGTCATGCTCCTTGTGCAATCGCGGGAAGCCAACGTTGCTGCCCGCTCTAAGATCAGGCTACGCGGGATAGAACCGTCTGCCATCCGCGTAACCACGTATCTTGCGTCGTCAAGATCTGAGGACGGGCTCGCGTTGTGGCGGAAACTACGTAGAGTCAGGTACGGAGGTCTAGAAGAGGCCGTGCGTCAGCGTGTAGGCTGCGGCGTCCGCCCGGCCGCGCGCCCCGATCTTCTTATAGATGTTTCCGACGTGGCGTTCGACCGTGCGCACGCTCAGAACGAGCTCGTCGGCGATCTCCTTATTCGTTCGCCCTGCGGCCACGAGCCGCAGTACCTCAATTTCGCGGTCGGTCAAGCCGGCGGGGCGTGGTGTTCCCGGCTTGACATCGCCGGCTTGGAGCGCCGGCTCCGCTCCAGTCGCGGGCTCAGGCCGTTCCTCCAGAAACTCAAGGAGGGCAGTGGCCACCGCTTCGGAGTCGCCAAGGTAAGGCGCTGTCGAATCGCCTCCCAGGAGCGCCAAACGAGCGTCCGGAATTGCGGAGGCGAGACCCTGAGCGATACCGGGCGAAAACCATGCAACGTCGCTTCGCTGAAGCACCAGCGTGGGCGCCTGCACTTTGGATAGGATCCCCGTCACGTCGAATCCGCCTTCTGCTACCAGCGCGGCCGCGGCGCCCTCCGGCGTCACGGCCTGCCGCAGCCGTTCGGCCGCCTTTTTCCCCAACTCCCCCTCAGACCATCCAAAAACTATCTGGGCGCAGGTGTCTGTCATGAGTTCCCAATCCTGGTCGATCAGACTCAGCCAAGCCTGAATCCTTGGTGAAGTCAGGTCGGCCGTCCTCGCCCACGAGCACCAAAGCACAAAGCGTGCCACGTGCTTCGGATGCTGAGCGGTGTATGAAATCGCGACGGGTCCGGCGTCTGTTGCCGCTACAAGGTCGAACGTCCCGAGGCCAAGACGATCTACGACTGCCTCTAGGTCGGATGCGTGGGCTTCCAGCGAGTAATCCGCAACATCTCGTTCTGATGACCCAGTACCACGAACGTCGTATCTAACGAGCATGTGGTTTCGCGCAAGGCGCTCGTACCAATCACGGCACTCAGGAACATCCCACAACTCTATATGGTGCCATGGCCCGCCTGCCATGTACACAAGAGGAGGGCCATCCCCGAGCGTCCAATAGGCGATGCTTGTTCCGTCTTCCGCCTTTGCGTATTGGATACGCGGCTCCATGACGCACACATCGTACATCATCGCGACCGCCGAAGATGCGCGGAGGTCGCCGATTCTTGTCGGGCGGGAGTAGGCTCGGTAGGTGCTGGCCCTAGCCGGCGGGATCTACGGAAGACGGAATAGCTACTTGACGATGAGTGTCGCCGTCATCTGAGAGGTGTGTATCTGGCACCAAACAAAATAGTCGGCGGCGGGTAGCGGTGTCACTGACAGCTCCTGTGAGATGGGACCGGCCTCGATCTCCGTCGCGAAGAGCGGATCGTCACCGTCCATCGCCTGATCCTCATCGAGGAAGATCGCGATATTGTGCGGTGTACGGTCATCCAGGTTGTCGAAAGCGATTATGAACGAAACGGCTGCGGGCGCCTCAATGACGTCCGGCGTGAAGCTGATGTTTTGAGCCGTGACTTCGAGTTGAACCGGCTCTACATCGGCGTTGGCATCATCGGGGGAGGTAGGCAGCGGTTCTGAGGCCTCCGTCGCCGCTGGCGTTTCTCCATCGTCATCATCGTCGTTGCAGGCGGCGAGCGCCATCATGAGCGCGGGCAGCGCTACGAACAGAACGAGCCATCTAACGTGCGTCATCGGTTCCCTCCCTCGCTAAAGCTCACCCAATTGTCCCTGTTGGAAGCTGTGGGTGCAAGAGAACGTGCCAATCGGCAGGGGTCGCAGGGGCCATGTGAAAGCGAAGACGCCCCACGCTCCACGCTATACTCCAGGAATGCATGCTGAGGCGCTAGCGTTCGAACGTCCCGCGCTCCGCGGAACGCTGCATCTCTTCGCCGCGTTCGCGGCGATCGGGGGCACGGTCTGGATGCTGCTGATCGCGGACTCCCCGACAGGCTACGTCAGCGCCGCGATCTTCGGCGCCAGCCTGATGCTGCTCTACGGTACGAGCGCAACCTACCATCAAGTGCCCTGGCCAGAGGCCTGGCGGCACATTCCCAAGCGCCTGGACCACGCCGCCATCTTCCTGCTGATCGCCGGAACGTACACACCCTTCTGCCTGAACGTTAGCCTCGCCTGGGGGATCCCGATGCTGTCGGTCGTTTGGAGCTTGGCGGCGGCGGGCTCGCTCATGAGCCTCGTATGGCCGTACGCGCCGCGCTGGCTGAACTTCGCGCTCTACGCCGGGCTCGGCTGGGTAGGTATCGTCGGCGTTTCTGCGGCCATCGCGGCGTACGCCACCAGCCCCATCGCGCTGCTGCTCGCCGGCGGCATGATGTACATGGTCGGTGGGGCGATCTACGCAGCGCGCAGGCCCGACCCGTGGCCGCGTGTGTTCGGCTTCCACGAGGTGTTCCACACCTTCGTCGTCGCCGGCAGCATTTTCCACTTCGCGGCCATCGCCATCTACGTCATCTAGCCATCGCGCCCGAGTGCCATCTCTCCCTTGATCATCTAGCACGACTGTTCTATTTTCGGGCTATCGTCCCGATTCTTAGCAGGAGGTGCGCACATGACCCAGGAACTGACCGCCACACAGGAGGAGCTGGCTGCCACCAAGGCCGAGCTGGAGGCGCTGCAAGAGACTGTCGCCGACGCGGAAGCGCGCGCGACGCATCTCGATTCGCAGCTCACGCAGGCGAACGAGGAGCTAGAGGTAGCCCGCGGCGAGAGCGAAACGCGCGAGCAGGACCTGACCGCGCAACTGCGGTCGGCGGCCGAGCGCTATCGAGAGCTGGCGTTGGAGCAGACGCCGGAGCTGCCAGCCGAGCTGGTGTCGGGCGCGACGGTCGACGAGATCGACGAGTCGCTGGAGCGCGCCCGCGAGACCGTCTCCAAGGTGCGCGGGCATCTGGAATCACAGGCCCAGGCCGGCAGGGTGCCGGTCGGCGCGCCGCCCCGGTCCGAGCCGGACCTCTCCGGTCTGAGCACCGAAGAGAAGATCAGCTACGGCCTGCAGCATAGGAACGCGACAGGCTGAAGCCTGTCCCACGGACACGGACACAGAGCGCCTCTGACGAATCAGAGGCGCTCTGTGTCATCGACACGTTGGTGATCGCTAGATCACGACCTATGCTGGCAGACGTCGTCCCCATCTGGCGGGACGAGCTTTAGAACAGAAGGAGACAGCACATGGCCCTTACCCTAGCGGAGTCCGCGAAGCTCTCGACCGACATGATCCTGGCGGGCGTGATCGAAACCGTGATCAAGGAGGAGCACATCCTCGACCAACTCCCGTTCGTGGAGGTGGTCGGCACCAGCTTCGTCTACAACCGGCTGAACACGGAGCCGACCGTCTCGTTCCTGGATGTCGGCGACACCTGGACGGAGGACACGCCCGACTTCACGCAGCTCTCGGTCCAGCTCAAGATCCTCGGCGGCGACGCGGACGTCGACAACTTCATCCAGGCTAGCCGCGTCAACGTCCAGGACATCGAAGGCGCGGTGATCCTGCAGAAGGCGAAGGCGCTGGCCCGCACGTGGGCCGACACGTTCGTCAACGGCGACACGGGTTCGGACCCGAAGGAATTCGACGGCATCGACAAGATCTGCGCCGGCTTGCCGGCGTCGCAGACCATCTCAATGGGCACGAACGGCGGCACGCTCACGCTCGCCAAGCTCGACGAGATGATCGACGCGGTAAGGACGAAGAACATCGCGCTGATCATGTCGCGGCGCACGCGGCGGACGCTCCAGAGTTTGATCCGCACCAGCGGCGCGATCTTGGAGTCGCGGCCGGGCGCGTTCCTGGAGTGGGTGCAGCTCTACAACGGCGTCCCGATCTTCATCAACGACTACATCTCCAACGCGCAGACGGTCGGCACGTCCAGCGACTGCAGCACCGTCTACTGCTTCACGATGGGCGAAGCAGATCAGGGCGTCATCGGGCTCACCGCACCTGGCGGGATGCAGGTGGAGCAGATCGGCGAACTGGAGTCGAAGGACGCGACGCGCCACCGCGTGAAGTGGTACAGCGCCATCGCGGTGCTGAGCACGCTCTCGCTGGCGCGCCTCATCGGCGTGCGGCCGTAAGCGCCGCCTCCCTACCGAGCAGAGAAGGCCTGAGAAATCGGGCCTTCTCTGTACCTTGATATCTCTTCTTGAGGGCGATCTTCCAATTTCCTTTTTCTCACTTGACAAACAGCACGTGATATGGCGATCCCACCCGGCGAGATCCTGGCCGAGGAGCTTGAGGCACGGAGCATGACCCAACGCCAGCTCGCTGAGGAGCTGGGACGGCCGGCGCAGGTGATCAACGAGATCATCAAAGGCAAGAAGGCGATCACCCCCGCGACGGCGCTTCAGCTCGAGGACGCCCTCGGGCCGTCAGCGGAATTCTGGATGGGCCTCCAGACGACGTACGGGCTTACTCTCGCTCGTGCCGCGCGCGCTTAATCATCTCCCTTCTGTACTTGACAAACAGAACGTCTGTTCTATATCCTGATAGCTACCCCGTGCGAGCGAGCCTAACCGAAGGGCCTTAGATGTGCGCATCGCCTGTGTCCGCATCCCCTGCTTCACCGTCGCCGTCGAGCGGCGGGCCAACCCCCAGCTGGAGGAGCAGCCGCTTGTGGTCTACGACCGTAGCGGTGTGCTCGACGCGTCGCCGGAGGCGACGGGCGTCCAGCGCGGGCTGCCGCTGCGCCAGGCGAAGGCGCTCTGTCCCACCGCCATCTTCGCTCAGGCAAACGTCTCCCTTTACCGCGATGTCGCCGAGGCGATGCTCGACGCCATCGAGGAGGTCAGCCCGCAGGTCGAGGAGGCCGAGGCGGGCGCGGCCTACGCCGACGTCGGGGGCCTGGACGGCCACTACGAGAACGAGTTTGCGCTGGCGGGCTCGCTGATCGAGGCCGTCCGGCAGGCCACAGGCTTGCTCGCGGCGGCGGGCGTCGCTGAGGGCAAGTTCGCATCGTGGGTGGCGGCGTCGATGACCACACCAGGCGACGCCGGCATTGTGCCGTCAGGCAAGGAGCAGGAGTTCCTGCGCGACAAGCCAGTCACGTTCCTGCCCGCCGAATTGGAGACGCTCCAGCGACTCGACCTGCTCGCATTAACCACGCTGGGCGACGTCGCCACGCTGCCGCAGACGGCAGTCGAAGCGCAATTCCGCAGCCCTAGGCTCTGGGAGCTGGCGAACGGCATCGACCGCGACGCGCTGCGGCCGCGCAAGCGACAGGAAATCCTGCGCGAGCGGCTGAGCTTCGATGCGCCGGTCGCCGTGTCTGAGGCGCTGGTGCTGGCGAGCAAGCAACTGCTGAGGCGGCTGGTGCGGCGGTTGCGTGGCCGGACGGCGCGCCGCATGCACATCCAACTCCTGGCGGACGAGCGCATCGTCTGGGAGAAGCTGGAGACGTTCCGGGAGCCGACAAGCGACGAGCGCCTGATCATGCTCGTCATCAAGACCCGGCTCTCGCTGCTGGAGCTGCCGCAGGCGATCGATACGGTCGCCATCAGCCTGACGGGCATCGGGCGGGAGACGGCGAAGCAAACGAAGCTCTTCACCGACACGAAGAACCTGAACCAGATCGCGGACGCTATCAAACAGCTCCAGGCCCGTTACGGCCGGCCGATGATCTGGCGCGTTAAGGAGGTGGACCCATCGTCGCGACATCCCGAGGAGCGGATCGCGCTCCTACCCTACGACGTCTAAACACACCTCGGTCCGTCGAAGTGCGTGCGGGCGCGGACGGCGTCCCAACCGCGCTGCTGCGCAATCGAGACTGGCGTGCCGTCGTCGATGTGCTGGACCGCTACCGGACTGTCGACCGCTGGTGGACGTCGGAGCCGGTCTCGCGCACCTACTACGATCTGCTGCTAGAGGACGGCCGCACCGTGACGGTCTATCGCGATCACGTCGGGAAGGAGTGGTACGAGCAGCGCTATGGGTAATTCAGCGAAGGCATTATTCGTCGCGCGTCAGCCACTCGATGCTCACCAGATGCTCCACCTGCTGGAAGTCTGGGTCGCCGGTGACGACAGACCCGCCCAGCCGTTGCGCCAGCGCCGTCGCGATGCAGTCGGCGTACGACATCTTGTAGATAGCCCTGTGACGCGCGGCCACCAGCGCAAGTGCGCGATCGACGTCGACCACGCCGATCTGGTACTCGATAATCTTCCCCAATACGCCCTCGACTCGCTCGAATCCGAACTCCCGCTCGGTCCGGTAGGCCACCTCGCCCAGGTTTATAGTGGCGATAGAGATTCGGACTTCTCCTCGTTGAGCCAATCGGAGGAGGTCTTCGACCGCACCCGCCGCCACTTCATCCCTAAACAGCGCCAGCAGCGCGAAGCTGTCGAAGACGTACGAGGGAGTCCCAGAGATCACGACCGCGGCTTAGGACGCCGCATCTTGCTCTCTTCCTTCTCGTACTCCCAGCGTCGATCCTCCAGCAGCCCCTCGGTGCCAGTACCACCCTTCAACATTCCGCGTCCCTCTTCGATCGGGTCTCCCTTGGAGGCAGGGATGATCATGATGGTCCCGTAGTCGTCGATGATGTGTACTTTGTCGCCCTTCTTCAGACCGAATCGCTCCCGAACCTCTTTCGGAATGACGACCCAGCCTTTCTCAGAGACAGTTACTGTAGCCACGATTCATTCTTTCGTATATACGGTATCCATTTTTATATCTACGATTCTGTTTTTAGTATACACATCTGCAACGAGCGTGGCAATACACTGAGATGGCATCGTACGTAGAACTCCACTGCCATTCCTGCTTCTCCTTCAGGGAAGGCGCCTCCACGCCGCTGGAGTTGGTGCTACAGGCGCGTAAGCTCGGCTACCCGGCGTTGGCGCTGACTGACCACGATGGCCTGGCCGGCGCAATGGAGTTCGCGCAGACGGCTAAGGAGTGGGAGGTGCAGCCGATCATCGGGTCGGAGATCACGTTCCAAAGCGGTACACACCTCACGCTGCTCGCGGAGACACCGCGTGGCTACGCGAACTTAAGCCGCCTGCTCTCGATCGCGCACCTCGAGAGCCCGCGGGGCGAGCCGTCGCTCGATCCCGCAGCGCTGGAAGGCCACACAGAAGGCCTGATCGCGCTCTCGGGCTGTCAACATGGCGAGGTGCCCCGGCTCGCCTCCCACGACGCAGTCGGGGCCCGCGCGGCCGCGCAGCGCTATCGCGATCTGTTCGGTCGAGAGCACTTCTTCATCGAGCTGCAGCAGAACCTGGTCTACGGCGACCGGCCGCGCAACCGCGGGCTCGTCGAGCTGGCTAGGGAGCTGGACATTCCGATCGTCGCGACGAACAACGTCCACTACCACCAGCAGTCGCGCCACCGGCTACAGGACGTACTGGTCGCCGTCCGGCATCGCACAACGCTGGACGCCTCGGAACGGCAGCGGCGCAACAACGCGGAGTTCTACCTGAAGTCGCCGGGGCAGATGGCTGAGCTGTTCTCGGAGCTGCCGAAAGCGATCAAGAACACGCTCGCGATCGCGGAGCGCTGCGTCTTCGATCTCACTCGCGACCTGACCTATCAGTTCCCGGACTTCGATGCGCCGCCCGGCAAGACGGCCGACGAGTTCTTGGAGGAGGTCTGCATGGCCAGTGCCCGCGAACTCTACGGCTGGGCCGCGCCACAGGCCGAAGAGCGCATCAAGCACGAGCTGGCCCTGATCCAGCAGGCGGGGCAGGCCGGCTTCTTCCTCCGCAACTGGGAGCTGATGCGCTACGCCCACGACAACGACCTGCCCGCCCGCGGTCGCGGCTCCTCCGTAGGATCGCTGGTGTGCTACCTGCTAGGGCTTTCCGGCATCGATCCGATTAAGTACAACCTCTTCGTCGGGCGCTTCCTCAACGAAGCGCGCCAGAAGGAAGACGTGCCCGACATCGACCTCGATTTCGCGCGCGAGGCGCGCGAGCGCATGTTCGAGCACGTCTTCGAGACTTACGGCACCGAGCACGCCGCGCTCGTCGCGAATGTGATCCAGTATCGCTACCCGATGGCCATCCGCGACGTCGGTAAGGCGCTCGGGCTGCCCGAAGCCGACATCGACAAGCTGGCGAAACGCATGCGCGGCCGCTTCGCACGCTCGCTCGACGAGGAGATGCGGTCGCTTCCGGAGTTCCGTCAACGCATGAACGCGCCGGTCTGGCGCACGTTTGCGCAGCTGGTGGAGGAGCTGCGGGGCAAGCCGCGACACCTCAGCCAGCACTCCGGCGGCGTGATCATCTCTAGCACACCGATCGTGGAACAGGTGCCGGTGCAGCCCTCCGCGATGGACGGTCGCTACATCTGCCAGTGGGACAAGGACTCGGTGGCGGACGCGGGCTTTATCAAGATGGACTTCCTCGGCTATCCCAGCCTAGGCCACCTCTACCGCTCACTAAAGCTGATCGAGGAGCGCCATGGCCGCCGCATCGACCCGGTGCGCATCCCGCTCGACGACCCGCAAGTCTACGAGATGATCCGGCGCGGCGACATCCTCGGCATCGTCCAGATCCAGAGTCGCGCGCAGCTCCAAGCGATCCTGCGGCTGGAGATCAATTCAATTGAGGACCTCGTGATCCAGGTCGCGCTGATCAGGCCTGGCCCCATACAGGGCGGGGCCGTCAACCCCTACATCGCCCGCTGCCAGGGCGTCGAGCCTGTCACGTACGACCACCCCTGCCTGGAACCAGTATTGAGCGAGACGAAGGGCGTGATCATCTTCCAGGAACAGGTACTGGAAGTCGCGATGGCCGTCGCGGGCTTCACCGCCGGCCAAGCCGAGACGTTGCGCAGAGCAATGAGTCGCAAGCGCTCACGTGAGGAGATGGAAAAGCTGCACGAGACGTTCCTGGAGGGCGCGCGTAAACAGGGAAAGGTCGACGCAGCGACAGCGGAGAGCATCTACCAGAAGGTCCTGGCGTTCGCGGAGTTCGGGTTCCCGAAGGCGCACGCCGCCGCAATGGCGGAGACGGCCGGCAAACTCGCGTGGGTGAAGCGCTACTACCCGCTGGAGTTCTACTGCTCCTGGCTGAACGAGTGGCCCTTCGGGTTCTACAGCCCCGGCGTGATCACGAACGAAGCTCGGCGCAACGGTGTGGAGGTGCTCGGCGTCGACGCCAACCGCAGCCGGGCCGAGTGTTCGATCGAAAAGGTGCCTGATGGAGACGAGGCGATCCGGCTGGGCTTCAACTACGTGAAGGGCATCGGCGAGGCGTGGCTGGCGCGGTTGGACGAAGAGCACTACCGTCATGCCGAGCCCTTCGCTCCCGCTCAGGATAAACTCCGCGAGGCATCTAGCTCCTCGCGAACAACAGTTGATCTCAAAGGATCAGACCCCTCGCTTACGCTCAGGGTGACAGACGCATCTCGTGACTACGCTACGGCCGATCGACAGATCGCCCCTCTCCCGTTCGCGGGAGAGGGGACGGGGGTGAGGGAGGAACGCGAACCTTACCCCGCAAAGACAGACCCTTCGCTAGCCCGTCATGCCGAGCCCTTCGCTCCCGCTCAGGATAAACTCCACGAGGCATCTAGCTCCTCGCGAACAACAGTTGATCTCAAAGGATCAGACCCCTCGCTCACGCTCGGGGTGACAGAGGCGCTGGTTCCTGGCCCCTACCTCTCCCTCTGGGACTTCTGGCGGCGCACGCAGTTGCCCCGAGAGCCGATCGAGCGGCTGATCCGGCTGGGCGCGTTTGCCTGGACCGGCCTGCACGAGCGGCAGCTCCTCTGGCAGCTCGGGCTGTTCTACAAGCCGCTATCCGGGCAGCTCCCGCTCGAGCTGCCGTACGACGCCGATATGGTGCGGCTACGCGAGATGTCCGACGGCGAACGCGTCCGCGAGGACATCGGGCTCACCGAAGGTGCGATCGCGACGCGCGGCCACATCATGGACCTGGCAGGCCCTTCGGCAGGCTCAGAACAGAGCCTCCATGAAGGCATCACCCCCAGCCACATCGTCACCCAGATGGAGGAGGGCGCGAAGGTATCGGTCGCGGGCTTCGTCGCGGTGCGGCAAGCGCCGGAGACGGCGAAGGGCTTCGTCTTCCATACGCTGGAGGACCGCTACGGGCTGATCAATATCATCACCAAGCCCAACCTGGTCCAGCGCTACAAACAGCTCGTCGCGGAGGCGGGCGCGCTGATCGTCCACGGGCACATCGAACGCCAGGAGCGAGCTGTCAACGTCGTCACGGAGCACATGGAGCCGCTGCCGCTCCAGGGCGCCCGCGTGCCAAGCTCGCGTACACACAGCTTCCGCTAGCCACGTAACGGTAGGCGGGCGCCCGCCGCCAAGCGGCGGGTGCTAAACTCTGGCGGTCATGGCCGTTACCTTCGTGCCCAACACACCGGAATGGATGGCCGATCCCCACGCCTCGTATCGAGAGCTGCGCGAACAGGACCCGGTGCATTGGAGCGAGACGTTGGGCCACTGGGTCCTCACGCGCTACGAGGATGTCGCGTCAGTACTGAAAGACGAGCGCTTCTCCGCCGCCAACAGGGCGCCGCAACGTCGCTGGGACCGCCCAACGACGATGGTCACAGCCGACCCGCCCGACCACGGGCGGCTCCGGAAGTCGGTCCGCCATCGATTCTCGCTCACGTCGGTCAACGCGCAGCGGCCGCGCATCCAGGAGATCGTCGATCAGCTTCTCGATGCGGTCGAACCGGCGAGCGACATGGAGGTCGTACAGCAACTCGCGCGACCGCTCCCGAGGACGGTGATGCTGGAGTTATTGGGTGTGCCGGAGCCAACGCCCTCCGGCTCACCAAATGCGCCAACGCCGCGTGTCGCCGAGCCACACGGCGGCTCGAGCGCTGGTTCGCGCTTGCGAGGAGTCCCGTTGGCCCCGGGTACCGCGATGCCAAGCGAGGCCTTCTTCCAGGAAGCGATCGAGAAGCACCGTGAGGAGTTGACGGACGATCTGCTGGGCGAGCTGCTCAAGGCGGAGACGGGCCGCGAAATGTCTCCCGAGGAAGTACTCGATACAGCCGTGATTCTCTACGGCGCGGGGCAGGAGACGACGGCGAAGATGATCGCCAACGGGCTGTTTCAGCTGCTCCGGCATCCCGCAGAACTTGAGAAGCTGCGTGGCAATCCAGGACTGATCGACTCGGCGACAGAGGAGTTATTGCGCTTCGACTCACCAGTGCACGCCATCACCCGCCGCGCCACCGAGGACGTCGATGTTGGAGGAACCACGATCCAGCAAGGCGACAAGGCACTTTGCGTACTGGCGGCGGCGAATCACGACCCGGAAGTCTTCCACAATCCGAACGAGCTGGACATCTCTCGCGCCAACAATCCACACATCGCGTTCGGTACCGGCATCCATGCCTGTCTGGGCGCGACCCTGGCGCGCGTTGAGATTCAGATCGCGATCGCGACGATGCTGGCGCGATTTCCCAAGCTGCGACTCGCAACAGATGATGTCGACTGGGAGGGCAGCTTCATCATCCGAGGCGTCGCGAGCCTACCTGTTACCTTCCTTTAAGCCTTCGCTAGGCCCTTGCATCCTTGCTGGACACCGTGCCATGCTACAGCGCGCTAAGCGGCATTGAGGCGCTATCTGAATGACACTGAGAGGAGGAGAGACATCATGGGCAAACTAGATGGGAAAGTCGTTGTCGTCACGGGCGCCAGCCGAGGTATCGGCGCGGAGATCGCGAAGGTGTTCGCGGCCGAGGGCGGGAAGGTGGTCTGCGCGGCGCGAACGCTTAAGGAGGGCGAGCATCCGCTGGAAGGCTCGTTGGAGACGACCGTAGCCGGAATCAAAGACGAGGGCGGCGAGGCGACCGCCGTCGCGGTGAACATCTCCGAGGAGTCCGAATGCGAGAAGCTCATCCAAGCCGCCCGCGATACTTACGGCCCGATCGACGTGCTGGTGAACAACGCGGCGCTCACGTACTTCGTGCCGGTGAAGGACTACCCAACGAACCGCTGGATGCGATCGTGGGCCGTGAATTTCCACGCGCCCTTCATTCTCAGCAAGCTGGTTCTGCCGGACATGATCGAGCGCAGCAGCGGCAGCATCGTGAACATCTCATCGGGCGCCGCGATCGGTCCCGGCCGAGGCCCCTACCAGGAGATGCAGCAGCGCGGAGGCGGCACCTGCTACGGCGCCGAGAAGGCGGCGCTGGAGCGCTTCACGCAGGGGCTCGCTGCCGAGGTCTACGCGAACAACGTGTCCGTGACGTGCGTCTCGCCGTCGCAAGTCGTGCCGACGCCGGGCACTGTGTTCCACAAGCTTGTCAAGGGGCTGGACGACCCGCGAGGTGAGTCGCCAGAGCTAATGGCCAAGGCTACCCTGCTGCTCGCCACAGAGCCACTCGACAAGGTGTCGGGCCGCGTCACGTACAGCCAGCAGATCCTCAAGGAGTATGGCTGGATCGAGGAGGCGCAGGGCACCGGCGTCGGCGACGCCGCACGTGTCGGGAGCGGCTACAGCCAGATCTAGGGAATCGCGATCCCCTCCAGCCGGATCTGCGAACCGTCCAGGTTCGTTCGCCAGCTGAGGAACTCTGCCGGCACCGCCGTTGGCGAAGGTGGCGTTGGGGCGGGCAGAGGCACCAGCCAACCCTTCAGTCTGATCCGGTATCCGTCGACGAGCGCTTCCGTGCAGGCCTCGCCCGGCTCCGGCAGGCCGAGACAACCGTTGGGCCACGTCTCGGCGCTCACCGATCTCACGATAACTTGATCCTCTGGAATGCTCAGGGTTTCGGCTGTAGCCTGAATCGCCGCTGCGATCGCTTCCCTTGCGGCCGCTGGCAGAAAATCGATGAGCCCGGCATCGAGCTGTAGGATCAGTGCGGCATCGATAGAGCCAACTGTGCCGTCGGCGTCGACGTCAGCAACCTCGCGACAGCCAAGGTCCAATATCAGTCGTGCGTCAAACTGCAAGACCAGAGCCGCGTCTATCGCATTCGCCTGACCGTCGCAATTGGCATCGCCAATCATCGTGCCTGAGGCAGGCTCGACAGACTTCGCAATTGTGAAGCTACCGACAATTAAGCCTATCGCTAACAGTGCTGCCGCAATCAGAGACAGAGCGTGTCTATCGTAGGCCACCTCCACCACCTCCATCTGCTGCAAAGCGTCCCCCAAACGAAGGTAGCCATGAGGATAGCAGTCGAGCGCTAGAAGAGCGAGTGCCACCTGCATATTGGCGCTCCTCTAGCTCCCTCGTAGGCTGGCATCCTATGCCCGCGACAAGACCGTATGAGACATCAGATCGCGCGTCCGCTATCGAGCAGCTAGGCGACGCCCGCGCCGTCGACCAGGTCTCCCACCGCATTCACGCAGCGGAAGACGGTCCGACCGCTGGCGTGGCCGTCTGGGTGGAACCCGGGCCTGGCGGCGAACCGTACCTGGGAGCCGTGAAGGTCCCCGGCGACAATCGGCGGCTCTTCTACCAGCTCATCGAAGCCTGCGCTGCGGACGCCTTCGGCCGAGGATATGAGCACGCAACGTTTACCGTCCACGATGCCCAACTCCTTTCGCTGATCCGGCGCGACTTCACAGTTGAGGCCACACCGGCTGGATGGGACCCGGAGAGCGACTTGCCTGTCCAGTGGGACATCCGCGTCGAACTGCAAGACGCCCTCGAACAGTTACAGAGGGTGCTGCGTGCCTGAAGAAGCCTTCCTTCCCATCCGCGACTCCAAGATGCAGGGCATTCCCGAATTCGCGCAGGCGCTGAACTACGGCGGTGCGCCCACGTTGCGCCACATCGTGCTCTACGCGGGCGGAGGCAAGTCCACCTGGGAGCGCACGATCGTGGATTTCGACGTCGCCCAGATCAGCGAAGCCAAGATCCTTGGAGCCAAGCTCGTGCGTGAGATTACGTTGCTCTCGAACGGAGGCCACCAGGCAAGGCTGTCTCGTTGCACGAGGCCGGGCGAATGGGTCGAGAGCGAAGTGACGTGGCTCCGCTACAAGGCCGGCGCCGACTGGACGGACAACGGCGGCGATTTCGACGACACGGGGCCACCGGCGGTCCTGACCTACGATGAGCCAACGATAACCGGAGAGCACGAGATCGGCGGGCTCTTGGCGTTCGTTGAGGACGCGATCGAGAGCCGAGGCGGCATCGTTTCCCTGATCACACGCCTCTCCGACGAAACCCCGGACGTGGACACCGGAGCGTCCTGGTTCGCCAAGGGCCACGCCCAGAGCTGGCGCCTCGTGGTCGAGTACACGGCCCCGAATGCGGGACGTAGAAGTATTCCCAGATCTACCAAGCGCGGTTCTACTACGCCGCGCGCTCCGTCGCGACCGGCACACCCCCACGCATCCGCACGGGCACAACAACCTATAAGGAGGCGTAGATGAGCAATCTAGCAACGATCCGGGCCGCCGTCCGCATCGACTTGCAGGACGAGGATGCAACGAACGAGCGTTGGGCAAACGACACGCTGGACCGGCACATCGAGCGGGCCGTGCTGGAGTACTCGCACGTCAGCCCGCTCGAGAAGAAGTCGACGCTCCAGACCGCGCAGGACTCGCGCGACGTCGACGTCTCCAGCCTCAGCTCGGCAATCCGCATCGTGGCGGCGGAGTATCCCACGGGCCAGTACCCACCCGCATACGTCCCGTTTTCGCTTTGGGGCGACACCCTGACCCTCGATCTCGCCGGCGCGCCGAGCGGTACGCCCGATGTCGTGGTCTTCTGGCATGCCGTGCACACCATCAACGGCGCCATCAGCTTTCCGGACAGCCACGACGACATCATCGCCGGCGGGGCCGCGGGCTATGCGGCGCTCGAATGGTCCTCGTTCTCGTCGAACAGACTGAACGTCGGTGGAGATGACGTCTGGGGCCGTTACATGGAGTTCGCGAACGTACGGCTGGCGGCCTTTCGTCAACAGCTCAGCACGCTGCCCTCGGCGAATCGTGCCCGCACGTCGCGCCTATACACACCGGCCGACGTCAGGTTTTCGTCGCAGTCGACAGACCCGGGACCCGTCTAACCACGATGCGGACCCTCAGTTCCACGCTACTGGCCGCTCAGAAGGACCTCAGCTCGGTCCCGTTCGTCAAGGTCACTCTCACCGACGAGATCGCGGACATCGTCCGCCTCCGTTGGGAACGGCTATACACCGGTAGCGAGACCGACGCTTACCACGCCGTGGCGATACCGGCCGACGGCTCGCTGTTGCGGCTGCGGGTCGATCCGGCCGGGCCAACGCTCTACTACCAGCGCACGACCTCGCCGGACGATCAAAGCGACTTCAGCGGCTGGACGAGCCTCGGCTCCGTGGCCGATGCCGGCGTCGCGCTGACGGTAAACGGCAGTGATGTCCTGCGCGCATACGTGGCCGCGAACGGAAGCGACATCAAGGTGGAGGACAGCAGCAACAACGGCGCGAGCTTCGGCGGCGCCGTGACGGCTGCAAGCCTCGCGAACGTCGTCTGGCTGTCAGGCGCACTGAAGAGCAACGGGGACGCGGTCCTCATCTACGCGGACGCGACAACGGTCTACGCCGTCCGGCGCACGACAGGGACGTGGGGCACGCCGGCCGCCTGGTCACACTCGGCGAACGGCATCGAAGGCATCGCCATGGCCCTCTTCGGCGACTTCCACGTCGCGATCGCGGGCACGGACACGAACGACAACCCACGGCTCTGGACCGCCGTCTACGGCGACGGCGTCACTCGCGCCGCCGATACCTGGTCGGTGCTCTCGAACATCGCCGAGGCGGATGACGGCTCCGACGTCACGTTCCTGGCGCCGTTCCTGGCCTACGTCGACACGGCGCGCCTCTTCTTCGTGGAGGCTTACGCGGGCACCGTCTCGTACTCGCAGCCGCAGTGGACGTGGTTCCCCGTAGGTCAGAGCTTCGAAGCCAACGCTTGGCGCGAGCCCGTGCCGTTCGAAGTCGACAGCGACTTCGGGTCGGCCATCGCCGGCGTTGGCTCGTACGCGTGGCTCTCCACTCCGAGCGGCGTCTGGCGGGCATCGCTGGCGCCGTCGGAGACCGAGCTGAGCGACGACGTGCTCGAGCTATCGCTCGAGACGCAGCGCACACGCGGCGGCGTCAAGATCGTGCTGCGGAACGACGACGGTCGATACAACGATCTGCAGAACGGCGCCTACAGCGTCATCCGGCACGGCGCCCAGGTCGAGGTGGAGCTTGGGTTCGTCACCCCGCAGGGCGAAGAGGTCTGCGTGCCAGGGCTCAAGTATTGGCTCGATGGCTGGGAACACACGTCGGCTGGCGGGGAGGCGACGCTTGTGCTTCACGCGAGCAACGCTTGGTCGCTGATAGAGCGCTGGCGGGCGCGCAGACAACACACGTGGCAGGCGGGCGACAGAGCCATCTCGCAGATCCTGAGCTTCGTCGTCGGGCGGGCCGGCGTTG
Source organism: Chloroflexota bacterium (assembly GCA_022562155.1). Classification (GTDB taxonomy): domain Bacteria; phylum Chloroflexota; class Dehalococcoidia; order DSTF01; family RBG-16-68-14; genus SZUA-185. The sequence goes on from JADFPV010000004.1 coordinate 45,820, forward strand.
AGCTGGTGAACATTGGCATCAGCTCCGTGGTCGCGAACCACAAACCGGACTTCACGATTCACCCCGGCGAAAGCGGTCTGCGGGCTGTCCAGCGCTTGCTGGCGATGGTGCCGGACTCCATCCGCATGTCTAATGCGGTAGCCCAGCTCTTAGAGACCGAGGCAACGGACACGTCCGACTACGACTACGGCACTGACCACCCGATCCTCCACGCGCGCTACGGTTCACCCGCGCTGGCTAGAAATCGGTTCCAGGTGTTCGGAGATGATCTGTTCGCGCAAGCGTTTGACTGGCCGGAGATCGAGGACCAGTTCGACAACGTGCGCCAGATCTTCGACCTGAACCTGACGACGCAGACGAACGTAGAGGATCGGGCCGGGATCGCGCTACGGCACGAGACGCTGGCGCCCTCTCGTGGGGAGCTGGTCACACCCGTCAACTGCGGCCAAGACGTGAACGACGTCGTGTCCGTGACCGACGAGGCGGCCGGTCTTTCGGACATCGACTTCCGCGTCGCCGGGATCGAGCTGCGCTACGTCCGGCGGAGCAAGGTGCGGCGTTCCCCGATTTACGAACAGCGCCTGCAACTGAGCAACGTCTAGGAGCATGTGATGAACATCAGACGAGGCGAAGTAAAGTCGTTCAACAGCACCGCCTACACCGCGACGGTCCAGCTGGCCGGCAGCCTCAGTGTGTGGCTTTCGGACGTGCCCGTCGCGCGCAACATCGCATCGGCTGAAATGGTGGCTGGCCGGCGCTGCGCTGTGCTCTCATTCGATGAGAGCAATCACCAGGACGCCGTCGTGATCGCCGTCTACGTGTAGCGGGCACGGCCGCCCTCTAGGACAATCGCGAGGGCGCCGGCGAGGACGAGGCCCCAGGCCCAGCCCCCAAGCACGTCGCTCGGCCAGTGCACGCCTAACCAGACGTTGGGCGGACCCGCCACCACAATGACCGCCACAGACCAGATGCCAGTCAGCCACCTCACGACGCGGGGAAGCGGTGTGCTCACGGTTAGATAGAGCAGGAAACCGTAGAGCAGCGCCGGGCTCATAACGTGACCTGCCGGGAAGCTCTCGCTAGAGAACCCTGTACGGAGTGTCACCAGCGGCTCCATCGGTCGCGGCCGGTCGACAATCTCCTTAAGCCCTGCCTGCAGCAGCGGCAGCACGGCCAGTCCGACCGCAAGCACCCCCGCCTCCCATCGATACCCGAGGAGCCATAGTGCCACCACTATCATGGCGCCGGTCGCCAGCACGACCTCCGTAGTCGTGAACGCGCGCACGATGTCGGAGAGCGCCTCGCCGGGGTAGGCGCGGTCCTGCGCCCAGGACATGATCCACGTATCGCCCGGCAGGGTCTCGTGTTGCGCGGCAAGCACCGACAAGGCGACTGATCCCGCCAATAGCGCCGTCCATACGGCGGTGAAAGCACTTATCCTGGTCACAGCCACATTGTAGATAACTCGCACGAATAGATGCTGGTACAATGGGCGAAACCGGAGGGAGCCGTGACCACGGACCGCATCATCGCCGGCGCGCCCAAAGACGAAGACGAACCGTTCGAGACGTCGCTGCGGCCGCGTCACCTGTCCGAGTACATCGGCCAGAATAAGGTCAAGGACAACCTCCGCATCTCTATTGAAGCCGCAAAGCAGCGCGGCGACCCCCTCGACCACGTCCTCCTCTACGGCCCGCCCGGCCTCGGCAAGACGACGCTCGCGAACATCATCGCTTCGGAAATGGGCGTGAGCGTGCGCACGACATCCGGGCCTGCCATTGAACGGCCGGGCGACCTGGCTGCAATCCTCACGAACCTCCAGCAGGACGATGTGCTCTTCATCGACGAAGTCCACAGACTGGCCCGCGCCGTCGAGGAGATCCTCTATCCAGCAATGGAGGACTACGCGCTGGACCTGATCCTGGGGAAGGGCCCGGGTGCCCGTAGCATGCGGCTCGCCCTGCCGCGGTTCACCCTGATCGGCGCGACCACCCGCTACGCGATGATGAGTCCGCCGCTCCGGGACCGATTCGGCTCCGTCTATCGGCTGGACTTCTACGACGTGGACGCAGTGAGCCAGATCGTCGCGCGCTCCGCACGCATCCTCGAAGTTGAGCTGGACGAAGAAGGGACCATGGAGATCGCACGTCGTTCCCGAGGCACACCCCGCGTGGCGAACCGCCTGCTGAAGCGCGTACGAGACTACACCCAGGTAATGGCGGACGGGACCATCAACGCGGAGATCGCGCGCGAAGCGCTCACCCGGCTAGAGATCGACGAACTGGGTCTGGACGATGTCGACCATCGAGTGCTGACCACCATCATCGATAAATTCAACGGTGGGCCGGTCGGCCTCGACACCATCGCCGCCGCCATCTCGGAAGAAGCCGACACGATCATGGACGTCTACGAGCCGTATCTCCTGCAGCTCGGCTTCCTTCACCGCACACCGCGCGGGCGCGTCGTGACGAAGGCCGCCTATGAACACCTGGGAGTGAAGCCACATGCTCGCGCTCCCGCCGGCCAGTCCACGCTGTTCGACTAGGCCTACTCCTCCGACGAGGCCTGTCTTCGGAGCTGCTTGCGAATATGGACGGGCGGCCCTCCCTTGCTTGGTGTGGTGGAGGGCCGCCCTGTTAGGCCGACCGGCGGCTTCAGTGTCCCCGCCTAAAGTTTCACCGACGCACTGGCCGGAAGGTCTCTTCTTGGTCCTGTTCCCCCGGAACAGGTCGTTCACGCCCGTTCGACGAATCCGCGGAACGCTCTAGGAGTTCCTCTCGCAAGATCGATATGCCATTGGGTGCCTCGATACCCAGCTTCACTCGCCGCCTACCGACGCTGAGAACCTTGACGAAAATGCGGTTATCTATCCAGAAGCCTTCGCTGATTTTCCGATCGAGGACTAACATCCCTGCCTCCTGCCTCCTCCTCCTCGTCCCGTCTCCCTAATCGGAGTGGCCGGAGCGGCCCAATCACACCACCCCACATCATCACAGACCCACCTTGATTGGCCCGCTCCGGCCTGGAACCCCATTGCTGGGACATCTAGTAACGACTTGACGTATCCCTGGGTGATACGGTAGAAGTTGGTTACTGGATGTGTAACGCTGGATTATCCTTACCAGCCCCATGCTACCGGATTCCTGATGCCAGTATCATACTTCGTACTTCCCGTCTTGTCAAGCCCCGCAAAGTGAGGAGATCTGAGAATGGCTAAGTGGCGATTTCTGACGAACCACGCGATGGTTCTCATTCACGTCGCGAACCACCCGCGCTCTACCCTCCGAGAGATCGCCATGGCGGTTGGCATCACTGAGCGGGCCGCTCTCTCCATCCTCCGCGCCATGGAGGAGGACGACATCATCAGCCGCCAGAGGGAAGGCCGGCGCAACAAGTACTGGGTGGACTTTAGAGCGCTGCTGAAGTATCCGCTTGGCGGCCCCTACTCGGTCGCCGAACTGGTCGACAACCTGACCGGCATCGCCACCCGCCTGCAAGAGCTACAACGCACTCGCTAGCCGTCTCCCTGCGTCTCCCAGTCATCGATAGCGGTAAGTATCTCTTCCCGTAGCTCCTCTGCCGCGAACGAGCCATCGATGGAGTTCTTCGCCAACCGCGCGTACCCTACGCGATCGAGTTTGAGGAGCCGGCCGGCGATCTCGTACTCGCCAACAAGGTCGCAATCGAAAAATCCCGGATCGTCAGTGTTCACCGAGACGCTGATTCCAGCGTCCCACAACGCGCGTATCGGGTGGTCATCGAGTGAAGACACAACGCCGAGCAGCAGATTCGACGTCGGGCAGACGGCCAGCGGGATCTGGCGCTCGGCCAGCTCTCGAACAAGCGTGGGGTCTTCCACAGACCGAACGCCGTGCTGAATACGGTCGGGGTCCAGAGCATCAAGCGTGTCCCACACCGATTCAGGGCCCGCGTTCTCGCCCGCGTGCGGCGCGGAGTGAAGACCTCGCCTCTTCGCTTCGGCAAAGACGTCCGCAAATGGCTTCGACGGGAAACCCTCCTCTGGTCCACCCAAGCCAATCGCAACGAGGCCGGGTACGGCGCGTGTGGCGTCCAGCGCCTCCAGCTTCACCTCGGCCGGCATCACACGCCCGAGTCCGAGCACAAGGCGAAGGATAACATCGCGCTCTTGAGACGCGGCTTCGGCAGCTTCGAAGAAAGATTCGAGCGTTCTCGGGCCGAGCGCGGGAGAGATCTCCAGCTCAGCGTAGCGAACGCCAGCGTGGGCGGCGTCTTCGGCGTACTCCCGCACCATGCGGGCGTAGTCGCCGGGCCGGATCATGACGCGCGTTGCCAGCATGTACGTTTCGACGAAGCCATTGGGGTCGGTGAACTCACGCGAAATGCTCACGCCTTCCCGCGCACTAAACTCCTCCAGCGTCGCGGGCCTAACTGTGCCTTCGAGGTGGACGTGTACTTCGGCCTTCGGTAGGGCGGCGAGATCGCTCGGCGCCCTCATCGCCTAGCCGCGCGGCAGCCTTAGGCCTCTCGTGGCGATGATGCCGCGCTGGACCTCGCTCGTGCCGGCGGCGATCGTGCTGGAGACGGCCTGCAGGTAGCCACGCTCCAGCCTGCCGAGTTCGGTCGCCTCTTCGACGGCAATTGTGTCTGAAGACCGAACCGTCATAGTCGGCCGGTCCGTGGAGCCTCGGATGACACCACGGACGCAGATGTTCTCTCCGAGATAAGACTGCTCCGGTTCCGGGAAATATGCCCGCCTGTGCGGTGGGATGATGACACGGAACTTGCCTCGGTCGCCGACATGGAGGATTGACGTCTGGCCGACCCGGTCAACGCGTGTCACAGATCCGCTGACGATCGCGAGGTCGTCCACGTGCTGGCCTGCCTGCTGCCACGGCACCGCCTGCGGACACGGAGCGGCCACCGCCACGCTCCAGAACCTCCCGGCATCGTACGCAGGACCGGCAGTTCCCGTGTATTTTCCTCCCCGCCACTCGATGACGCAGTCGCCCGGTGAAAGAAGGTCAAATCCCTCACCCCCAATGTGAACGACCTTCGTCTCGGGTCGGACAAGCTGGATTAGTCCTAGAACCAGGTGGGACGGGTCTACGAACGGAAGCGCCAGCACAAAGACGGTTTCACCGTTCTCCAGCATGGGGCAATCGTCTTCAAGCGCGTCTTTGATTCCTTCCGTCTGAGCAGCCTGCCCTGACATCCAGCGCTGAACTTCTGTGTCACGCGGGAGCAGCGCGGCGCCAAGGCCTGCGAGCACCACGACGATAGCGGCGGCTCCGGCGATGACGTGCCGTACTGACAGCCACTGGATTAACGTCACGGTCAGAGCGGCTATGAAGCCCGCCCAAGGAATGCTTGCCAGGTACACCCATCGAGGGAAGAACGCGCCTGCGAGGAAGCTGGAGGGAACCAGCGCGATGAGCGCGCAGGCAAAGAGAGCGGGCATGGCCCATTGGCGGCGGAGGAGCGCAACGGTCGCCGCCAAGCTGAACGTCGCCAGGGCAGCCCATTGGGCCCCTCCGACCCATGAGCCATAGTCGGTGGTGGAGAGGGGGAGGCTAAGCCAACGCAACCGTTCGCCTAGCCTAACTGCTGCCTGCCAATCTAGTTGATACTGCGTCGACGAGCCAATCTGCGATTGCGAGAGCTGGAGAGCGCCGTAGGCCGCGGCCAGAGCCACGAATGGGAGCACCGCCCGGGCGAAAGCAACGACCTTCGGTCTATCGCTGGGCAGCTTGACGGCCAGCCCAAGCACGACCAGGAGCACTGGAAGAGAGGCGCTTGCTTCCATCGTGAACAGCGCAGCCGTGAACGTGACGGTTGCGAGGACCAACGTCCTCCGGCCAGCCGCTCCTTCCCAGAACCTCAAGAACAACACCAACGTGGTGACGCTCAAGAGAGCGGCCATGAGCGATCCCATGGTGGATATCCAGACCACGCCGGTGCCGTAGGCGGGCGCAACGGCGAACAGCAGGCCGGCAAGGATACCCGCAGCGAGGGAGCGCGTGACTCGTCGGATGAGCATGACCGTGGCCGCCGCCGTGGCAGCGTGCAGCACCAGATTGGCCAGGTGGTAGGGAAAGGCGTCCAGCGAGAACAGCCGGTACATGGAAAAGAAGTAGAAGTCGGCGAGAGGGCGCCAATACGGCGTAGGGCCGCGAGGGAACTCAAACGCGCTCTTGATAGATTCGAGAACGTGCGGGTTCTTCGCCGCCCCCAGCCAGACGATGTCGTCCCGGAAAAACCACTGGTCAAGGAAGCGATAGTAGACGAGCGAGGCGGCGGCGACGGTCAACAGGAGGCCGGCAACGAGGACCAGCCGCTGGCCAGCCGGCGTGTCATACGAGCGCCGTAGCCCGCCCCAGACTTCAGTGAGCCGGGGCTTGCAAATCATAATGTGGCGCCTTGCCTCTGGTGCACCTGATGTGCTGACTGTGAAGAAGGGTTCGTGCCAGGCAGGTAAGCCAAGTGAACGGCACGGGGTTGCTCCGTAGCGGCACCCTCATCGCCTAGCCGCGCGGCAGGCCCAAGCCCCTAGTCGCAATGATGCCGCGCTGCACTTCGCTCGTGCCCGCGGCGATTGTGCTGGAGACGGCCTGCAGGTAGGAGCGCTCCAGCCTGCCCTTCATCGGCGCATACTTCGACCCTGGCTCGAGACCCCCATACATCCCAAGCAATTGGATGCCGGTGAGGGCGAGCCGCTGCCCGAATTCAGAACCGAACAGCTTACTGATCGAGGCCTCGTAATTGGGGATGATGCCCTTCGACTGCATCCAGGGTATGCGGTAGGCGATGTTTGTGCCAGCAGCCAGCTCCACCGCGCGATCCGCGAGCCTGTTGCGGACCGTCGGGTTGCGGCGTACCGTCTCGTCGGGATGTTCCTGCACGAACTCGACAAGCCGCTCAAGCGTCCGCCTGCCGCCCGCGTAGGCCTGAATGCCGGAGCGCTCGAAGTCGAGTGCGACCGCGACCTGATACCAGCCACGGTTCAGCTCGCCCACAAGGTTCTCCTTGGGAACGCGCACGTTGTCGAAGAAGACTTCGCTGAAGCCGGACTGGCCTGCCATATTGATCAGCGGCCGCATGGTGATGCCGGGTGTGTCCATCTTGACCGCAAGCGTGCTGATCCCTTTGTGCTTCGGCGCCTCCGGGTCCGTCCTAGCGGCGAGCCAGCCCCAGTGGGACCGCTGGGCCCCAGACGTCCAGATCTTTTGGCCATTGATCACGAAGTCGTCGCCGTCCTGGACCGCGCGGGTCTGGAGCGAGGCCAGGTCGGACCCGGCCTCCGGCTCCGAGTAAAGCGTGCACCAAACGTCTTGGCCGGATGTGATCCCCGGCAGGAAGCGCTGCTTTTGCTCTTCTGTGCCGTAGAGCATGACGGCCGGCCCAACCCAGGCGACGCCCATGCTGTAGGCGCCCGGCGCGCCCTGATACGACATCTCTTCGTTGTAGATCAACTGCTGCATATGCGGAGCGTTCAGCCCGCCGTACTCCTGCGGCCACGCCATGGCGAGCCACTTACGTTCAGCGAGTTTCGATGTGATGCGTTGGCCGATGTCTGTAGCGCCCTCTTCGCCATACCCAGTGCCATCCCAGTCCTTTGGCAGCTCCTGGCGCAGGAACTCGCGTACCTCTTCTCGAAACTTTTCCTGCTCTTCGGAGAATCTGAAATCCATCGCTACCTCCTAGCCAGACCTAGTCGCCGCGCCCATGCGTTTCGCGACGTTCTGGAACACTGCATAGTCTTGCGCGCCGACGATCGGCAACCGCCGCTCCCCGTCGTCGAAGATGAACGTCGGCGTTCCCGTGATGCCCGAGCTACGCGCCTCCTCCGTCGTCTCGTTGACGAACGAGACGTAGCGGCCCGAGGCCAGCGCCTCTTCGAGGCCGGATACGTCGAGACCAATCGATGAGCCTAGCTCGGCCAGCACGGCGAGATCGCCAAGGTCGCGGCCCTCGCCGAAGTACGCCCGAAAGAGGGCGTGGTGATAAGCATCGAACAGTCCTTGTTCACGAGCGAACTCGGCGGCCTCCAGCGACCTGTGCGCATTGGGGATGTGGCCTCCCGGTGCGTACGGCAGGCCTGCCTCCTCGGCAAACTGCCGGATCGGGCTGACGGAGCCTTCCGGGCGTGGGCGCCGCTCGCCGCGGTCGCGGCCCTCGGGCGGAATCTCAGGATGCAGCTCGAATGGCAGCCAGGTCACCTCGATGTCGAACTCCAGTTGAAGCTGGTCGGCCCGCACGAGGCCGATATAGCACCACGGTCAGATGTAGTCTGAATATATCGTGAGGTTCATCTGGCTCATATCACGCGTTTCTAACGGTTAACCCACCATCAACAGGCAATGCAACCCCGGTAATATACTGGGCTGCCGGCAATACCAGGCTGAGCGTGCCATGGGCGACTTCCTCGGGCTCTCCATAGCGCCTGAGGGCAACTCGCCTTTTCGCATATGTTTCCTTGTGTTCTTCCGGTATTCCTGCAGTCATACCAGTACGAATTGGTCCAGGACAAATGCAGTTGACGGTGATTCCCTCCGACCCCAACTCAACGGCAAGCGACCGAGTCAACCCAATGACGCCCGTCTTAGCGGCCGAATACGGACTCCCATACTTTGTGGCGCCCAGTGCCTCCGTTGATGCGATATTGACGATTCGACCATGAGGAGACTTCCGGATGAAGGGCAGCGCGGCCCGGATCGTTAGTACGTGCGCGGTGAGCAGCACAGCATGGGTCTTCTCCCAGGCCGTGAGATAGCCATCTCCATCTACAGGTGATGGCATGGATATCCCCGCATTGTTCACAAGAATGTCGATCTGACCGAAGTGCTCGCCAATCTCTCTGATGATGGGGGCAATGGCATCACCATCGGACAGATCCAGGGTCCAGCCCTTCGCATCGTATCCCGCATCGGTCATCTCCTTGACGACATCTTGCAAAGGTTCCTCATTGATATCAATCAAGGCAACGCGTGCGCCTTCATCGCCGAACAGGTGCGCAGTGGCGCGGCCCATACCACTCGCCGCGCCAGTAACTATCGCGACTTCTCCTCTAATGGAACGGCTTAGCGATGTCAGTGGCATAGTTAGTCTCCTTCCTTCCAAGCAGAAGCTACCTGATCTCGCGTGGTTCCTCAGCGCATCAGTCTGAAACACTTCCGCAGTTCGTCCACGAACAGGTCCGGCTGCTCGAACGCCGCGAAGTGCCCGCCCTTGTCCAGCTCGTTCCAGTAGACGATGTTGCGATAATGCTGCTCCGCCCAAGAGCGTGGCATGGGCACGATCTCCTTCGGGAAGATGCTGCACCCGGTCGGAAGCTCGACCCCACCATCTCCACCGGTCAGCCGGCCGAAGCTCTCCCAGTAGAGACGGGCCGACGACGCGCCAGAAGCGGTCAGCCAATAGATCATCACGTTGTCCAGCAGTTCATCGCGCGTCAAGGCGTTCTCTGGATGGCCCTGGCAATCCGTCCAGGCCCAGAACTTCTCAAGAATCCACGCGGCCTGGCCGATGGGTGAATCCACAAGCCCGTAACCTAGGGTCTGTGGCCGCGTCGACTGCTGCTTGGAGTAGCCGGAGTCCCAGTCCTGGTAGTGCTTGCCACCCGCAAGCGCAGCCTGTTCGCGCTCTGTCGGATTTGCCAGAGATTTCTTGGTAGGGCGAGCGGTCGGCATGTTGACGTGAATGCCCGCGCAGTGGCCCAGGTTCTGCAACCCGATCTCGGTAGTGACACCGGCACCCCAATCGCCGCCTTGCGCCACATATCGCTCATAGCCCAGGCGAGTCATGAGCGTATCCCAGCTCGCGGCGATTTTCTGCACGCCCCAACCGGGCTCGGTCGGCTTGCCGGAGAACCCGTACCCAGGCAGCGACGGAGCGACGACGTGGAACGCGTCGCTTGCATCGCCGCCGTGCGACGTAGGGTCCGTCAGCGGCTCGATAACCTTGTGGAACTCCACGATCGAACCCGGCCAGCCGTGCGTGATGATCAGCGGTAGGGCTTCGGCGTGTTTGCTGCGCGCGTGTAGGAAGTGGATGTCCAGACTCTCGATCTCGGTCTTGAACTGAGGCCACCTATTGAGCCTCTCCTCCATCGCGCGATAGTCGTAGTCATTCGCCCAGTAGGCACAGATCTCCTGCATGTAGGCGAGCGGAATACCCTGCGACCAGTCGTCCGGCGTCTCCGCGTCGGGCCAGCGCGTCGCCCCGAGGCGGCGCTTGAGGTCATCGACTGCCGCATCGTCAATCTCGACAAGGAACTCTCGTACGTCGCTCACTTCAGTCCTCCTCCTAGACGCCGCTGCCGCCGTCAATGCGAAGGATCGCGCCCGTTGTGAAGGACGAAGCGTCCGTCGCGAAATAAAGCGCCGCACCGACGATCTCCTCCGGCTCGCCCCCGCGTCGCATATCGAAGTGCTGTGCCCGCTGATTGAACACCTCCATGGGCCATGCCTTCGAGATGTCGGTAAGAAACGGACCGGGCATGATGCAGTTGACGCGCACCTTCGGCCCGTACGCATGAGCGAATGCCTCAGTCATCGCGTTCAGCGCGGCTTTGGCCGGGGCATATGGGATCACGTCTGCGCTGGGGCGAATCGAAGCAGTGCTGCTCACGTTGATGATCGAGCCGCCCTCGCCGTCGGCCATCCGCTGGCCTATCAGCGCGGTTATTCGGAACGGTCCTTTGAGGTTGACGGCCAAAACCTTGTCGTACAGCTCTTCCGTCACGTCCACAGGTCGCGGATAGGTGGGCGACATGCCCGCGTTGTTTACGAGCACGTCGACCTGCCCAAAGCGCTCGTACGCCGCCTCAGCTAGCCCTTCCACCTGATCCCAATGACCTACGTGGCAGGCTGTCGCGAGGGCGCTCCGTCCTGTCTTCGCCTCGACTTCTCTCGCAAGCTCCTCACAAGCATCCAGCTTGCGGCTGGCGATGACGACATCGGCCCCAGCTCTCGCGAAACCGAGTACCATCTGTTTCCCAAGCCCCCGGCTACCGCCGGTCACGAGTGCGACCTTTCCAAGGAGAGGTTGGTCATCCGAATCAGGCATGATGGATTCCCTTCATACTTGCGAGCACCAGCGCCGAGCTAGCCCGCAGGGCTAGCCGTGCTTTGCTATGAAGGCCAGCACTCGCTCCCAGGCGTTCGCGGCGGTGTCGGCGTGCTCCTCATAGGACCGGTCGAAGAAGCTGTGTGGCGCGCCGGGATAAATGTTGATCTCGTGCTCCACGCCTGCGGCCTGAAGCGCCGCCTCGTACTCGTCAACCTGCTCCTTGGGGATTCCCTGATCGGCCCCGCCCATGAGAGCCAACACCGGTGCCTTGAAGTCCCCTGCCCGGGCCGTCGCGCCAGGCGAACCGTCGCGCCCAGGGCCCGGCCGGCCATAAAAGCCGATGACGCCGGATAGCTCGTGTCCCGCGGCGGACTGCAACCAGGAGTTGCCTCCGCCGAAGCAGAAGCCGACGGTGAACACCGAGGAGCAGTTGCCTCCCTCGGGCGAGCGCAGGTACGCAACCGCAGCGCCGGCGTCATCGGCGATTTGCGGTGCCTTCGTTTGGGCAACGTGTTCCATGAACGGGAAGTCCTCGCCGCGCTTGTCGACGCCGGCGGTGCGACCGAAGTAATCGATCACAACGCTATTGATGCCCTGTTCTGCGAACCGGAGCGCCAGCTCTTCGTAGAAGCGGAACAGGCCCCGAACGTCCGGCAGCACTACAACGCCGGCTCCGGACGCGTCATCCGACCGCGCCAGGAACGCAGCGAACTTAGTCCCATCCTTGGACTCGAGGACGAGATCCTCGGAATCGACGGCCGCCCCCGAAATGGGCGTTATTGCGGGATGAGCATTGAAGTCGTGACACATGGGCAAATCCTTTCTTTCGTTGACGTAAAAGCCTAACCTACCGGCACGTCATCCTACGGAGGTGGAACTTGGAATGTCAACACACTTTTTATGCTCAGGATGGAGCTACGGCGCCCGCTCTGGCATACTAACACCGATGGAAATTGACGAAGGTGTCCATGCCATCGAAAGCCTCGGCATCGGCAGGGCGTACATCTATCAAGAGCAGGACAGGCTCACGCTAATCGATACCGGGTTGGCAAACAGCGCCGACAAGATCTTCGCCGTCATCGAGAAGATCGGGCGCAAGCCTGAGGACCTAAAACAGATCTTCATTACGCATCACCACCGCGACCACACCGGTTCGCTGGCGAACGTAATCGATCGCTCGAACGCCCAGGTGTTCGCGCACAAGATCGAGGCGCCCGTTATTCGCGGCGACCAGCCTTCGCCCAAACCTGACGCGAACACATTGCGCTCCGTCCTGCGTCCCTTCATCGGCAGCGGGGCGGAGATCGCAACGCCGGCGCGCGTCGACCGGGAGTTGGAGGACGGTGACGAACTCGACATCGGCGGCGGCGCGAAAGTGCTACACGTGCCAGGCCACACGATGGGAAGCGTCGCGCTCTTCATTCCCCAACGCAAGATGTTGTTCGCCGGAGACGCGGCAGTGAGCGCCATCGGTCTTGGGCCACCGGCCGGACCATTCGGCCTGTTCAACGAAGACAGCGAGCAGGCCATCGAGTCATTCCAGAAGCTGGCGGAGCTCGATTTCGACCGCGCCTTCTTCGGACACGGCAAGCCATTGGACGGCGAAGCCTGCACACTCTTCCGCCGCGCCGCCGACCAGCTCAGCTAATGGAAGTCATTCCTGGTCTCTGGATGATCGAGGGGCTGGGCCCCTGCTATCTCTACCGCGACGCAGACACATACACGCTGATCGATACCGGCATCACGGGCGATGCGACCCGCATCCTCGACCATCTGACAGACATTGGCGGCAAGCCGGAGCAGCTCAAGCAGATCATCCTGACACACAGCCACCCGGATCACACCGGCGGCCATGCCGAGCTGATCGAACGCACAGGTGCCCAGGTGCTGGCGCATGAGCTGGACATCCCCGTCATCACGGGCAAGGAGGAGATAACGATCCCGGACGTCCCTGAAGAAGAGCGCAAGTTCATGGAGATGGCGATCGAAGAGACGCCCTTGGCCAAGCCCGCTCGCGTCGACCGCGTGCTGCAGGACGGCGATGAGATCGAACTGGGCTCGGGCGCCACAGCCGTGCACGTGCCAGGCCACACGCCCGGCAGCCTGGCGATCTTCCTGCCGAAAGAAAAGCTGCTCTTTGCGGGAGACGCCGCCGAACGGGATGAGGAGGAGAAGCTGATCCTCGGCATGTTCAACCTCGACCGGCCGCTGGCCATAAAGTCGTTCCGCAAACTCGCGGAGCTCGACTTCGACATCGCCTGCATCGGCCACGGCAAGCCGCTCGATAAGGACGCCTCCCTGGAGTTCCGCAGGGTCGCAGAGAAGCTGGCAAACGGCTAAGTAAGCATGGCCAGGCGAGGCGCCGCTGCCGAGCCTACAGCTGAGGGACGAACCACCACGAACCGAACGCCATGACTCAGCAGCACCATCTAGCGCAGGTGAACATCGGGCGCGTGCGAGCGCCCATAAGCGATCCGGTGATGGTAGAGTTCGTCGCGGGGCTTGAGGAGCTCAACCGGCTGGCGGATAAGAGCCCCGGCTTCGTCTGGCGGATGCAAACAGAGGAAGGCGACAACACCGCCGTTCGCGCGTTCGACGACGACACCATCCTGATCAACATGTCGGTCTGGGAGTCAGTTGAATCGCTGTCCGATTACGTCTATCGCAGTAGTCACAAGCAGATATTTGCCCGCCGCAGAGAGTGGTTCCACGTCATGGAGACCCCCACATCGGGGCTGTGGTGGGTACCGGCGGGGCACATGCCGACCACCGACGAAGCCAAGGAGCGGTTGGAGAAGTTGCAAACGTCGGGCCCCAACCCCTCAGCATTCACGTTCCTGAAGCCGTTCCCATCGCCCAACGGCGAGGCCATTCCACAGTAGTAATAGACAACCTAGATCGGACCCCGCCACCCGGCTCAACGCTGCACCGCATAATCTTGCCAGCAGCTGGTTTGCCAAAACCAGACGGCTGGCTAGCCGTCCTCAAGCACCTGTATTAGCTAGCTAACCTTCGCTCGTTGCGGCCTCTGCCGGCCGCTTCAGGATGAAGTAGCTGCTTTCTGGACGCCCCAAGGGGAGGATCCCGGTCATCTCCCAGCCCTCTTGCCCTAAGGTTTCGAGGTACTTTTTGACGAACCCGGTGCGGTGCTCACCGCTCTGGCGGATGAACTCCACCCCTTCTGCGCTGATCCGGCCACGAAAATCGACGTAACAAACCTTGTATTCCCATGCGTTCATGCGAACCTCCTTCAGTGGTGCTGAACGGACACGGGCACAACGCCGTACTCCAAGAGTACGCATACGCCGGGCGACGAGGCCCTTATTGGGAGTGTAGCAACCGTGTCAAGAGGTGAGTGTGACGTAGGCCATCCCGAGACGCACCTGCTAGGATGGTTCCGCCATGGCTGAGCAATCTGACGTACTCGACGAAGCGCTAGACCTCCTCTGTGACACCGGACCTGAGTTCGGGCCCGGGCTTTCCAACCACGGCCCCATGGCCGCCGAAGCGCTGTATACGTTGGGACGGGCTGAAGAGGTTGTTCCCTGGACTGAGGGCTACAAGCGCAACCTGCAGGATGCGCCGAAGCCAGGAAACCCGATCCCACCCGACGGCTGGCGCGAAGCGCTCGGCAACGTCAAACGCGTCGCCGACTGGGCCGTGTTCTTCGAACGAGAGCTGGACCAGGCTCCGTGGCAGCAGATCGTCAACACCTGGACGGCAGAATTCGCGCCGGGCATGGTGTCGGCGGCGACGCACGGCATCATCCGCACAGCCCACGCCGCCAGGAACCTCGGCCGTAACGAGACCAAGGAACGCCTTCGCGAGCTAGCCCAAGGCTTGGCGTATTGGGCCGCCCGCTACATGACAGTCCCCGGCCTGCCCGACCGTGGCGGGTCACGGCTGCCGTCGGCCGCCATTGAGGACGTCCCCGTGCAGTCCGTGGAAGATCAGCACCAGCTTGGCCTCATCACACACCGCCTCCTGCGCCTGGACGAGGAGTCGTTCGGCGGAGTGATCAACATGGTCGATACGAGCGATCGCGATGCGTTCCTCTCCGACATGACGGAAACGTTTGCCCGCGCCTATCTGGCGAACGTGAACGACGCGAACTCGATCGGACTGATCCACTGCGTGACCGGTCCCAGCGCCGTCCGGCTGCTCCTCCCCTACCTGACGCCCGACGTCGCCGACCAGGCCTGCGCCCACGCCTGGCAGGCGGGCGCCGCGATCTACGCCGCCTTCGGCCAGCGGCCTGCGCCGGAATCGATCGCGACCGTGTCGAACGTTCGCGAGGACATCATCGATCAAGCCGTGTTCACCCAGGACGAGCACGCGATCAAGTTCACCGAAGCCTGCCTGCGCGAGTACGACCTCCATGGCAGCAACGTATTCCTCGCGGCGGCCGTCGACGCGTCGCAGCGGCTTCGCTCTTGATGCCGCGCACCATGCCGCGCACGATGCGGCGCACGATGCAAGGCGCCGTCTTCCACGGCCCGCACCAGCCCCTTGTGATCGAAGAGGTCTCGATGGACGCGCCGATGGCGCGCGAGATGGTCGTTCGAACGATCGCGAGCGGCGTCTGCCGCAGCGACGCGCACTACGTCGACGGCCTCTACACTTGGCCGGCGCCGGCCGTGCTCGGGCACGAG
Organism: Chloroflexota bacterium; assembly: GCA_022562155.1. Taxonomy (GTDB): domain Bacteria; phylum Chloroflexota; class Dehalococcoidia; order DSTF01; family RBG-16-68-14; genus SZUA-185. Next base: position 61,521 of record JADFPV010000004.1, read on the forward strand.
GCGGCGGGCATCGTGGAGGAGGTCGGTGAGCTGGTGACCAAGTTCCGGCCGGGCGACCACGTCATCGCGAACCTGTCCGTGTTCTGCGGACACTGCGAGTACTGCCTGACAGGCCACCCGAACCTGTGCCCAAAACAAGAGACTCGCAGGGGCCCGAACGAACCACCAAAACTGACGTTGGCCTCCACCGGCGTAGCGCTCCACGATTTCTTCGACCTGTCCAGCTTTGCCGAGCGCATGCTCCTGCACGAAAACGCCGCTGTGAAGGTCGCTGATGATATCCCTCTGGATGTTGCCGCCTTAATTAGCTGCGGCGTGATGACGGGCATGGGCGCCGTCCTGAACTGCGCAAGAGTCGAGCCCGGCTCGACAGCAGCGGTGTTCGGCGCCGGCGGCGTCGGGCTGGCGGCGATCCAGGGCTGCCGCATCGCCGGCGCGCGCCGCATCATCGCGATCGATGTCGTAGCCGCCAAGCTCGATCTGGCACGACAGCTAGGAGCGACGCACGCGGTCGACTCGTCCAGCGAGGACCCGGTCGCGCGGGTCCGCGAGCTGACCGGCGGGGGCGTCGACTACGCGTTCGACGCCATCGGACTGGCCCTGGTCTCGCAGCAGGCGTTCGATGCGTTGCGGCCCGGCGGGACGGCAACCGTGATCGGCATGATCCCTGAGGGCGATAAGGTAGCGCTAGACGGCACCGCGTTTCTGCAGGAAAAGAAGATCCAGGGCACGGACATGGGCTCGAACCGTGCGCTTGTCGACATGCCCCGCTACGTCGAGTTCTACCGGCAGGGCAAACTCCGGCTCGACGAGATGGTGACCCGCCGCATCGCGCTTCAGGACGTGAACGAGGCCTTCCGGGCGATGAAGGCCGGCGAGGTCGCGCGTTCGGTGATCATGTTTGACGGCGGCACGTAGAAGCGATCGTGGTCCGCGGTCGCCGGCCATTGTCGGCGCCGTCAAAGAGTTGACGCGAACGCCGCCTATCGCTTGAATGGAACGCTTTTCTGAAAGGAGCATGTTATGCAAGCAGCAATATTCCACGGACCGAAGCAGGACCTCACGATCGAAGGCGTAGACATCGACAAGCCGGGACCGCGCGAGGTACTGGTCAAGACCGCCGCCAGCGGCGTCTGCCACAGCGACCTCCACTTCGTCGACGGCCTCTATCCGTTCACGGCGCCTGCCGTGCTGGGCCATGAGGCGGCCGGCATCGTCGAAGAGGTCGGCGAGTTGGTGACACAGTTCGCGCCCGGCGACCATGTGATCGCCTGCCTCTCCGCGTTCTGCGGCAATTGCGAGTACTGCTTGACGGGCCACCCCTCGCTCTGCCGAAGCCCGGAGGTGCGCCGGTCGCCCGATCAGCCGCCTAAGCTCACGAAGGAAGGCACGGACGAACCCATCGCGCAGTTCGCCAACATCTCCAGCTTCGCGGAGCACATGCTGCTCCACGAGAACGCGATCGTCAAGATCCGCGACGACATGCCGCTGGCCCAAGCCGCGCTCATCGGCTGCGGCGTGATGACGGGCGTCGGCGCGGCGCTCAACACGGCAAAGGTTGAGCCTGGCACGAGCACCGTCGTCTTCGGCGCTGGTGGCGTCGGGCTGGCAGCGATCCAGGGCTGCCGTATCGCTGGCGCGGGCCAGATCATCGCGGTCGATATGGTCGAGAGCAAGCTCGGTCTCGCGAAGGAGCTGGGCGCGACACACACCATCGACGCTTCGCAGGGCGACGCGGTCGAGAAGATCAGGGAGATCACCGGCGGCGGCGCTCACTACACGTTCGAAGCGATCGGCAACAAGGACGTCGCCGAGCAGGCGTTCGATGCACTGCGCGCCGGCGGTACCGCGACGATCATCGGCATGATCCCGGTCGGCCAGAAGGTGGAGCTAAACGGCGCGTCCTTCCTGCAAGAGAAGAAGATCCAGGGCTGCACCATGGGCTCCAACCGCTTCCGCGTCGACATGCCAC
>JADFPV010000047.1 GCA_022562155.1 Chloroflexota bacterium
TCAGGCTGTCTCCGACGAGCTGTTGGGCTCCTACCTAGGCGCGACGGCTGACTCGACGCTGCCGTTGCTGTTGCCGTTCTACAAATGCTATCGAGCCTACGTGCGCGGAAAGGTCGACGGCTTCCAGCTGGACCAGCCCGAGATCGATGAAGAACAAAAACGGTCAGTTGCGGAGGGAGCGCATCGACACTTCGCGCTGGCGCATCGGTATGCGACGGAGGCAACGCCGCCGACGCTCATCGTCATGTCGGGGCTGACGGGGACAGGTAAGAGCTACCTGGCGAACGCCCTTGCGGGACGCCTGGGAGCGGCGGTCTACAGTTCCGACGTGGTGAGGAAGGCACTACTGGGCCTGGAAGCGACCGAACGTCGTTGGGAGCCGTTCGGGGCCGGCATCTACAACCAGGAGACGACTGAGCAAACGTATGACGCGCTGCTCGCGAACGCGCAGTCGTGGTTAGAGCAGGGCAAGCCGGTGATCCTAGACGCTTCGTACCTGAAACGGGACGCGCGCCTGGCCGCACGGCAGCTGGCCAATCAGATGAAGGCTCGCTTTACGCTGATCGAGACAGCCGTAGATGAAGAGACGATTCGCGGGCGGTTGGCTGAGCGTGCTGAGGAGAAGAGCGTCTCGGACGGCCGGTGGGAGATCTACCAGGCCCAGACCGGCGCGCGAGAGGCGATCGACGAACTTCCGCCGGAAGCGTATCTCAGCGTCGATACCTCCCGGTCGCTGGCAGACCAAATCGAAGCCGTTATCCAGCACTTAGGCTAGCTTCGTCCAAGCGTAACCAGAACGTAACGCGCGCGAGCTGGCAACACTCGCGTACGGATTTATCATGTCTTCATGGCCATGGACAGCATCCGCATAAGGCTCGCCCTGAAGGCCGACCTGACACAGATTAACGACATCTACAATCACTACGTCGCGCACACCCCAATCACGTTCGACCTCGAGCCGATCACGACTAACCAGCGCGTCGATTGGTTCGAGCAGTTCAGCGCGGACGGACGACATCAACTGTTTGTGGCTGAACAGGAGGGTAGGGTGATCGGTTTTGCCTATGCGCACGCCTTCAGGCAGAAGCGCGCCTACGACACGACCGTCGAGACGACCGTCTACTGCGCTCACGACGAAACAGGCCGCAGGGTCGGCACGCAACTCTACATGGCCCTCTTCGAGGCGCTGGCCGGCCAGGACCTGCGGATGGCGGTTGCCGGCATCACGCTGCCAAACGACGCGTCGGTCGCGCTGCACGAAGCTTTCGGCTTTAGGCCAACGGGCGTGTTGCATGAAATAGGCCGCAAGTTCGACAAGTACTGGGACGTGGGGTGGTACGAGAAGCGCCTGAGTAGCTAGGTGTTCAGCGCCACGGCCGCCTCCAGCGCCACGTGAATCATCTGGTCGACGGCTGGAAGCAGCTCATCGTCAGACAGACGCTCATGCTGGCCCGCGCTGTTGGACGCCACGAGGATGCAGCCGGCCTGAAGGCCTCGGAGCGCGGCGACGGTGAACACAGCACTCGCCTCCATCTCCTGCGCGAGAACGCCGCGCGAGGCCCACGTCTCGGACCAGCCCGGGGTGACCGAGTACAGCGCGTCCTCCGTCGCGATGAGGCCGACATGGTGCCGGACGTCCGCCGCTCCCGCAGCGTCGACGAGAGCACGGACGACTTCGAACGAAGCAGCGGGCGCGTAGGCGTCACCGCCAAGGTACTGTCGCGTTGTGCCGTCGAGAGGGCAGGCCGCGGTCGCGATCACGAGGTCGCTTGGATGGACGCCAGTCCCAGCGCCGCCGCACGTGCCGATGCGAATGACGGTCTTCGCGCCCAGCATGGCCAGCTCCTCGACGACGATGGCGGCCGATGGCGCGCCCATGCCGGTGGTCTGCACGGAGACGCGCTTGCCATGAAACGTCCCCGAATAGCCGAGGAGGCCGCGAAACTCGTTATAGCACTGGACATCGTCGAACTGCTCAGCGACGCGCTGAGCGCGGCCGGGGTCGCCTGGGAGCAGGACGACGGGCGCCACATCGTCTGGTTCGGCGCGGATGTGGACGGGCACTAAGCGCCTTCCTCGGCCTGGTACGCCTCGTCTAGCAGCTCGACGACATGGACGACACGGCCCTGGAGGCCGTGGCGGCGGAGGCCGGCTTCGATCTGCATCATGCAGCCAGGGTTGGCGGTCGCGATGACGGACGCCTGGGTGGCGGCGACATCGCGCATCTTGTCGTCGAGGAGGCGCATCGCCATCTCACGCTGGGCAAAGCTGTAGATGCCGGCGCTACCACAACAGTGATCGGAGTTGTCCATTTCGACCAAGTCCAAGCCGGGGATCGACTGAAGCAGCTCTCGTGGCGCGTCGCGAACCTTCTGGCCGTGTACAAGGTGGCACGAATCCTGGTAGGTCACACGCGTATCGACAGACGCTACAGGCGGTTCGACGCCGAGCTCCGCGAGAAATTCAGTGACATCACGAACAGAGTTCGCGAACCGTTCAGCTTTCTCCGCGTAGGCCGGATCTTCCGCCAGCAGTTCGCCGTATTCTCTGAGCGTTGCACCGCAGCCCGCGGAGTTTACGATCACGCCATCGCCGCCCGCCTCCAGGAAGATATCGATGTTGCGTCGGGCCAAACGGCGGCCGGTCGTGCGGTCGCCGGCATGGATGCTGAGGGCGCCGCAGCAACGTTGCTGCGGCACATCGACGACGGCCACACCATTGCGAGCGAGCACGCGGACAGTAGCCTCGTGCGTACGCGCGTAGAGATGCGGCATGACACAGCCGGTGAGGAGAGCAACACGCTTTGTGGCGGAGCTGGAAGCCCCGGTGAGTGGCTGCACAGTGAACGCGGGTGTCGACCCCTCCGGAAGCATTTCTTCCGCTTCGGCTAGGCCTCCAGGCAGGAGGCGTAGCAGCCGGGATGCCCGGACAAGCCACTGAAGGCCGCTGCGCTGATAGAAGCGCAGGAGTGTGAACAGGAGCGCAATGCGCTTCGGGTAGGGGAGTACCAGCTTCAATAGCCATGTGCGGAACCACCAAGACCGAGGTGCGTCGCCGCGCTGGACGATCATCGCGCGGCCAGACTCCATGATGCGGCCGAACGGGACGCCGGAGGGGCAGGCGGTTTCGCAGGCGCGACACTGCAGACAGAGATCGAGGTGACTGACCAGTGACGGCGTGGCTTTCACCCGGCCGTCCGTGAGCGCCTTCAGGAGATGAATGCGGCCCCGGGGTGAGTCGGTCTCCATACCCAGCTGAAGATACGTAGGACATTCCTGGAGACAGAAGCCGCAATGAACACAGCGGCTCATGTCTTCCTGAGAGGGCTGATCGTGAATCACGATCTCGTTGGCCATGCTAGATGCCACCCACGAATCGACCGGGGTTGAGCGTGGCGTTGGGGTCGAACTCTTGCTTGAGGCTGCGCATGAGCGGGAGAGCAGGGCTGTCGCCCCAGACGTCGACTCTGTCCTTCACATCCTGCGACGCTTTCGTAACGATGAGCGAGCCGCCGCGCGAGACGGCGTCCCGCCGCACCCATTCGATGACGTCCGCGTACGAGTCCGCTGCGCCTCCAGTGAGGCGGCCGATGATCACGCCAACAGCGGGGACCGCGACCCGCTTGACCGAGGTACCTGCACTCTCGGTGGATGCGGCCAGAGCCAACAGCATCGCGGCCACCTCGGAGGGCGGCACGGAGACGCGTACTGTGACGTCGGACGTGGCGTCTAGGCGGTCGAGCGAAGCCCACCAGCGATCGGCAGCCTGGCCGTCGAGCCGGCGAGCTTCGGTATCGCCTGTGAGGTCTCGCAGTTCTTCGCGGCTCCGTTCGACGGCGGTTGAGGAGCCGGCGAGCCAGAACGCGCCCTGCTTCTCGAGGACGGCGACGGCCCGTAGCGCGAGCCCAGCCCGGGTGGCGGTCCGCGCCGCTTCTAGCGCGTCTGATGCCTCTGCGTATGCGGCCAGGTGGGTCTCCTGAGCCGCCGGCACAGGCGCGACCTTCAGCGTCGCCTCGACGATGACGCCAAGCGTTCCCAGCGAGCCAACGGCCATGCGCGTCATGTCGTAGCCAGCAACATTCTTCACGACGCGGCCACCCGCACGCACGACCGTGCCATCAACCAGAGCGATCTTACAGCCAAGCAGCCAGTCCCGCGGGAAGCCGTACGCCTGCTGGGACGGGCCTCCGAGGCCGACGGCCAGCAGGCCACCGATAGTTGCTTCGTCTGGACCATCGATAGGTAGGAACTGACGGTGCTCTAAGAGGTGCTGGCTTAGACGGCCAAGCGTCATGCCGGCCTCGACTGTGACCGTAAGGTCGGCGGGCTCGTACTCGACAAGACGGTTGAGCTTTGTCGTCTTGAGGGCGACATCGTAGCGAGTGGGTACGTTACCGAGAGACATGTGAAAGCCGGCACCCCATGGGATGACGGCGGCGTTCCGCTCCGAGGACGCCCGCAGAATCGCAGAGAGAGCGTCTACAGAGGCAGGGCTCGCAGCCAACGAGGGGACGACGCCATCGACCGCGTGCTCGTCGCCGCCGCTCGTAAGACCGTCGCCAATGACGGAACGCAGTGCTTCCTCGAGGCCGATATCGGAGGGTGCAGTAGTTGACATAACTAGATGTACGCGTCTGGTCCGGCTTGCTTCATGACGTGCTCGATCTTCGTCTGGGTGACTTCGCCGCAACCTTTGCCCGTTGGAAAGATCTTGCATGGGTTATAGAGATCGTTCCCTCCGAAGGCGGCTTTCACGTTGGCCATCGCGGCGAAGTCGGCCTCCGAAAAGATCCACTCCATGAAGCTACGCTTTTCGAGACCGACACCGTGCTCGCCGGTGATGGTGCCACCCGCATCGACGCAGAGGCGCATGATCTTCGCGCCGACCTCAAGGACGCGCGCGGTCTCTCCGGGGATGCGCTCGTCGAAGAGCACATTCGGATGGAGGTTGCCGTCGCCGGCGTGGAAGACGTTTGCGATCGGAAACCCATACTGTTCGCCAAGTTTGTAGACCTCCCGCAGGACGTCGGGGAGCTTCGTGCGCGGTACGACGCCATCCAGGACGTAGTAGTTTGGCGCCAGCCTGCCTAGGGCGCTGATGGAACCTTTACGTCCGGCCCAGAGCCGCTCTCGCTCCGCAGCCTCCTCAGCCACACGGACCTCGCGAGCGCCCTCGGCTGCGCAGACCTCTTTGATCTCGATGGCTTCCTCGATGACGGCTTCACGCAGGCCGTCGACTTCGATCAGCAGAACCGCGCCGGCATCGTCCGGGTAACCAACGTCCATCGCCTGGACGACGGCCTTGATGACGTGGTGATCGATCATCTCAAGCGCTGACGGGACGATGCCGTGACCGATAATCGCCGAAACGGCCTCGCTCGCCTCATCGACGGTGTCGAAGATGGCCAGCAGCGTGCGTGTCGCCTCGGATCGGGGTAGCAGCCGGAGCACGATCTTGGTGGCGATGCCCAGCGTCCCTTCGGAGCCGACGAACAGACCGCGCAGGTCGTATCCCGGCGTCTGGCCGGTGCGGCCTCCCAGTTCGACGATGTCGCCAGTTGGTGTCACGACCTCAAGGCCGAGCACGTGGTTCGTCGTGACGCCGTAGGCCAGACAGTGCGGCCCGCCGGCGTTCTCGGCAACGTTGCCGCCAAGCGTACAGACGCGTTGGCTGGATGGGTCCGGCGCGTAGTAGAGGCCGTGCGGCTCGGCCGCCTTCGAGAGCTCTAGATTGACGACTCCGGGCTCGACGACGGCGAGTTGGTTCTCAGCATCAATCTCCAGGATGCGCTTCATGCGTGTGAGCGCGACGACAACGCCGCCCAGCGCGGCGACCGCGCCGCCGCTCAGGCCTGTGCCTGCGCCGCGCGGCACAACCGGCAAACCGGCGTCTAGCGCGATCCGGACGACTTCGGCGACCTGGTGCGCAGTGTTCGGAAACGCGACGGCCTGCGGCATCGCGCGTTCGATCGTGCCGTCGTACTCGAACGCCAGCACCTCTTCCGGACGCCACAGGACGCTGTCTTTGCCGACAGCGCGCTCCAGCTGCCGCACGACGGACTTCTCCAGCGCCTTCGCTGGCGATGCGTTGGCGTTCATGGCGAGACCATTGTACAACGGTCGCCGGACAGCTATCGTGGGCTCTGCTTGACGTAATCATCTGCAAGCTCTCTAGCTGGTTGACGAATTTCCATGCACCGGTATAGTGATGAGGCACGGCTCAAGATTGAGGCTGAGCGCGGCTCAACGGATTGAGCTTGGAGCGCGGAGGGAGACTCACATGATTAAGGCGTACATTCTGATCGTCGCGAATCCCGGCGAGACCAAGGCGGTATTCGACGCGCTGGCCGGCATCGAAGGCGTCACGCAAGCCCATCAAGTCATGGGACCTTACGACATCGTTGCGGAGATCGAGGTTGATGACCTAGCAGACATACCGCCGATCCTGAGCGAGCACATTCGCACGATCGACGGCGTCGAGAACACGACGTCGCTGGTTACGTTTCCGAGCTAAGCCTGAGCGTTTCTCTAGCTAGCACTTCTATCTGTATCTGGCACTCTACATAAGGGTTATAGTGCGATCATAATAATTGGTGGACCGTGCTGCCGGCGGGGCTACCCTAGAGGGCCAGTAAGCTTAGCGGGGGCGTTTTGAGTCGAGGTGGCGTAGGTGCGTGGTGAGGCCCAACTCATTCATGAGGTTCGTGGCGACCTTCGTCTTGGACAGCAGCCGGATGATGGGCACTGCACCGATCAGCATGCAAACGCCCACAAGCGTCAGCAGGACCGCAGCGTTGGCCGAAGTCGCCAGCATTGACGTTGCGACGACGGTGAGCACGACAAGGACGAGAAGTGTGTTCTGCCACGAAGGTTCGATGAAACGCTGGAAACGAAGATCCAACTTGCGTTGGGACGGAGGAGGAGTGGTTACTCGTGAAAGCGACCGCTGCTTTTCCATGACGGCCAACGGCGGCGGCTCCCGAGCCGGCGCGGCGGCCTTAGGTAGCGTCCCTTCGCCCAGGACCTCGTTCCGTAGCCGGGAGTACCCCTCATGGCGAGCCGGGTTACCCAACACGCTGTAGGCCTCGTTGAGGTCGTCTAACTTCTCCTTAGCGAGCGGATTGGTATCTGCCTGGTCGTTATAGCGGCGCGCCAGGTGCCAATAGGCAGCCTCAATCATGCCTGCGTCGGCTTCTGGGTGCACCTGCAGGATCAGACAGTAATCCTTGAACGGCGCCTCTGATGGTGGTGTTAGCGTCATGCTTGGGTCTAGTCCCGCAGCTGCGGGGGCTCCTCTCAGAGCTAGTAACGGCAGGCCGGGGTAAACCTGGTGCCCCGACGTGTAAAATGTCCGGCGGGCTAGTCGTGGCGCGGCTTGGGTTCGAGGCCAAGCGCTTCTCGCAGCGCGTCCTTCACCTCTCGCGGCTCTGGGAAGCGGTCATCTCTTCGGCGCGAGAAGACCAGTTCATCGTTGATGCGTACTTCGAAGACCCCTCCCTCGTCCGGCACCAGTGTCACCTGCTTCAGTTCGCCCTCATGTGCCGCAAGAAGCTCCTGCGCGAGCCAGGCGGCTCGCCCACGGAAGTTGCAGATGATGCAGTACGTGATTGAGACGGTAACCTTGTTGTCCATGTTGGCATTCTTGAGGCATTCGGCACGGGTGTCAACGCACCTATTTGGACGGTTCTAGTTATGTCGAGTCAATCAGCACGGCTCGTATCAGCCCTGCCCTATCGTTATATTGCAGGCACAATGGCTATTACCGATCGATTAGCTGCTATCGAAGCGCGATACGAAGAGCTAACGGCCAAAATGGGCGAGCCTGACGTTGCCGCCGACCACTCGCGCCTGCGGGCGCTAGCGCAAGAGCGCTCTCAGCTCGAGGAGGTGGTCGCGTTGCACCGGGAGTTTCAGCAGATCGGAGGCTCGTTGGCCGAGGCGAGGTCGATTGTCGAGGACGGTGGCGATGATGAGCTGGTCCAGCTCGCTAAGGACGAAATCAAACAACTCGAGGGCCAGCACGCCGAGCTGGAAGAAAAGCTTAAGCGCGCCCTACTGCCCAAGGACCCGCGGGACGAACGTGACGTCATCGTGGAGATCCGCGCGGGCACAGGTGGCGACGAGGCCGCCCTGTTCGCGGCCGATCTCTATCGCATGTACAGCCGCTACGCCGACGACCGTAACTGGAAGACCGAGGTGATATCGGCCAGCGAGACAGGAATTGGCGGGTTCAAGGAGATCGTGTTCGAAGTGCACGGGGAGGGCGCCTACTCCCGGTTCAAGTACGAGAGCGGGGTGCATCGCGTCCAGCGCGTCCCCCAGACGGAGACTCAGGGCCGCATTCATACTTCAGCAGCCACCGTTGCCGTGCTGCCCGAGGCCGACGAAGTAGAGGTTAAGATCGAGGAGAGCGACTTACGCGTCGACATCTTCCACGCCAGCGGTCACGGCGGTCAGAACGTGCAGAAGGTCGCGTCGGCCGTCCGGATCACGCATGTCCCCACCGGCATCGTCGCGCAGTGCCAAGACGAGCGATCACAGGCGAAAAACCGAGTGAAAGCGATGAGCGTGTTGCGCGCCCGAATACTCGATATGAAAGTGCGCGAACAGGAGGCCGAGATTGCGGGAGCGCGCAAGGCGCAGGTCGGAACAGGCGCGCGATCCGAGAAGATTCGGACATATAACTTTCCACAGGACCGGGTGACGGACCACCGGATCGGCATCACGATGCACAACCTGCCATCGCTGCTCGACGGCAAGATCGATGAGCTGATCGACGCAGTAGCTACCAGCGAAGAGGCGAGACTGCTGGAAGAGCAGACGGCCATCTAGAGCGCATCCACATGAACCTAGGCGAAGCACTCAACGATGCGTCTTCGCGTCTACGAGACGCCGATATCGACGATGCCCGGCTGGAGGCCGAGCTGCTCCTGCGCCACAGCCTGGGCATCACCCGTGAGGAGCTCTATAAGCGCCTGCAAGAGCCGCTGGAGCCGAAGAGCGAACAGGACTACGAGTCGCTGACAACCCGCCGGCTAGCGCACGAACCGGCAGCGTACATCATCGGGCATCGAGAGTTTTGCGGATTCGAGTTCGCGTGCTCCCCTGCCGCCCTCATTCCGCGGCCTGAGACGGAGCTGGTGGTGGAAACGGCTATCGATTGGATCAAGCGCCGGAAGCCGCCGGTCGAGGAGCTACGCGCGATCGATGTCGGGACCGGCGGCGGCGCGATCGCCGTCGCGCTGGCAAAGCAGGTCCCTAGGCTGCGGATCGTCGCGACGGACGTCTCGGCCGATGCCTTAGCGCTGGCCCGGCGCAACGCCACCGCACAGTGTGTGAGCGAACGGCTTGAGTTCGTCGAAGGCTCGCTGCTTGAGCCGCTGCAGGGCGCGTTCGACCTTGTAATCGCCAACCTGCCCTACATCCCAAGCCGGACATACAACACCCTACCGCCGGAGATCCACGACCACGAGCCAGAGGTCGCGCTGCGCGCCGGAAGACGCGGGACGGTCGTGATTGAGGAGCTACTGCAACAGGCCCGAGGCCGGTTGTCATCGGGCGGAATGCTGCTGGCAGAGCACGCCTGGAATCAAGGAGGGGCGCTTCGTAGGGTAGCAGCCGACCACTTCCCTACTGCCGAGATCGAAACGCGCCGCGACCTGGCAGGTCATGAACGGATGCTTTTAGTTACGGCGCTAGCGTCTAAACGCGGCCCTTAAAGGTCTCTACAGGATATTTTTCGCGGTTCCTGGCCAGCTTGTCCCGAATCGCGGTGGCGAGATCGATCTTGTTCTGATTGGCGAAGGCCATGGCAAAGATGAGGATGTCCGCGAGTTCGTCGCTAGCCGGCTGTCGCTGCGCGCCGGCCACCGACTCTACGCTCTCAGTCTCAGTCTGCCAGGTGAACAGCTCCATCAATTCAGCAGCCTCGACGGTGATGGCCGTCGAGAGGTTCTTCGGGCTGTGGAACTTCGCCCAGTCCCGTTCCGCGACGAAACGCTCGACCAGCGCCTGCAGATCGGCGAGCGTCGTGGACGTGTCCATGCTTCGTTGACCGGGCAGCTCAGCCTTGGGCGCGCTGGATCTGCTTGCCTTCCGTCTTGATCGACGGAGCGACTACCATCTCGGCTTGCTGGAAATCGCGAATCGTGCGAGCGCCGCACATGCCCATGGCGGTGCGCAACGCGCCGATTAGGTTCTCGGTGCCATCGGTACGCGACGTGGGGCCATGTAAGACCTGTTTGAGCGTCGTATCGATGCCAACCGGAACGCGTACGCCTCGCGGGAGGTCCGCGTGTGGCGTCGCCATACCCCAGTGGTGACCGCGCCCGGGCGCTTCTTCGCAAGCAGCCAGCATGGAGCCAAGCATGACAGCGTCCGCACCAGCCGCAAACGCCTTGCAGAAGTCTCCGCCGCTGCGGATGCCGCCGTCCGTGACGATAGGGACGTACCGGCCGCTCTCGCGGTAGTACTGGTCGCGGGCGGCGGCGCAGTCCATGGTGGCAGTTACCTGCGGCACACCAATGCCGAGGACTTCTCGAGACGTACAGGCGGCCCCGGGCCCTACGCCCACCTGGACAGCGGCCACGCCGCATTCCATGATCTCCTTGCAGGCGCCAAAGGTGACGGTGTTGCCTACGATGACGGGCGTCGGCGCCATCTGTTTCACTAACTCCGAGAGGTCCAGCCCCTTTTCGCTGTAGGAGATATGGCGGGCGCTGGTGACCGTCGACTGGACAACGAATACCTCGACGCCGGCTTCTCTGGCGATTGGAGCGAATTTCTTCGTGTTGGCGGGCGTCGCGGAAACGGCAGCTACGCCGCCGGCGTCTTTGATCTGCTTGATCCGCTCGCCAATTAATTCTTCCTTGATCGGCGGCGCATAGGCCTTGCGCAGCAGCGTGGTCGCGTCTGCAGGCGCTACCGCGGCGATCTCTTCGAGGATTCCATCGGGGTCTTGATAGCGTGTTTGGACGCCCTCCAGATTCAGAACCGCCAGCCCTCCCATCTTAGAGAAGCTGGCGGCAAATTTCGCGTCCACTACTGCGTCCATGGCCGCAGCCATGATCGGCAACTCGAATTCCAGCTGGTCGATCCGGAACGAGATTTCGATCATCGCCGGGTTGATCGTGACATCGCCTGGGACGATGGCTACCTCATCGAAACCGTACGCGCGTCGCATCTGCTTCGCCTGTGGAATCGACATCGGCCTACTCCTCCTTCAACCGCCGGTACTCGTCCGTCAACGGGTGCGCGGATCGAGGCCGGCTGAGGCTTCCCTGCCAGCTTATCTACTCGTCACCAACGATCTCACAGACTGTTCTCGAAGTGAGGTGCGCGTCCGATTATGCGTAATCGTGAATGCATATCCAGCTAAGGCCACTCTAACAAAGGCGCTAGTTGTGGGTCAACAATTTGGCGCAGCGTCCCTGGTACGTGCTATCAAGAACCGTTCAGCAATAGTACGATCGTCTGCTTAGCTAAGGCGTTATGTAAATTATGGCTACGCTGTTCGTCGTCCCGACGCCCATCGGCAACATGGAGGACATCACGCTGCGCGCGCTCCGCGTGTTAGGCGAAGTCTCTCTGATCGCCGCGGAGGACACGCGGACGGCCCGAAAGCTGCTATCCCACCACAAGATCAGAGCCCCTCGTCTGGTGAGTTACAACGACCGGAATCGACGCCAGCGAACGCCTCAGATCCTCGCTGCGCTCCAGGAAGGCGACGTGGCGCTTGTATCTGAGGCCGGTACGCCGGCCATCAGCGACCCCGGGGTACACCTCGTCCAGGCGGCCGCAGAAGCAGGACACGACGTTGTCTCGCTTCCAGGACCAAGCTCCGTCGTAACCGCTCTGGCAGCTTCCGGGCTCCCCGTTCGCAGCTTCCGCTACCTGGGCTTCCTGCCTCGCCAGTCAGGCGCGAGGCGACGGCTCTACGCGGAGTTGCAAGACTCGCCTGATACGGTTGTGGCGTTCGAAGCGCCCCATCGATTGCAGAAGTCCCTGAACGATCTTCGAAGCGTGCTCGGCGACCGACGGCTTGTCATCTGTCGCGAACTGACTAAGCTCTACGAGGAGGTCTTCAGAGGCACGGCCGCGGAGGCAATCGAGTATTTCGTCAAGCCACGCGGCGAGTTCACGCTCGTCATCGAAGGCAACAACGAAGCCCAACCAAAGCAACAAGTGGCCATCGATATCGATGCGGAACTGTCCTCGCTGCGCGAGCAGGGCATGCGGGCTCGCGATGCGGTGCGAGCAATCGCGGAACGCTCCGGCCTGCCTCATCGTCACGTCTACGACCGGTGGCTGGCTCTGTCGAAGCAGGACTAGTTCTGTATCGCATTCGGGCACCGTGGTAGAATGACCGCGCTTTTGCTATGAACGAGACGATCTTCATCGGCGTCGCCTGGCCGTACGCCAACGGGCATCTACATCAGGGCCAAGTCGTCGGCACCTTCCTGCCGGCCGATATCTTCGCCCGCTTCCACCGGCAGCGCGGCGACCGCGTGCTGATGGTTTCAGGTACCGACCAGCACGGCACGCCCGTGACCGTGCGAGCCGAACAGGAGGGCCGCACGCCCCAGGAGATTGCTGACGAGTTCCACCAGAGCTTTCTCCGCTCCCTGGACTGGCTGGGCATCACGATGGACCTCTTCACCACGACCGGTACGGAGAACCATCGCGACGTGGTCCATGACATCTTTCTGCGGCTCCGCGAGAAGGGTGACATTTTCAAGGACACGATGGTCATGCCCTACTGCCCTAACGATGAGCGGTTCCTGCCAGACCGCTACGTAGAAGGAACCTGCCCGAACTGCGGGTACGAGGAGGCGCGCGGCGACGAGTGCGAGAACTGCGACCACAGCATGGACGCGATCGAGCTGATCAATCCGCGCTGCAAACTGTGCGGCACGACCCCGGAGCCGCGCGAGTCCGAGCACTACTTCTTGCGCCTGAGCGCCTACAACGACAAGGTCAAGGACTGGGTCTCGAAACAGGAGCACTGGCGACCGTATGTTTCCAGCTTCACGCTTGGAGTGCTCAACGCGGGCCTCAAGGACCGCGCCATCACGCGCGATCTCGAGTGGGGCATCATCGTCCCGACCGACGACATGGGGCCCGAGAAACGCATCTACGTCTGGTTCGAGAACGTCATCGGGTACCTGTCGGCGGCTAAGGAGTGGGCAGAGGCACAGGGCGAACCGGAAGCATGGCGAGATTTCTGGCAGAACCGCGAGTGCCGAAGCTACTACTTCGTTGGTAAGGACAACATCTTCTTCCACACCATGAGCTGGCCCATGGCGCTGATGGCGTATGGGGACGCGGACGGTAAGCCGATGAACCTCGCATACGACGTTCCCGCGAACCACTTCAACAACGTCGCGGGCCGTAAGGCTTCAACGAGCCGCAACCAAGCCATCTGGATCAACGACCTGATCGACCGCTACGACCCGGACCAAATCCGCTACTACCTCTGCGCGACGATGCCTGAGACGTCTGATTCCGACTTCACCTGGAAGGACTTCGTAGCGCGCAACAACAACGAACTCGTCGCGACGTGGGGGAACCTCGTTCATCGAGCGCTGACGCTGACATACCGGAACTTCGATGGGAAGGTCCCCGAGCCTGGGGAGTTGGACGATCGTTGCCAGAACCTGCTGCGAGATATCGAAGACGGGCTCGCGAGCATCGACGAGCAGATCGGCCTGTGTCATTTTCGAGCAGGGCTCGCGACGGCGATGAGCCTCGCTCAAGAGACGAACAAGTTTCTGGATGAGACGGCACCCTGGAAAGCGCTGCCAGACGACCGTCCTTCCGCGGCTCGCAGCTTGTACACAGTGCTCTGCGCGATCAACGGGCTCAAGGTAGCCTTTTCGCCCTACCTGCCGTTCAGCGCTGAACGGCTGCACGGCTATTTAGGGTTTGAAACGCGGCTGGCGGAGGACGGCTGGCAGCTGATTAGGCCGCCCGCCGGCCAGCAGTTACTCGAACCGCAGCCGTTGTTCGCTAAGCTGGACGTGGAGATCGCGGAGGAAGAAGAGGAGCGTCTGGCGTCATGAGCCTACAGCTGTTCGACAGTCATTCGCACATCCAGATGTCGCAGTTCGATGCGGACCGAACGAGTGCGCTCGCACGGAGTCGAGACGCGGGTCTGATTGGGCAACTGGTGCTCGGAACAGACGTCGCTTCCTCGGAGAGCGCAGTTGCGCTCGCGGAGGCCGAGACAGACGTCTATGCAGCGGCGGGCTGTCACCCGCACGACGCGAAGGACATGGACGAGACGTCTCTCGCCCGCCTCAGGACGCTCGCGGAGGACCCACGGGTCAATGTCGTCGGCGAGATCGGCCTCGATTTCTATCGGAATTTATCACCTCACGACGTGCAGATAGAAGTGCTGAACAGACAATTGGAGACTGCCGCTGAGGTCGCGAAACCGGTCTCGCTGCATGGCCGCGAAGCGCACGAGGCGCTGTTTCCGTTTATCGAGAAATGGTCGCTACGTATGGGTGGCAAGCTGCCAGATGGACGGCCGATGGGCGTGATGCACTACTTCGACGGCAACATCGATCTCGCGCGACGTTATATAGATCTGGGGTTCTTGATTTCAATCCACTGCTCCGTTACCTATCCGAAAGCCGCAACACTACAACAAGTAGCAGCGGAACTACCCCTGGATGTGTTAGTTGTAGAGACGGACAGCCCCTACGGGCCGCCTCAATCGCAAAGAGGCCAGCGCAATGAGCCGGCCTATGTTACGGAAGCAGTGGTGAAGATAGCCCAGCTCCGTGGAGAGAAGATCGAACGGGTAGCCGAGGTGACGACCCAGAACGCGTTGCGTCTTCTAGGAGTCTCTTCCGGCCAGCCAACGCTAGCGACTGCCGAGAGGGGCGCTTCATGAGCGTCGCTTCCATCTACGCTCCGGTTCAGAGCGAGCTGGCCCAAGTTGAGGCCGCGCTCCAGGAAGTGGCGCGTTCGGACATCCCACAGGTCCGGAAAATGCTCGAGCACGTGTTGTCAGCGAGCGGCAAGCGGCTACGTCCTACGATTGCCTTGCTGTCAGGGCGTTTCGCCGAGCACAAACCTGAAGCACTCGTGCCGCTGGCGGCATCGATCGAACTACTGCACACCGCGACACTGGTCCACGACGATGTGATCGACGAGTCGGATACGCGCCGCGGGCGCGATACGACGAACTCGAAGCACCACAACGCGGCGGCCGTGATGCTGGGCGACTACATGTTCGCCCACGCGGCGGATCTGATCTGCCGCACAGAGAGGATCGAGGTGGTAAAGCTGTTTTCGAAGACGCTGATGGCGATGGCGTCCGGGGAGCTGACCCAAGACATGAGCGCATACGAGTACGGCCAGGACACCATGCAGTACTTCAATCGCATCGCCGGCAAGACGGCGTCGCTGTTCGCCACATCCGCGGAAGGTGGTGCTCTGGTGGCGAACTCCCCAGCGGAGTGGACGGCCGCGTTGCTCGACTATGGCGAGAACGTCGGCATGGCGTTCCAGATCGTCGACGACATCCTGGATTTCGAAGGCGACGCAGAAGAGATGGGCAAACCGACAGGCAGCGACCTGATGGAGGGTACGATCACGCTCCCTGCCCTGCTGCTCATGGAGCGTAGCCCGGACGACAACCCTGTGAAGAGATTCTTCGGCGATGGAGACAACAAGGACGAACACCTGGCGCAGGCGATCTCGATGATCCAGAACTCGGACATCCTCCAGGAGTCGTATCGCGTGGCACAGGACTTCAGCAGCCGAGCCGTCGCGGCTCTCGAGATCCTACCTGCTACACCAGACCGAACGGCCCTTAGCGACATCGCTGAGCACGTGCTCGCCAGGCGCTCCTAGCAATTACCAACATGCCGATCTACGAGTACGCATGCATGAAGTGCGAGAAGGTCGTCAGCCGTTTCGTGAGGAACGTCGCGAAAGACAAGCCTTCATGCCCCGAATGCGCCGGCACGGACATCCATCGGGTGATGAGCAACTTCGCAATGCACCTATCGCTGCTGACGAAGGTCGACCAACTCGACCCGAAATACGACAAGATGATCGATGCCGCGAGCCCGGACTTGGCGTTCGAGAACCTGGTGAAGAAGTACCGGCTGGACGAGCCAGTACCAAAGCTGGAAAAAGGTCAGATCCCAGGGACTTCCCAGGGCTAAAGGCAGCTCCGCTCCGCGCCCCGCTCCTAACCCAGTTATCTACTTGCGCAACGACTTCGGCAGATGGCGGCCGCTTGGCCGGACGCCGGACGAGAGCATCTTCTTGCGTTCCTTGTCACGAAGTTGCGCCTTTTCCTTTTCGACGGAGATCTCGCCTTTGGATTTGCGTTGCGGCGGACGCCGCTTGTTGAGTTCGGGATGCTCGTTTGGCCGCATACCGCCCGTGACGCGCTTCTTGACCTCTTTGCCAAGGTGCCAGTAGGTGCCCTTGTCCGGCAACTTTCGCGGATAGCCATCACGAAACGTAAAGGCTGTGAAGCTCGTCGGCATGATGCGTCTGGCGTCACGGTCGCAGACGGGGCACGGTACCGGGTCTGAGGCCTCGCGGATGGGACGCAGCGTCTCGAAGATGCCGTCGCAGGGGTCGCAGTAGTACTCATACAATGGCATAGGCGCTCAGTATAGCCGCGGCCAGCTACCGTACGCCAGCATCGCGAGTCTGGCGAACAGGTCGCGCAGTCCGGCGAACGTCGTCCAGGAAGGCTGCCGAGCGCACGTCCTGGTCGAGCGCATGATGGATGGCATCACGCAGAATACGCTCGATATCATGCGCCGTTTCGTGGTCCAACACGAGGTCGTCGATTACGGTCGCATTATCGCTCTGCAGCATGCGCATCGCGGCAAGCGACTCCTGGGGGAGCGCGCGCAACGACACGTCCCGCGGCTTGCAGCTCGGACAGACGGCGCCGCCAAGACTGGCCACCCAGCGGACGACCTTCCCCTCACCCAACTCTGAACCACAAACGACGCATAGCTCCAGCTCAGGCTTGTAGCCAAGCTGCATCAGCAATCTCATCTCGTAGTAACGCAGGATCTGCTCGAGGTCGTCGCGCTCCGTGAAGCGGCGGAGCGTGTCCAACAGCAAGCGGTAGAGGTCGAAGTTCTCAGAGCGCTCTTCGGTCGCGCGGTCGAGGAGTTCAGCCGCATAGAGCGCATGACTGAGCTTGTTCAGGTCGTCGCGCAAGGCCTGGAACGATTCGATCGATTGCACCTGCGTGACGATGTCGAGGTTGCGGCCACGAGCAAGCATGAACGAGGCGTGCCTGAGCGGCTCGACGTGGCCGGCCAGGCGGCTCTTTATGCGACGAACGCCCTTGGCGACCGCGTCGACTTTGCCGAATTCCGCAGTGTAGAGCGTGATGATCTTGTCGGCCTCGCCGAGCTTACGCTGGCGGAGGACGATGGCTGAACACTTATAGACGCGTGGAGGTCTGGGCATGACGTCCGCCTACACGTCCTGGCGGAACTCCAGAGCGCGCGCCAGAGTCGTATCATCCGCGTACTCAAGATCGGCGCCGGTCGGCAGGCCACGGGCCAGCCGGGTGACACGAATGCCCATCGGTTCCAACAGGCGGCCGACGTACATCGCGGTCGCCTCGCCTTCTAGATTCGGGTTGGTGGCCATGATGACCTCCTTCACGTCGCCGTTCCGCATCCTGGCGACCAGTTCGTCCAGCTTGAGGTCCTCCGGCCCGACACCGTCCATCGGTGAGACGACGCCGTGGAGGACGTGGTAGAGACCGTAGTACTGGCGGCTGCGTTCTAAGGCGAGGATATCGAGTGGCTCCTCAACGACGCAGATCGTGGACCGCTCGCGTTGGGAGTCCGAACAGATGCCGCAGGGGTCGACTTCGGTGACATTCTGACAAATCGAGCAGAACGTGATCTTCTCCTTCAGTTCGACGATGGCCTGCGCCAATGCGCGCGCTTCTTCCGGAGACGCCCGGAGGAGGTAGTAGGTCAGCCGCTGTGCGCTCTTTGGTCCGATGCCGGGGAGCTTGTGAAGCGCCTCGATCAGGCGGGCGATGGGCGGCGCAGTCGATGTGGAGCGACCAGCAGGACGGGGGGCCTGATTCATGCCTACTGGGGCAGGTTGATGCCGAACTGGCCTGCCAGGCCCGCTAGCTGCTGGGTCTGCAGTCCTTGTACCTTCTGGAGCGCTTCGTTGAGGGCCGCTGTCACGAGGTCTTCCAGCATCTCAATGTCGTCGCCGTCGACGACCTCTGGGTCGATCTTGAGCGACTCCACGTTCAGGCCGCCCGTGACCATGATCTTGACAGCGCCGCCACCGGACGTCCCTTCGACAACCTGCGCGTAGAGTTCTTCTTGAGCTTTCATCGCGTTCTGCTGCATCTGCTGCAGTTTGGCCATCATGTCGCGGTTCATGCCCATTGGAGTAGCTCCTTACTGTCCCTCCGAAAGCGTTTCGCCGCCCAGCTCTTCGGCGGCGCGAACTAGATGGCCGCCTCGGCTCGGGCGTTGGGCGTCGACGTTGGGCTCGAGCACGCACTTGACGATCCGTCCCGGTCCCAGAACGTCGTCCACGGCCTGCTGCAGCGCCCGGAGGTTTTCGCCTCCGTCACTCTCCATGCGGTCGAGCAGCATCGCATGTCTGAATCCGAACGTGATCTCGTCTTCGGACGCGTCGATAATAGCACAGCCGCTATTGAGCAACGCTCCGGCGCGATACTCCAGCTCCCGGGTGCGTTTGTAGATCTCCGGCCATTTCTCGCGCGCCTCGTCCAGCGCCGGCCCGGCACGAGCGGACGCGCCGTTGGCGGCCGGAGCGGCTTGTTCGTGAACTTCGGCCGGCTGATCCGCCGGGCGTGTCGCTGCGGCGGGCGGCTCAATCTTCTTGGCGGCAGGTTTCTCTGTAAGACGCTTCTCTGCAGGCGGCTTCTTGGCTTGAGGCGGCTTCGGCTGCGCCCTCGGCGCGGGCGGAGACACAGGAGCTTGAGCAGCCTGCGGTTCTACAGGTGAGGCCTGCTGGGCCAGAACGCTGCTTGCCAATGCCAGCTCCAGCGGCAGAGGCGACAGCGGATCTGCCCGCAGGTCGGCTTCGCCGAACGCCTTGAGTGTGGAGACGATGTGATCCGGCGAGAGTTCCGTTACGAGCTGCTGTCTGGCTTCTTGTTGCTTGTCGCTCCAACCATCGGCCGGCTCGGTACCTGCCTTCGCAAGGAGCGCGCCTCGCAGGTAGGAAACCACTTGGCGTTGGAACTGCCGCAGGTCGAAGCCATCATCGCGAACCTCACTAATGAGCGCGAGCCCTTCTTTGAGGTTTCCTCGGAGCGCGTGCACAGCGAGCTCTCCGCTACGCTCGTCGATGACCTCCCCGAGGCCTTCGACCACGTTCTCGAGCGTGAGCTTCTTGCCGTAGGAGTCGACGAGCTGTTCGAGCAGGTTGATGGCGTCACGGAGGCTGCCCGTCGCGATGCGAGCGATCTTTTCGAGCGCGTCATCGGGCACCTCGATCTCCTCGCCCTCGGCGACGACGCGCATACGGCCCTTGACGTCGTTGACGGAGATGCGCCTGAAATCGAACCGCTGGCAGCGGGATACGACTGTCGCCGGGACCTTGTGGGCTTCCGTGGTCGCGAGCACGAAGATCACGTGCTCCGGCGGTTCTTCCAGCGTCTTGAGCAGCGCGTTGAACGCGGGCTCGGTCAGCATGTGTACCTCGTCGATGAGGTAGACCTTGTGGGCGTCCTGACCGCCCGCGGGCGCAAAATTGGCCTTCTCTCGTAAGCTGCGGATTTCGTCGATGCCGCGGTTGCTTGCGGCGTCCAGCTCGATGAGGTCGAGTGCGTTTCCCTTGCGATAGCTGAGGCAGCTATCGCACTCATCGCAGGGGTCCCCGTCTTTGGGATTCGCGCAGTTCACGGCCTTGGCTACCAAACGTCCCGTGGTAGTCTTGCCGGTGCCGCGCGGCCCTGAGAAGAGATAGGCGTGCGCCACCCTACCCGACTTGACGGCGTTTGTAAGCGTCCGCGTGACGGCTTCTTGGCCGGCTAGCTCCGCAAAGGTGTGCGGGCGCCACTTCCGATAGAGGACTTCGGAACTCATGATGAAGGCTCTGAAATTCGAAGAGATGTCACAGGATCGGGCTCAGTATAGCAGCGGTCCTGGGGGCTCTCAATGCTGCCAGCTTTGGAGCGTCGCTTCTTCCTTTTTTCTCATCGTTTCCGCTTCATCCGGCTGTTCGTGGTCATAGCCCAGGATGTGGAGGATGCCATGCGTAAGCAGGTGGAGAAGCTCATCCAGCACTTCGTGTCCGGCCTCGCCGGCCTGGCGGCGAGCCGTGGGAAACGAGATGACAACCTCGCCGAGTTGGCGTCGAGTACCCGGCGGGGTCGCGAAGCTCGCTCCGTCATCGAGGCCAGACGAAAGGAGGCCAAACGAAAGCACGTCGGTGGTCTCGTCTCGATCCCGAAAGCGCCGATTCAGGTCCTGAACTGTCTTATCGTCCGTTATGACAACGCTGAGTTCGGACCCGCTATCGACGCCCTCGGATTCGAGCACCTTCCGAGCGATCTGCTCGACGGGCCGCTCTGAGACGAGGTCAGCAAAGGCTGGTTCAATGCGGACCGAGATCGTGTAGCTAGGCATCATACGAAGCTTACAGTGATCAGCGTGCGGCAGCTTGCCCCAAGCCAGAAGACGCGGCTACGATCCCGGCATGCTCTCACGATTACAGAGACATGTCCTCGCGGCAGGTTTGGCATTCGCAGCAGTTGCGTTCGTCCTTGGTTCAATAGCCATGGGAACTGAAGAGCCAACCTATCGCGTAAGTGTCTCCAGTGGTGGAGATGAGGCCACGGGAGCAAGTCAGAGTGTGTCCGTAAGCGGGGATGGCAGGTACGTCGTGTTTTCTTCTGACGCGGCGAACTTGGTCCCTAGCGACGAGAACAGCCGCGACATCTTCGTGCACGACCGCGAACTCGGCACGACGGAACTGGTAAGCGTCTCCAGCGACGGCACGCAGGCCAACCGCCCGACAAGTTTCCCATCGATCAGCGATAACGGCAGGTTTGTGGTGTTCGAGTCCAAGGCGGACAACCTGGTGCCGGACGACACGAACGACGAGAGCGACATTTTTTGCCGCGACCTGGAGGAAGGCACCACCTTCCGCGTCAGCCTCGCCAGCGACGGCTCTCAAGCGAACGCCGGCAGCTTCACCCCTTCCAGCAGCGCAGACGGGCGCTATATCACGTTCACTTCCCTAGCGGACAACCTCGTCGATGACGACACGAACAGCGATCGAGATGTCTTCGTCCACGACCTGCAGACCGGCACCACCGAACGGATCAGCGTCTCGACTGAAGGCGTAGAAGGCAATGCCGCCAGCGGCGGTCTCGGCGCGGGACTGGCCCGCATCTCAGGCGATGGCCGGTTCGTCGTCTTCGGCTCGTTCGCCAGCAGCCTCTCGCCCGGAGACGCGAACCTGCGTGACGACGTCTTTCTACGAGACAGGATGCTTGCGACGACCACTCGCGTCAGCGTCAGCGGCGGAGGCTCCGAAGGTGACGGCCACAGCTTCTACGGCGATGTCAGCGACGATGGCCGGTACGTAGTATTCCACTCGGTAGCCGAGACCCTGATTGCGGACGACACGAACGAGACGAGCGACATCTTCCTCCACGACACAGTCGCCGGCACGACGACTCGCATTAGCCTGGGTTTCGATGGGGCTGAAGCAGACAGGGCGAGCGAATTCGCCCGGATCAGCGCTGATGGCACGCTGGTGGCCTATCAGTCGCTGGCTACGAACCTCGTGCCGGACGACTCGAACTTCCTACGCGACATCTTCGTGCAAGACGTCGGTACCGGCTCAACTGCCCGTGCCAGCGTTGGCCCAAATGGTATGCAATCGAACGGCCATAGCTCGTTCGTGGCGCTGAGCGCGGACGGTAGCCTCGTAGCCTACCAGTCGCTCGCCACTAACCTGGTGCCGGACGATACGAACGAGCTG
>JADFPV010000005.1 GCA_022562155.1 Chloroflexota bacterium
AATCAAAATGAATAGTTCGCCGCCACTACGGGAGTGTGAGATATTCCGCCAGGCGTGAACCTCATGGACGCTGAGAGTTGGCGCATCGATCGCCAGCGCGGGGCCGGCCATCATAAGCGCCGGCAACAGGGCGGCCAGGACCAGGGCGGTTATCTTTGCCAGGCGTTTCATTCGTCGGCCTGTTTTTTGGTGGGCGTGAGGATCGCCACCAGTTCAAGCGCCGCCCAGGCGAACGCGACCAGGGCCATGATAAATAGCACGGTGCCCAGGGGCAGGCTTACCGCCATGAATAGCGACCCCAGGTAGATCAGGGCGACGCCGGCCAGGACTAAGAGGGGCGATTGCATTAGACGCCCGCCCCGGCTCTGATCCTTCCCGCTTCCTCCGGCTGGTCGGCGGCGTATGCGTCCGCCAGGCCGTCAGGGATAAGCCACTCTCTTGATTGGCCGTGCCGGCTATTGACTGACAGGGCGAACCCGTAGAGTTGGAATTCCCGCAGGGCCATCCCGATTTTCGTAGTGGTCACGTTGATGGCCGGTTCCAAGCTCGATAGGTAATACTGGACCGTCCCCGGCCGGACGGCGTTGGTGCCAGTGAGGGCGCAGGAAATCACATATCCCCAGATGGCTTTAGTCTGAGTCAGTTGGGCGATAGCCCGTAGCTCTGAGGCCGTTTGCCGGGCCGATCCAACGGCAACGTAACGCTTGTGATCGTAGAGATTCATAAAGCGCCAGGCGTTTTTCAGGACCGCCCGACTTGATCGCTGGTGAATCATCGAGTCACGATTCCACGGCGCGCCGATCCTGATGTGGTGAACCGATTTGCCGGCCGTGGTGGTCTGACATAAAACCTGGTGATCTACCCGGCGCAAGAACCGCCCATTTATCTCGTTAGGGAATTGAGTCGTCGCCACTATCTCAACACCCTGATGGCGCATCTGGATCATTACGCCGATGGTGTCCACTTGCACTGTTGCGCCGGTCCGCAGGTTGTTTAGATATTCCTCCAGTTCGTCAAACAGAACGACGCAATTTGAGTAACCGTTATCTCTGAATACCGCCATATCTAATTCGCGCCCGAAGTTCACCGCGCCGTTATGAAAGAGGGGCACGCCCATCGCGTAGACCTGGGCGACGTGGCTAACCGCTGAGATACTTTTGCCTGATCCTTTCTCTCCGGTGTAGAGAGTGGTCGGCGGATTTTCGGCCGGGATCACCGGGCCGCCGTTGTCTTCGATAGCGGCGGCGTGAGACGCCTCAACACTCTCCGGGGTGTAGATGTTGGATTTTTTGCGTCGCGGCACCTAGTACTCGTTTCAGATTCGTTACCAGTCGGATTAGAAGTGACACCAGTGTAAACGAAGGGAGCGCCCGCAGTTCTGCGGGCGCTCCCTATGTTCACGGCTGTTAGCTCGCGGGCCTGGTCAACCCTCGCGGCCACCTGATCTAATCGCCAGGAACGCCACCGAGCCGGCGAGGCCCAGCCCAAGGTCGCCTAGCGTGTCCGTGTACGCCGTTGCTAGCTCGGGCGAATTGCGAATAAACGTGACGTACTCCATTAGTTCCCAAAGGATGGCGGTCGTAGCTCCAAACCCGATACCCAGGAGACCGACGACAAGCGCAGTTAGGTTAGACCAGCGAACCAGCAGCACAAATCCGGCTGTGAGCAAGGCCCAATTCATGAAGTGGTTGGCGTCGTCCCACCAGCCGATGCTGTCGTAGAGATTCAATGCGTTTCCCACAGTGTCGATGAGGAATGGTGCCGTGATGAGCAGGTCCGCCGCGAAGGGGTAAGGTCGTTCCCGGGCGAACAGCCACCAGCCGACAGGAACCATCATGGTAGCAAGCGGGTAGGCAATCGCTCGTCCGGTCATCGCCTTGCCGGCAAATTGGGCTAGGTCAGGGTTCAGCGCCCCGAAGACGAGCAGAGCGACGAGGAGCGCTTTGGCGGCAATGTCAGCGATGAGTCCGACGCGGCTGTACATCGGGTATGAGTGTATCAAGGAGACTGCAGCGGCGAAGACCGGTCCGCAATGCTTCCCAAGCAGAGGGTCGCGAGTTCGACTCTCGTCTCCCGCTCCACCCCAACATCTAATGCTTCTCTGGTAGCTTGGGTGGCAGAACGGCTAGACTCGCCTGCGCATACCTGCGGTCTTCACAGCTGACATCAACAGTTATGCCGCTGGCTTCGCCGACAGCGATAACAGCAAAACAGGCTTCATCGAAAGGCTTCTCGGCGGGATCGAGGATGGTTTCCTCAGCCTCGTCAATGAGGGCTTCCAGTTCGGCCATCGTCTCCGCTTCCGCGATGACATCAAGTACTTCGTCCCACGCGGCGGGATGTTTGGCTCGTCATTCGCTTCTCTGCGGCGTTGGCGCTGTCCAGGGGCGTGAGGCGTCGGGCTTCGCCCATGGCACTCTCAGTTTACAGCAGCTAGCAAGGCCCTTCGCTCCTGCTGCCCTCAGTGCTGTAAGATAAGGCCTCAATCGCGCATGGCGCGCATACGGCTGGTAGGAGGCAGGGCCCGCGTGGAACCGCGCATCCAGTACGCCAAGACCGAGGACGGCGTGAGCATTGCCTATGCCAGCGAACGCGAAGGAACAACGTTAGTCTATTTGGCCTTCGCCCCGGTATCTCACGTCCAGCGAGGCTTGGATATGTTTCCGAACATTTTCCCGCCGATGACAACGAACTTCCGTCTTATCCGATTCGACCCCTGTGGCACAGGTCTCTCCGACCGAGGTGAGATCGACTTTTCCATGCAGGCGATGACGCGTGACTTCGACGCCGTTGTCGAGCGCATTGGCCTCCAGTCGTTTGCCATTGGACGGGGTTAATAAAGTGTAGTAGCCACTACTTGACCTGACCGACGTGGATTATCCGACATGAATCCACCATCTATCATAGGAAGAGAGACCAGCAACAGAAGGAGGGAGAGCGCTAATGGCAGCGTATATAATCTTTGAGGTAGAAGTCACCGACCCGGAGGCGACGGATGAATATGCCAAACTTGCTGGCGAGTCCCTGGCACCCTTGCAGGCGAAGCCAATAATTCATGGCGGTATGGTAGAGGTATTGGATGGAGACTGGGAACCCAAGACGTTGGTAATGGTGGAATTCGAAAGCATGGAGCAAGCTCGGCAGTGGTACAAGTCGCCAGCATACGCCAAAGCAAAGGATGTTCTTATACCGTACAGCAATGTAATCTTGATTGAAGGCGTGTAAGACACCGGTTGCAAAATTGGGAGCCGTCGCAATACGGGCCAAGAAGCGGGCTTCATTTCTTGCCATTCAACAACCCACAAAAGAGAAAACCCGCCAATGGAGCAAGACCTCTTCGGTGCCTCCGCGCAGCTCGCCCGGCGCATCTGCGATCACGCGGAGGCGAGGCAGATCCTGGCCGCGAACGTCGTGCGCGAACTCGCGGCCGGAAAGCAGTTCCTGTTCGCTGATCTGGGCGAAACTGAACTGCGCGGCTTCGAAGACCCGGTCACGCTCTGGGAGCTACCCTGGCAAGACGGCTAGTTCTACGCCGAAACTCACACCACATAACTGGGCCAGTTTGGGTTGGCTTCTCCCTTCTGAAGCACAGCGCTTAGCGCGAGATACTCAGAAAGCAGATGGCCACTCGCGCACCAAGCGACTAGGCTCACATTTCCCAGATTAGCCGGATGGGAGCGTCATAATCCGGTAAGAGTACTGCCCCACATACCGCTTACACGGGCATCATGGCCAGTGAGTGTGCTAGACTCGCCGTGTTTAGCGGGATCTAGCTCTGGATAACAGACATTTGCGAGGGAGCGAATGCCAGAGAGGATTTGAGGATGAGATCCATTTGATCGGATAGCACAGGTCACCACACTCGGCTCTGGATTTGGGAACAAGAGGTCCGCGGTTCGAATCTGCGCCGTGCGATTGTAACAGAGCTGGCTATCTCGCTCCGCCTGCCTCCTGTGGTGAAGCTGTCGGCAGCTGATAACAATCCGCTCTAGTGCTCGCTGTCCCAGCTACGGCGCTCTAGTGCTCACAGCGCCATGCTTGGGAAGCAGATGCTCTACCACTGAGCTACTCCCGCTCGGTCACGCGCGACGCCATTGTAGCAGAGCGCCAGAGCGGTCAGGCGTCTATGTCTTCAGGGCTCTCATGATCGTCGTCGGGTGAGGTCTGCTGGCCAAACAACCTTCGGAAGAGCGGTGGATCGTCACGGCGGCCAGAGATGTATTCGGAGAACGGTCGCATCTCCAATATCAAAAAGATCAGCACGGCCCCGACTAGCGCCACGAGATAGAGTTCAAGGCCGATGAGCACGCCGATTGCGGCCACGGCCCAGATAGTTGCCGCTGTAGTGATGCCTCGAAGATTGCTGCCGTCCCTAAAAATGATGCCAGCGCCGAGAAAGCCGATGCCTGTAACGATGTTGGCAACCACCCGGTCCATTCCGAGCACTTCGTTCGCCGCGGTGAACATGGCTGCGCCTGCCGCCACGAGGGCCATCGTGCGCAACCCCGCGACGTACTGGCGGCGGTCGCGCTGCCAGCCGACGACACCGCCGCAGAACGCGGCCAGCAGCACCTTGCCTACGACTTCTGCCTGTTCCGCAAAATCCATAACGAGCTAGCCGCACTCGATGCGGCGCGGCCATTGTAGCATCGACGCCTCAGCGAGGCGTCCGGCTACTGGTAGATGACGACTGCGGGTGTGGGCTTCAGGAAGAGCACGTCTTCCTCTGACATCAGATCCGGGTCGTACTCGAAAAAGAGCTTGATAGCGGCGTGTGCGGCGTAGGGACGGGCCGCAAACTCTTCGTAGGTAGCGCGTTTGACCGCTGCCGGTCCGAAGCCGTCCATGTCGATGATCAGCTCGACGCCCGGAAAGTAATCGATTGTGTCGGCCCCGAGGAGCATCTCATCCAGGAACTGATGCACCATGAGCAGCTTCGGGGGGAGCCGTTCGGCGACCACGAGGTCTTGTAGCATCGTCTGAGCGACCTCGATGTCGGCAGCGTTCAGGCTGCCGATGATGTCTCCCGGCGCGTATCTGCTGTCGACCGCGAACTCCGGATCGAGGGCGAGGTGAACGTTCGGGCGGCTGAGATAGGGGAGCACCTTTTCGATCTCATCCGCCACAGAACTTCGGCCGATCTGGAGGTCCAAGAAGAGCAGCATGTCGCGCTCTTCAGTCAGAGCAAGGTAGCGGTCCAGCGTTTCGTCATCGACGTACTGGAGGTACAGACCGTTGTCAGTTGGGTGGGGTTGAGCCACCGCGTACACCAGATGGATGGCTGGGATCACGTCTAACGGTCCGTTGAGCTTGTCGTAGCGGGCAGCATGGGTCTCGAGGAGATCGGCTACCGCTTCCAGGTCGTCGCTGCCAAGTATGCCCATCAGTTCGGTATACGGATTGCCGTAGTAACTCACGATTTGATGCTGCGACAGAAGGGAGAGGCGCGATGCCAGCACTGCGGTCATGCTAGGAAAGCGCGTGGCCAGGTTCGTCAGCCACAGCGGCTCGAGCGGGCGTGGTGGGTCCATGGGCGTCGATGGCAGGGCGACGCGGTCGCTGGCTGTCGTCTGCCGGCTGGTGGCCTCAGCGCTGTTGTCGGGCGGTACTGCCACCGTGAGCGTCACGAGCGCCACGATCGCGCCGAGCAGCAGGATGGAAAAGCGCCTGTCGGCACTTACTGCAGTCATGCTGGTGAAGTTCCTGTAGGTTACTGGACGCCTGTCCGGCCGAGGTACCTACCACGGTACTTCAGGTCCAGGGGGAAATCGAGCGGTTATGGTGAGGTGCTAGAAATTTCTTGTGTCGCTCGTGCGAGCGAGAAGCGAACCAGCCAGGGCCGTGATCGCGGCGCCTACCATAAAGATGATCCCGTTGCGGATTGGCGCCCAGGCTAGCTCCTGCCCCAGCTGTAGGAACTCGTGAGAGACGTAGTCATCCGCGCCGTCGGCGGCGACTCGAAACGCGAAGCGGACCGCGACGGCGAAGGCAAGGAATGGCGCTGACGCAAGCAAGAGGCTAACGCCGACGGCGACGATACGGCCGTATCCTCGTGTGACCGAGGCGAGGGCGACGGCCAGGCCAGCCGCGATAACGCCTAGAGCAATCGTGAGTCCGTATGAGACCCTATGTGGTGCGGGACGGAGGATGTCGATGCCCCGCCGGAGCGCGCCTTCTGTTGAGAAGAAGCCTTCGTCGCCTTCGCGCCCCTCAAGCAGTACCGAGGCGCCGTCTTTATGGAGGCGTTCGGCCGCGCGCGCGAGGAGCAACTCTCGGAACTCCGCGCGATCGCCGGCCAACACCTCCTCGGCCGTGAACAGGACCGGCACCGGGAAGTCGGTGAGGGCGACTTGGCCGGTCGTCTCGCTCGCGCGCTCGCGGAGGATCTCGTACTCGGCGTCGAGGAAGCTATCGACCTCAGTGAGGATCGCGAGGCTCTGGGCGAGGCTCCGCTTTGCGGAGCCCTCCGCGGTGATGTTCGCGAAGGCCAGCGAGCAGAGCAAGCCGGCTGTGACGAACGCCAGGACGGTTCCCAGCGTCCACTTCGCCCGCCCCGCAGTGTCCTCGTCGCGAAGCTGACGTTCGAGAGAGGACGGCGGCCCGGGCCTCATGCCTGTTCCGCCGCGACGACCCGTGTGCGGGCGAGCCGGTCGTGGACGCCCCGTCGTTCTGAGTCGAGCGCCATCGTCGCGAAACTCACGATGGGTACGGCGATACAGAGGAGCACCAGGGCTAGCGTCAGCACCAGAACGCTGCGACTGAGCGTCACGGAGGTGGCGTATGCCGCCAGCAGCGTCCAGACAGGGACCAGGAGGGGGTGGTACAAGACGGGGTTAAGGCCGAACCATCGCAGCAGAACCCCGCCTGCAGTCCGGACGCCAGGCCCGACGAACGTCGCCTTGATGCCGACCACGTACATCCCAATCGATTGCGCGCGCCAGCGGTCCAGCATCAGGTTGAACAGCGACCAAGAGACGAGCGGACCTCCGATAAGGATCGCGATGAAGGCGTTGTACGCGGCATCGGGCGGGTCATCCTTGCCCCAGTCGCTCGTGAAGAGGAGGACGGCCCCGCCGATCACGAAGAAGATAAGCAGGAACACGAGCAGGACGATCGAATCGATGAGGTACCCCGCGATGCGCGTGCCGAAGCTGGCCGGAGTGCGCGAGGAACTGGACGGCGCCATCGTCGCCTCTCTAGCACGATATCCAGATGTAGCGACCATCCGCCGCGATTATAGCACTCGTCTCGGTCGCCGTACGGCGGCTACGGCACATCCATCTGGCTAAGCCGCCGGACAGTGAGGTAGAAGAAGCCAATAGTTACGGCGGCGACGCCTACGAGGGCCGCTGGGAATTCGATTGCGCGGCTGCTGAGATCGGCGAAACTAACGTCGTCGAGGCCATGCACGAGGCCGAGCGTGTAGCCGCGAACGCTGAGATAGCGGATGCCGCCTAGAAACGAGCTGACCACGCCTTCCCAGAGCACTACGTAGACCAGCGCATAGGGTAAGGCACGCGTGCTCATGAGGCCTGCCCACGTGAAGAGAGAGGTGTATGCGACGGAGCCAAGGAACAGCGCGAGTCCTATTGCGGCGATGGCCCGAGGCGTGCTGTCAAACAGGACGATCTTCGATCCGATGGTGCCTGCGCCAAGCCAGGCCGCGATCACGCCGCTCAGCACGATCAGCGGGAGGCCGATTGCGAGGGCGGCTGCCAACTTTGCCACTACGATCTGGTAGCGCGGTACAGGCCGCAACGTGAGGTAGTTTAGCGTTTGATCTTCCACCTCGTTGCCAAACAGCGCCGTCGCGAGCACCAGGCTGACGATGGGCATGACCCCTCCGATGAGCAGGCCATCCAGGAGTGTGTCTACGAACTCTTCATTCGACGTTTCGTCCTCGCCTAAGGTGAGCGCAACAAGCACCGCTAGCCCAACTGGCAGCGCGGCCAGGAGCAGCAGCAGCAGCAGCCTCCACTTACCCGTGAGCTGCCTGAGCGAAAGTCGAAATAGCGCTCCCATTTAGGCCTCTGCCAGGTAGCCGAAGACGCTCTCCAGCGATTCGTCAAGCGGCTCGACGCGCAAGAGCCGGATACTCTGTTCCTTCGCAATCTGAGGAATCGAGCGCTGCAACGCTTCTACGTTTCTGCTGAGGACGACAAGTGCGTCCTGATCGACGACGTTCACCGAGTCGACGGCTTCCAGGCTTATCAAGGCGGCAGCCATCGCTCTGGCGTTGCTCGACACGACGCGCACGTTATAGGGTTGTTCGTCCAGTTTCGCCCTGATGGCGTGGAAATCGCCGGAAGCGGCCAGTTTGCCGGCAACCATGAGCAAGATGTTGTCGGCGAGCGTTTCGACCTCGTCCAGGACGTGCGACGAAATCAGGATCGTGCGGCCTTCGGCTGCTTGCTCGAGCATGAGCTGTTCGAACTCAAGCCGTTGTCGCGGGTCGGTGCCGCTCAGGGGCTCGTCCAGCACGAGTAGTTCTGGTTCGTTGACGAGCGCCACCGCCAGCCGCATGCGCTGACGCATCCCTCGTGAGTACGTTCCCAGTGTGCGCCCGGCCACGTCTGAGAGGCCGACCCGTTCGATCGCAAGACCGACGGCAGCGTCTACGTCGCTCAGTTCGTGCATCTCGGCGGCGAGCGCTACGAACTCGCGCCCCGTGAGGACGTCGTACACGGCTTCCTGTTCCGTCATCACGCCGACACGGCGGTACAGGTCAGGACTGCTGCGTGGCGGTTGGCCTAAGATTCTGATCGAACCCTCGGAGGGCTTTGCCAGGCCGGTAATCATGCGCAACAGTGTCGTTTTGCCCGCCCCGTTACTGCCGACCAGCCCCGTGATGCCGGGTAGCACTTGGAAGGAGATGTCGTTGACAGCGACGACGTTGCCAAACCACTTCGAGACGTTCTGCACGTCGATCGAAGGTTCGTGGGCCGTGGGCGTGTCGGCGTTTGTCACAGCGCCATCCTCCGGTACTGCCACCAGAGCACAAGGCCCGGAACGACGGTCAGGATCAGGAGCCACGCGACCGGCACAGCGCTGCTGTGTTCGCGGACCAGTTCGGCAACGTCCGATTCGTTGTCGTCATCGAAGATGAGGTCGCTGACGTGCAGGGGAACCTCGGGAAGCGATACGAGCGCGAGCCACTTCGCGGCGTCACCAGTCACGGGCTCACATTCGCTCTGGACCGCCCCGAGCCGGCCGTGCCCGTGGTCTTCGCAAAAGGTGAGAGAGCCGGCTACAACGGGTGTGATGACGAACAGAGCGATGACGATCGCGGCGGCATACGTCCGCCGGATCGTGAACGTTGATACGGCTAACGGGATTGAGGTCGCGAAGGCGGCGATGGCGGCTCCCACGGCGAGGAGGCGCGGAATATCGAGCCACTGATCACGGAGATAGTCAAGCGGCTCATCCGCCGCAAACGTTAGGCCGATAAAGAGGACCACCTGGCCGGCATACACAAGCGCGAGCATAACCGAGAAGAAGGCGAACCAGCGCCCAATGACGTAATCCGTGGTTGTCAAGGGGCGCACCAGGTAGAGGTCTATCACGCGGTCTCGCCGGTCAGGAATGAGCATCTCGGGCGCCGTTGTGGCTGAAAACAGCAAGATGACGATGTTGATGATCCAGTAGTAATCTGCGTGCGTTGGGACGTCTTGGAGGATGTCGGCGGTGGAAGCGATGAAGCTAAACAGGAAGGCAGGCACCATCACCGCGAAGAATAGGAGGCCGGGCAGGACTTTCGATTGCCACCCACGTCCTAATCCGATGGCGGTCCGTACGCCGTTGACGAACAGAGCCTGCCGCGCTCGCATGCGGCCTTCGCGGGGGCCATCGTAGTGCTGGTACCCCAGATCGAAGACTTCGCCGGTGGCTTCAGTCATCGTTCTGTTTCCTGAAGATGTCTGTCAGGCCTCCGCGCCGGGGCGCCAGGCGATGGAGGCGTACTTCCGTCTCGACGATCGCATCGCGAACGGCGTCATACAGCTCATCGTTAGCAAGCTCAACGAGAAGCGACTTCCCGTCTTTGCTCGTTTCGATACCGCGATTAGACAGGGCGGTGGCCAGCTTCTCTGCGTCGTCGACTTCGACAACCAGCGTCGAAGTCTCCCGAGTGAAGCCGGACACGGGGCCTTGCTCCACGACGTGGCCGCCCTCGAGCACGATGAGCCGGTCGCACGTGCGATGGACGTCGCCCATGAGGTGGGTCGACAGCAGGATGCTGATGCCGGCCTCGCGGCTCGTTCGCCGGATCAGTTCCAGCATCTCTTCTCGGCCCGCCGGATCGAGGCCGGCGGTGGCCTCGTCCATCAGCACGAGGACAGGATCGTGGACCAGCGCCTGCGCCAGCTTGACGCGCTGCTTCATGCCGGTGGAGTATTCGCTTAGCGGCCGGTAGCGCTCCTCATGCAGGCCGACGTGGCGGAGGACGTCCGCTGCCCGAATACGCGCGTAATGGGGCGGCAGACCGCTGACCTGGGCCAAATGGCCGAGGAACTCCGTGGCCGAGATTGCGGGCGGGAGGCAGTCGTGCTCGGGCATGTAACCAAGCCGCCCTCTTGCCTCGAGCGCGTCGTAGGTGGGCATTCCCAGAACGGTGACCGAGCCTTCCGTCGGCGCGATCAGCCCCAGGAAGAGCTTGATTGCCGTGCTCTTTCCAGCGCCGTTAGGGCCCACCAGGCCGGTAACGCCTGCTGTGATCTGGAGATCGACCGATTCGAGGGCGATGATTGAGCCGTAACGCTTCGTCAGGCCCTTCGCTTCAAGGAGCACGGCACCTGCCATGCGGCGAGTATAGCGAGGCTCATGGGTGGGTCAAGAATTAGCTGCCCGTCGAACCGAGCCGCTTGATAGGCCGTTATTCGGCGCGCGTCAACGTCATTGAGAGTCGGTATTCGAAGAGGTCAACGTCCAACAGGCCGGCGGTCGCCGTCCGCAGCTCGGGACTAATCGTTCTGGCCACGATTATAATCCGCACACGCTCTGCGGAGAAGATCTGCGCAATCCGACCTTGGTAGTAGAGGGCCTGGCCGATCGTGCGCTCGTGACCCTTACTTACCTTCAGCTCGATCACCACTGGCGTCCCGTCTCGGTCTTTAGCGAGGATATCGATTCGACGTCCCCGGTCGTCTACAGGAAACTCAACCGCCGGATGATCAGGCGCTGCCCATGGTTCCAGTCCATCTTCTATTAGCCGGAGGTTGCTTGCCAGGTAGTCGCGCAAGTCGGTTTCGTAGGCGAACCTCGTTTCATCCAGATCCTCTTCCTCGATCTCTTCTTCCTCTGGCGAACCGGAGAGGAACCGTTGATAAATGCTGAGATATCTCTGGATGAGACGCCTACCTGGATCCGTTGCCCCATTGGGCCATTTGTCAGAGACGAATTCATCGATTAGGTTCTTGTTCGCCAGCAGGTCCGTCACTTTTCCGCGCTTGAGCGTGGACGTATACGAACCGAGCTGGTCAGTGCTCGTCCTGATCGCGGTAGCCTCCTCCGCGAGCCCGTGAGCTTCCAGGAAGCTCCACGCACTACGCAAAGGTAAGGCTTCAGGATTGTCCGGTAGAGCTGGCACTTCTCCGGTATTCTACTGCACCACCGGCCCACTGTGGTTAGGCGTTAGCCCTCGCCAGCGCCTCGTAGAACGCGTCGCTGAAGGCTTGGTGGAACGCCCCAGGCTGGCCGTCCGAGCACTGGCAGGGCCCGCTCTCGCCTGTGGAGCCTGAGGCGGCAGCGTAGGCTGCCTCGACGCGGTCCTGCTGTTCGTACGCTGGGATCTCAAGGGGATGCCTTCGTCCTTTTGTCCATCCGCTCAGGACCTTCTGAATGAAGTACCGGACGTAGAACGGTCGAATAAACCAAACGCCGGGCCCGCCCGCGCCCTGCTTGATGTGAAACAGCTCGTGGGCGATCAGGGCGACGCCCTGGGCGCTGCACGGGTCGAACTTCTCGTCCGCGAAGTAGATGCGCCTGCCGACGGTGATCGCATGAGGGTTGCCCGTGGCGTAGAAGGGCAGTCCTTCATGGAAGGACACGGTCCCCATATCGACGTCCGGGTACATGCGCGAGTAGAATCGCTTGAGGCACTCATGGAAGCCGAGCCTGGGCATCGTAACCTCCGTCAGGCTTCACCGCCTTGTTGACGGCGCAATGATACCAGAAGGCCGCGTATTGCTGCGCTGAGAAGGCCGGTGATAGCCTGAACACGATATGAGGCGGGAGTTGTGGGACCGAGGCTGCCTACTGGCGTCGCTCACGGTTGCGGCCTGCCTGCTGGGTGCCTGGTCGATATCACTAGCCATTTCGATACCCGATGAGGACGACTTCAATGTGGTCTATTGGGAGATCAGGCATATACCGGGCAAGTGGCTGTACTTGACCGGTGAGTTCATCAACGGGGAACTGTCCGAAGCGCAGGAGGACGAGCGGCTAGGACAGTTCTTGCTTGTTGCACAGCGCATCGAAGAACTAGAGCGC
The DNA here is from genome assembly GCA_022562155.1 of Chloroflexota bacterium. Classification (GTDB taxonomy): domain Bacteria; phylum Chloroflexota; class Dehalococcoidia; order DSTF01; family RBG-16-68-14; genus SZUA-185. The sequence goes on from JADFPV010000005.1 coordinate 12,487, forward strand.
TCCTTTTCCGCCGGGGATGCCGACGAGTTGCAACGCTTGGTCCAGCAGCGGGATGAGCTAGAGAATGATGTCGAGGCGATCATCGAAGGGCGTCTCACGGCGCTCCTGGCGGGAACGGGCCTGGAGTCGTCGCTGCCGCTGTTCCCAAATGCGCGGTGGGTGTTTCCACCTGTGGATGTCGAGTTCGACGAGGCGCCGCGGTCGCTGACGATCTCGCCGCGCGACAGGATCGAGCTAGTTGATCGCAGGCCGCTACGGCCCGGGCTGTCGCTCGATGAGGCGGTGGAGCGTGAGGCGGAGACGGAGAGGGCTGGTGACGTTTCGGCGCTTGTTGGGTCCTTGTCCGGCGCGGCGACCTACCCCAGCATCGTCGCTCCTAGAGGCGACTACCGATCGCTCGTCTCAACGATCGCGCACGAGTGGGTGCACCATTATTTGTTCTTCAAACCGCTGGGTGGGCACTATTACGACAGCATTGCGCTGCGCACCCTAAACGAGACTGTGGCCGATATCGCTGGTGATGCGCTCGCCGCGATGTTCGTTGACAGGCATCCCTTGCCGGCGCAGATTACATCGCTGTTTCCACCGCCGCGAGAGGCGCCGGACGTGGACGTCGACGCGTTCCTCCGAGAGTTGCGCCTTGATGTTGAATCGCTGCTGACGGCGGGTCAGATTGAAGTCGCTGAGGCGCTGATGGAGGAGCGGAGGCTCGAGCTCGTCGGTCAGGGTGTGGTGTTCCGCCGCATCAATCAGGCCTTTTTCGCCGCGAGGGGCATCTATGCGACAACGCCAGGCTCGGTCGACCCAACTGGCCCGAAGCTGCGCGCGCTTTTCCAACAATCGGACGATGTGGGTGAGTTCCTACGTGCCGCCGCCAGATTTACGGCGACGGCGGACTTGGACGCGGCCATCGCGGACGGCGATGCCAGATTGGAGTAAGCGGCTCGCGGGAGTAAGATAGGTAGCGATGAGCGACGAGCCGAGCCACAGCGATGCCCGGCCGGTTCGCACAGTGAAGCCGGGCGACCGGGTTCTTCGCGTGCGCACGCGGCGGGCACGACTGCCAATGATCGAGCGCGGCGTTTCCACGCCCGTAGCCGAGGGCCTTCAATTCCTGATCGACATTGGCACGCAGACGCCCGTATTGTGGTTCATCGGTGTGCTTGGCGTGCTAGTGGTCCTGGTGCCGATCCCGGTGTGGTTGTTCGAACGGACGGGCGACAACGCGGACGTCACCAGCTACTGGGTCGGGCTTTGGTGGGCCGTCTCAGCGTTTACTACAGTCGGCCATAGCGGCGTCAGCGTGGACACAGTGGGTGGTCGGGTTGTCGGATCAATCTACACTGCGGTCGGCGTAGGGCTGTTCTTTGGTAGCGTGATCGCGGCCTTCAGCTCGTACTTCATCCTCACCTGGCGTAAGCCGAAGCGGCAGCTCGTCGACACCATTAACTACTATCTCCAGCGGATCGATGAACTCTCGCCGGAAGAGATCGAAGACCTGGAGGACATGACGAGAGGCCTACTCCTGACCGCGAAGGAGCGTGCTGAAGAAGAAGGCCGGGAAGGCCTGGAATCCGAGGAAACGTCTAGCTAGCCGTCGTCGTCCGCTGGCTCCTTCGGGTCGGGTTTGGGGCTGTTGTCAGGTTCGGGTTCGACAACGCCGACAAGCAGCACCTGCACCCGCTGCTCGCTTTCGCCTGCAGCCTCGTCACTGATGACCAGCCGGAGCGTATAGAGGCCTAGCGAAAAGCCGTCCGTGTTCCAGATGCCCAGCACGCCCTCCGGTACAGAGTTCTGGACTTCGATGATCGGCTGCCAGTCGCCCGCCAGCGTGTCGTAGCGATACTCCAGCCGGTACGAGATGAAGCTTTCTGAGAAGGCGCGTCCCTCGATAACCACGTCCCCGGAAACTTGTTCGGCCCTGATCGGCGACGTGATTGCCATCGGCAGGTCGCGGACGTCCGTCGTCTCTGTCGGGACCTCGTCTGAGCTGGCATCCCCTAGCTCCTCCGCCCACTCCAAGGCCTGGTTGGTTTCCCAAGAGCCCAGCCCTTCGGGGAGCTGGAGGTAGAGCCGCTCCTCGATGAATTCGGCAGGTGTGAACTCGCTGGCCAGCTTGTTCGTTCGGCTATCGATCTGGGCTACCACCCACCAGTCGTCGTCCGCGTCGGAAAGCCGTTCTGCGACGAACAGGTCTGGTGGGTTCTTTATCGGGCAGGTCTCTGTGGCAACGATGCCCGAGGGGGCGCAGAGTTCCGCTTCAACCAGACCAGGTGGTCGGCGGAACTGTTCGACGGGTAGGCCTTCGTGGTACGTGGTTATGATGTCGCGCACAGTGCGCCAGGAGACGCTGGTGCTGCTGATGTCTGTCATTGGGCTGTTATCGGCGTTGCCGAACCACGTCCCGACGACCAGCTGTGGCGTGTAGGCGAACGCCCACGTATCGCCGATAGCGAAGCTGTCTGAGTAGGGCTCGCTCGTACCGGTCTTAATGCCGGCCGGCCGGCCGGGGATGCTGAGCGCGCCGCAGCCACCGAACGTGATCGTTTGCGCGCAGCCGTCTGAGAGGATGCTGTTGATCAGGTACGTCGCGGCTTCCGGCGCGACCCGTTGCTCCTGAAGATACGGGCCGTCGGCGGATGGCTCGCCGGCGATCAGCGGGTAGATGACCTCGCCATCGCGATTCTCAACGCGAATGATAGAGACCGGCTCGATGTTGCGTTCGCCTGCCGGCCGCACGATCGTACTCTCGACACCCTTAAGGATGCCGAGGTTCGGGAACGCCGTGTACCCGTACACCATGTCGATCAGCCTGACGTCGACGCCGCCGATCGTCATCGATGGCCCCAGGCGGCTTGGCTCCAGGCCGGTGATGCCCATCTTGGTCGCCTGGTTGATCGTGTTAACGACGCCAGCGTACATGATCGCCTTGACGGCCGGGATGTTCAACGAGTTGCCGAGTGCGTTGCGTACCGTAATCGGGCCTTGGAAGCCTGTGCCGGGGTTTCGGGGGGGGCGTTCGCCGTCCCAGTACTCTCCTGGGAACGGCGTGTCGAGGATCAGCGTGCCGGCTCCCCAGCCGAGCTCGAGGAACGCGGTGAGGTACGTGAACGGCTTGAACGACGAACCGGGCGAGTTCAACGCCGCGGCCATGTTGTTACGGCCGTCGATGTCATCGCGAAAGTAGTCGCGGCTGCCGACGTAGGCCATGATCTCGGCCGTATTAGGGTCGATCGCCACAACAGCGCCGTTGTGGCCGCCGGAGTACTCAAACGTGGTGATCCATTCCTCCAGGTGGGCTTCCGCCTGCTTCTGGAACTCGAGGTCGATCGACGTGTAGACGATGAGCCCGTCGCGCCGTACTGCTTCCTCGCCGAAGAGGCGCTCCAGCTCTGGCCGGACGACGTTAAAGACAAAGTGGGGCGCTTCTACAGGAAACGGCTGCAGCTCGACGCTGAGCGGCTCGGCCTGCGCCTCGATCATCAGGTCACGCGTGATGTAGGCCTCTTCGTACATTCGCCGCAGCACGACGTTCCGTTGCTCGAGTGCCGCCTCAGGTTCGTTGATGGGGTCGTAGCAGCTTGGACAGGAGGGGATAGCTGCCAGCATTGCGGCCTGCGGGAGTGTCAGGTCCTCCGCCGTCGTATTGAAGTAGCCGTTGGCGGCGGCCTCCGCGCCGATGAAGACGTTGCCGTAGGAGATGAGGTTGAGATACCACTCGAGGATTTGCTCCTTGCTGTAATCTCTCGTTAGCTCTACAGCGATGGCTGTCTCTCTCAGTTTGCGGTCAATGCTGCGTTCGGTTCGCTCCTCTGGCGTGAAGTAGATGTTCTTGACTAGCTGCTGCGTGATCGAGCTGCCGCCCCGGCCTTCCAGGAAGCCCGACGAGTCGCCGAATGGAGAGAAGTTGTCCAACGCCGCGGCCACTAGGCCGCTGAAATTGACACCGGGGTTGTCCATGAAACTGGCGTCCTCGGCCGCGATTGTCGCGCCGATGAGGTTGAGCGATATCTCATTATGGGGGACGTATTTGCGCAGGCCGGTGACATCGTCGAAGAATTCGTACAGGAAGTTGCCGTTGCGGTCGCGGATTTCGGCGCCGCCTAGCGGCAGCTTTGCGATCTCTTCGGCGGGGGTAACCAGATCGTTCGTGTAGCTCCGATAGACGCCGTAGCCGACGCCGGCTACTACTCCCACCGAGATCGCAAACAGCCCGCCGAGGACGATCAGGCCTAGCAACCAGCGAGGCATCCCGTGGCCGTTTCCGCTGCGACGCCGTCTCCGGTATGCGGCGTAACGATAATACGCGCCGCCGTTAGCCATTCGACTGTCCCCGCGTTCTTAACACGATGAAATGCGACAGCCCGAAGGCGCGCATGAAGCTGTTCTCCAGCCGGTAGAAGACCGCGCGTAGCAGGCCGCCGACCGCCTTGCTGCGGGCGGCAATGTTGTCGAAACCCGGATAGACCTGCGTATGGACGATGAGGTCGGCATCGAGATCCCTAAAGATGCGACGGAGACCGCCCGATGTGTAGGCTCGCGCATGAGGGACGAGCCTTCTACGCAGAACATTGGGTAGGTAATTTACGAGCGGGATGTTGCCGAACACGTAGCGCTTTCCCAGGTAGACGCCGTGCGTCTCGAACGGGTAGAGCCGGTTCGGCGCGTAGATGACTACGTGGCCGCCCGGCCGCAAGACGCGACAGGCCTCCTGTAGCGTCGCAGCGTCATCTTGGACATGCTCGATGACCTCGTTGAGCAGGACAACGTCGAAGCTGCCGTCCGCAAATGGTAGGCGCTCACTGACCGCAACCGAGAGACCTTTCGCTTTGCCGTTCTGGACACGCGTGGCATCGATGTCGACGCCATAGACCTCGCCAGAAACCTCGCTCAGTTTCTCAACGTACGTGCCGATTCCACAGCCAATGTCGAGCACACGGGCCCCTTCTAGATCGACGTAACGGCGGATGAGGTTCAATCGACGATCCTGTCCCGTCCGCCAGACAAAGCTCGGGTTCCCTAGCGCGACCTGCTCTGCTGTAGTTGACGGAGCTTCTGGCATTAGGCTATTCGCAGCTCCCACTGCTCTCAGAGTAGCAATGCTGTTATGGTGGTACAAACCTACGCCGAAGCTAGCCAACCATTCTTAAGAGGATTGTCATATTCAGCCTTAACGTTCGCAGATCGGTATCTGTCGTAAGGAACCCAGCTTGAGTCTGACGAAGGAAGAAGTAGCGCACCTTGGGCAACTGGTTAGACTCGGCTTGACCGAGGAAGAGGTGGCCAGGTTCCAGGAGCAGCTGTCTGAGATACTGGGCCACTTTGACGCGCTCCAGGAGCTGGACACCGAGAACGTCCCGCCGACGCCATACCCGCTGCCGCTGAACAACGTCATGCGCAAGGACGTAGTCAAGGACTCTCTTTCCCAGGATGACGTGCTCGCGAACGCGCCCCTGCAAGAAGACGGGGCCTTCCGCGTCCGCGCGGTGCTGGACGAGTAGACAAGCATGGCGGACGAACTACATCGCCTGACCGCACACGAGGCGCGAAAGCTACTCTCCAACCGAGAAGTGAGTTCAGTTGAGCTGACGCAGGCCGTGCTCGACCGGATCGCGGCGGTCGACGACAGGCTGGGAGCGTACCTTACCGTTTCGGACGAGCTAGCGCTCGCTCAGGCCGCGGACGCGGACACGTCGCTGTCTAACGGTGGCGGGGGGCTTCTCACCGGCGTCCCCGTGTCGGTCAAAGACAACATGTGCACCAAGGGAATTCGTACGACGTGCGGTTCGCGGATGCTTGAGACGTTCGTCCCGCCCTACGATGGACACGTCATTAGCAGGCTTCGGGACGCCGGGGCGGTGCTCATCGGCAAGACGAACATGGACGAATTCGCGATGGGCTCGTCCGTCGAACACTCAGCCTTCAAGCCGACTCACAACCCATGGGCGCTCGACCGCGTGCCCGGCGGGTCGTCCGGCGGGTCAGCCGCGGCGATCGCGGCCGACGAGGCGATCATCGCCCTCGGCTCCGACACCGGCGGGAGCATCCGCCAGCCCGCGTCTCTTTGCGGCGTTGTTGGCTTGAAGCCGACGTATGGCCGAGTGAGCCGCTACGGGCTGGTGGCCTTCGGCAGCTCGCTCGACCAGATCGGACCAATCACGAAGGACGTGCGCGACTGTGCGCTCATGCTGAACGTGATATCCGGACACGACGAACGCGACGCAACGTCGGTGGAGATGGATGTTCCGGACTTCACCGAGGCGCTGACGGGCGACATCAAGGGCCTGCGGGTTGGCGTCGTCGACGAGTACCTGCCGGACGACCTCGACGCGGGCGTCCGCGGCGTCGCCGAGGCGGCACTCGCTGAGCTGGAAAGCCTGGGCGCGTCGATCGAACGTGGTGTTTCGCTACCGAACACGAAGTACGCGCTGGCCTGCTACTACATCATCGCGCCCAGCGAGGCGTCCGCGAACCTTGCTAGATACGACGGCGTGAAGTACGGCTACTCGTATCAGGATGGCGACAGCATGTGGGCGAACATGGACGGGACGCGCCAGCACGGCTTCGGCGACGAGGTCAAGCGCCGGATCATGCTCGGAACCTACACACTCTCCACCGGCTACTACGACGCGTACTACCTGAAGGCGCTCAAGGTGCGCACGTTAATCAGACAAGAGTTCGACGAGGCCTTCGAGCGCTTCGATGTCTTGTTCGGACTCGTTTCGCCAACTCCGGCGTTTCGTCTGGGTGAGAAAACGGACGACCCGTTTGAGATGTACCTGAGCGACGTATTCACCCTGCCGACCAACATCGCCGGCATCCCGGGCATGTCGCTGCCGGCGGGGTTCGTCGAGCAAGACGGTCAGCTGCTGCCCGTCGGCATCCAGCTACTGGCGAAGCCGTTCGACGAAGCCTCCATCCTTCGCACCGCCTACGCTTACGAACAGGCGACGTCGTGGCACACGGAGCGGCCGCCGGGCTAAGGCCATGAGTGATCGTGGGGCGGCCGACGAATCTGCCGGCCGGCTCAACGTCGGCTGTTATGCAGGCCACCGCTACCCCGAGCGGCCAGAGTGGGTGGAGCTGGATGGCGAGCGGGTGGACGTGGTGGAAATCGAGAAAGAGTGGCGCGAGGAAGATCGGCTCGGGTTCGTCGTGAAGCTAAGCGACCGTAGGCGACTGCTGCTGTACTATGAGCCAAATGACGATGCATGGTCAGGGGACTTGACAGAATGACTGAGCAGGAACATCTCACACACAGAGGCGCTATTTCACAGCATGTCCAGGCGCTTCCGGCCTCTGGTATCCGCAGATTCTTCGACCTGATCGCGAACACGGATGACATCATCTCGCTCGGCGTGGGCGAGCCGGACTTCGTGACGCCGCCGGCCATTAGCGCCGCCGCTGTGAAGTCGATCGACGAAGGTTTTACACACTACACGTCGAACTACGGGCTTCCAGAACTGCGCCAGCTCATCTCGACCCACCTCCACAAGCGCTATGGCGTTGAGTACGACCCCTCGACTGAGATCATCATTACGACCGGCGTGAGCGAGGCGATCAATCTTGCCATGCTGGCCATCGTCGATCGAGGCGACGAAGTAATCGGACCGGACCCTAGCTACGTCGCGTACCTACCGACGGTGTTGCTCGCAGGCGGCACCTATGTGCCGGTACCCACTACGCCGGCCAACGATTTCAAGATGAAGGCCGAAGACATTGAAGAGCTGATCACGCCCAAGACCAAAGCGATCTTCTTTGGCTATCCCTGCAACCCGACTGGAGCCATCATGGAAAGGAAGGACCTCCTCGCCGTCGCGGATGTGGCGAAACGGCATAATTTGTTCGTGATCTCCGATGAGATATATGACCGGCTGGTCTATGGCACCGAGCACACCTGCTTTTCATCGCTCCCCGATATGAAAGACCGCACACTGCTAATGGGCGGCTTCTCCAAGGCCTATGCGATGACAGGCTGGCGCGTTGGTTACACGTGCGGCCGGGTCGACCTGACGGAAGCGATGATGCGCGTTCATCAGTACATCACGATGTCCGCTCCGACAGCAGCGCAGTACGCCGGCCTGGAAGCGATGCGTAACGGCGAAGAAGATGTCCGCGGCATGGTCAAGGAGTACGACCGCCGCCGGAAGATGATGGTGAAGGAACTCAACGATATGGGACTCACCTGCTTCGAGCCGCGCGGCGCGTTCTACTGCTTCCCTTCGGTGAGCATCACCGGTATGTCCGACGAGACGTTCTCAGAGACGCTGCTGATGGAAGAGAAGGTGGCCGTCGTTCCCGGCTCCGCCTTCGGCCAGTTTGGTGTCGGCCACGTGCGCATCTGCTACGCGGCCGACTACGACGACCTCGTCGAAGCGGCGAAGCGCATGCGCCGCTTCGTCGAGCGGCACACAACCTCCGAATAGCTCCTGCCATGGCCGCCCACTCCAACGGCGCCGACGACCTCAGCGGCGATCTGGAGCTATCGATCCTCGGTGTCGCCGGGAAGGAGCGCCCCGACGGCGCGATCGACGTCAGCATCAACAGCTCTCGAGGTGAGATCACGGGCATTATGCACCCCTGCGAAGGCCAGCCGGGAGCGGCGATCTATGTGGGCGGTGCTCTGGGTGGACTCGACGGCCCCGCCGATGGTCTCTACCCCAAACTTGCTCAGGAGCTACGAGGACCCGGCGGCATGACCGGTCTCCGGTTGCACTATCGAAAACCGAACCAGTTCGAGGAGTGCGTGCTCGACGTGCTGGGCGGCGTGTCGTTTCTCAAAGGTATCGGAGCGCAGCGGATTGCCCTCGTCGGACATAGCTTCGGCGCGGCGGTCGCGATCAAGGCAGGGGAACTGTCTGAACTCGTCGTAGCCGTTGCCGCGTTGTCACCACAGGTCTACGGCACCCGGACTGTCGAACGCCTGGCGCCGCGATCGCTCCTGCTCGCTCACGGCACAGCCGACAAACTTCTGGATGTCCAAGCGAGCCGCGACATCTACTCCCGGGCCGGGGAGCCAAAGCGATTGGAGCTGTTCGAAGGCGCTGGACATTCGCTGCGCTCGTGCGCCGAAGAGTTGTTCGAGCTAGTGCAGGGCTGGCTCATGGAAGCAGTGAGCGCGAAAGAACAGCCGGAGGACGACGATGCCCTATGATGAACAGCTGGTTGGCCGCGTGCGGGGCGTGCTCGCCAAGAAACGCAACGTCGCAGAGAGGAAGATGTTCGGCGGGCTAACGTTTATGGTTCGCGGCCACATGGCGTGCGGTGTGGAGAACGAAAGGCTTATGGTGCGCGTTGGGCCTGCCGCCTACGATGACGCGGTCGGCCGGCCTCACGCTCAGATGATGGACTTCACGGGCCGCCCCATGAAAGGCTTCGTCTTCGTCGAACCGGCGGGGCTGAAGAGCGATAAAGACTTGGAGGCTTGGGTGCAGCGCGGCGTCGACTTCGCGATGTCGCTGCCCGCGAAGTAGCCCGCGCGACCCTGTCGCGCACCTACTCGGCCGGATAGCGGAGCCAGTTTCCGGCGACCCAGCCCAACGCAGCTAGCCGCCACCAAGTGAGGCCATCCCTGTCCGTAGGGCCGGCGTTGATTGTGACCGGCGTCCCATCATCTAGGCAATCGATGGGAACCGCGGCCAGCCCCGGCTGATCGCGAACTTGTAAACACTCGCTATCTACGGCAACAAGTACATCGGCGCCGACCGCGAGCGGCCAGGGAATGCTGGTCAGTTCGCCGCTGTAGATCTCTTCGACGAGGATTGTCCAGACGCCGTTGTCCAGTTCGAGGATGAAGAGACGCGTTAATTCGCTGAACGTAGGGCCGAGCTGATAGGCGATCCTGCCGTCGCGTTCGCTGTGAAGGCGCGCGCATTGCCTGCCGACGTCATCGGGGCGTTGCGCATCCTCGCAGCGAGGCACGAAGCCCTGGCTTAGGTGCTCCTGCACCCAAGTGCGCAGCACCCCCTCCGCGGAACCGGCCGTAGCGATCAGTTGCTCGAAGTCTTCCGTAGGGTCCGGCGTCGAAGGAGGGCCACCGTCACCGCCGGATGAGCAGCCCAGCACCAATACGGCCATGAATAGCAGCGCTCCGGCAGGCAGCCGCCTCACGTCAGTCCGTGCCGCTCGCCGGAAGATCCAGTTCACCCGCATGCTCTCTCTGCCAGTTCAGGAAGTCGTTGTGTGCGGCGGAGCTGCCGCAGAGGACGGTGCGTGAGCGCACCTCGACACTACCACCCAGGTGGTCCGTGATCGCGCCGCCTGCCTCTTTGACCAGCAGGATGCCCGCGGCGATGTCCCAGGGAAAAAGGTAGTGGTGGAGGAACAGGTCATAGCGGCCCGCGGCGGCGTAGGCGAGGCCTAACGCGGCGCTGCCGGGGATGCGAAAGCTCTGCACGCCGGGGAAGAGCTGATGGAGGAGCTTGAGCTGAGCGCGACCGCGTTCGTCGTGATAGCCGAGGTCGACGCCCAGTACCGACGCCGCGACGGTCGGCGCGGAGGACGCGCGGATCGGTGTGTCGTTGAGCCAGGCGCCGCCACCTCGCTCCGCCCAGAAACTTTCGCCGTGGTTGGGGTCGTGCGTGACGGCGATGACGGGAGCACCTTCCTGGCACAACGCGACGTTCACGCAGAAGACCGGGATGCCGCTCACGAAGTTCCGCGTGCCGTCGATCGGGTCGATTACCCACACCCAGCCGTCTAGTCCTGTATCGCTTGCAGTCTCCTCAGATAGGATCTTGTGGTCTGGAAACTCGGCTGCGAGCGCTTCATGGAACAGCTTCTCCACGGCGAGATCCGACTCGGTGAGGAGGTCGCCGCGGCCCTTTACGGTGATCTCCTGAGGCTGGCGGAAGCGAGAGAGGGCGAGATCACCTGCTTCGAGCGCGACTGCACGGGCTACTTCGGTCGCGGAGCGCCCGGATACGCCGACAGGAACATCTTTCGTCACAACCATAAGGGGAGTGCCGCTACATGCGGTCCGGGGCGTCCATGCCCATGAGGCCGAGTGTCGTCGCGAGCACGGATTGGGCTGCCGCGACGAGCTTGAGGCGAGCGCGCGACAGATCGACGTTGTCCTCGTCGACGACGCGGCACTTCTCGTAGAAGTCGTGGAACGTCGTTGCGAGGTCCTGCGCGTAGTGGGGGAGGTGGTGTGGTTCTAGCGTGCGGGCCATCACCTCGACCAGTTCCGGCAGGTGGAGCATCTTACGGATGAGCGCGAGTTCGGCTTCGTGCGTGAGGAGAGCGGTGTCGCCGTCCTCAGTTTCGGGCAGCCGTTCGCCGGCCGTTGTGAGGATGCCGGCGATGCGGGCGTGGGCGTACTGGACGTAGTAGACGGGGTTCTCTGAACTCTGTTGCTTCGCGAGGTCGAGATCGAAGTCGATCGTCGCGTCAGCGGAGCGGGAGAGAAAGAAAAAGAGGCACGCGTCCTTACCAACCTCGTCGATCACTTCGCGTAGCGTGACGATGTCGCCGCTGCGCTTCGAAAGTTTCAGCGTCTCGTCGCCGCGGCGTAGCGTGACCAGTTGGCCGATGATGATGTCTAGGCGTCCTTCCTCGATGCCCATCGCCTGGGTGGCAAGCTGCAGGGGGCGGACGTGGCCCTGGTGGTCGGCTCCCCAGATGTCGATCACGCGGTCGAAGCCACGAACGATGAATTTGTCGTAGTGATACCCGACGTCAGTAGCGAGATACGTCGGGAGCCCGCTTGATCGGACTAGGACTTCGTCCTTGTCCGCCTCCAGTTTGCTGGTGGCGAACCAAACAGCGCCCTCGCGTTCGGTCACCAGGTCCTTCTCGCGGAGCAGGCTCATGACCTTGTCGAAGTAGCCTGAGTCGTACACGGTCTGCTCGCGATACCAGTTGTCGTACTCGACGCCAAGGCTGCTGAGGTCACGGCGGATCCAGTCCATGACTTGCTCCATGCCGTAGCGGCCAAGCTGGTCAGGTGGAGGCTCGCCCTCCGGGCTGAGCATCGTATCCCCGAACTTTTCGCGCGCCTGTCCGGCGAGGTCGACCATGTAGGAGCCGACGTATCCATCCTCAGGCACGGGTACGTCGCGGCCGAAGAGCTGCTGATAGCGCGCATAGAGCGTTCTTGCGAAGACATCGATCTGCGTACCCGCGTCGTTGAAGTAGTACTCCGTCTGGACGTTGTAGCCGGCGACGCGGAGCACCCGTGCGAGTGTGCTGCCGAGCGCAGCCCATCGGCCGTTACCCGCATGGAGCGGGCCGGTGGGATTCGCGCTGACGAATTCGACCTGGACCTTCTCGCCGTTCCCGACAGACACTTCGGCAAACGCTGGACCCGCTTCGAGAATTTCGTCTACTTGGCTTGCAAGCCAGGCAGGGCTGAGATGGAAGTTGACGAAGCCCGGCGGCACTACTTCTAAGCGTTCGACGGCAGCAGACTCCGGCATATGCTTAATCAAGGTCGCTCCGAGATCGAGCGGCTTGGCCTGGGCGGCCCGCGCGAGTTGGAGCGGGAGGCTGGTGGCATAGTCGCCGTGCTCCGCTCGTTGTGGGCGTTCGATGATGGTCTCGGGCAGCGCGATCTCGGGCAGATCGCCGGCCTTTTGGGCACGGGCGGCTGCTTCCTGAACCATAACGCTGATGTCGTCTTTAATCACGGCGACTCTGATGGAGCTCTTGCAAGGACGGCGAAGGGGCCCTCCGCAGCCGCCGCCAGCCGGACGAGTTCGTCCAAGGCGTTACGGGCGTGTTCGATCACGTCTGGAGAATAGCCCATGCGCTTGCTGTTATCCAGAAACTCATCCTCGTCGAGTACCTCAAGCTTCCCTTGGGCAGAGACGCGCAGATCGAGGTCTAGGTCTACATAACGCACGCTGGTTCCATCGTACTCGGCTGGCGTGGTGACGTTGCAGTAGAAGCCTTCAAGCCCCTTGCGGTTGGGCTTCTCAAGAAGCATGACGTTGTACCAGCGGTCCGACCAGAAGTGATTCAGCGTGTCCCATGGCGTCCGCCAGGAGCCTTTCCAGTTCTTCAGTTCCTGGCCGGCGTGGTTGCTCGTGACGAGAAGGGGGCCTTCCTCGCGGACCAGCCAGGAGTCGAACTCCCAATGAGGCGAGCCGTCGTACTTCGTGGATCGAACGTGGATGCGCTTGCCGGTCATGTGGGCAGTGTAATCGGCTACTGCCGCAGGCAGTAGCTGGCTACAGGCTAATGAGGGCGGCCCTGAAGCGGGCAAGCGTGAGGGTGGAGGGCTGCGAAGTTTGTTTTGCAGAATCGTCCCTTTTCTGTATACGCTGATGAGTAGTTTCGTGGGCACACGGCTACTGGCTGCGCCAGTAGCTTGGAAGAACGCGAAGCGTTCTTCTGGCTGAGGCAGTAGTTTGCCCTGCGGGGCGGGCGCATGGCCATGCGCCCCTACATGACGCCCCGATGTCGTTCGGCGAGTTGGCCTCTCACGCGGAGTTGGGGAGGACATCGGAGATCTGGGGCCTGCTGGTGTTGCGATACGCCGGAGATGCATTGTGGTCAATACGGGCGAGGGGTGAGGCCTGGCCGAGCCGCCGGGCCTGAAGCGCTTCGAGCTCGTGTAACGTGCCCTGCCAGAGGCGCTGGAGATGACCTTGGTAGCGCATGACCGTATCGAGGTCGATCTTGCCGGGGATCATCCGCCGCTCGCGACGCAATTGCATCTCTTCCTGGGTCGGATCAGGGAGGTCATTCCGTTTGCCGTCGGCCTGCTCGTAGACCGCCTCAACGCCGTAGAGGTACATCGCGCTGTTGATGAAATCCTCCTCCATAGAGGCAACGTGCATGGCTGTTACGGCTGTAATGTAGCGATTGACCCGTCGAAACTGCCAGAGGTGGAGGGCAAGAAGCTCAGCGAGCTCACGCTCGAGGTAGCCCTCCGGCGCGACGCTTTCGATGATTCCATCCAGGTGAGCCTGCCATGCCTCCTCGGTCTCCATGCCGGGGATGACGGGGCTGGGGGACGTAATACCGTGCTTGATGGCGTTGCGGCTGACGGCCACCTTGCCGGCGGCAGTCTTGGGACCACCGCCCTTGCCCTGCCTCGATTTACCGTTCCTGGGAACCTGCTGCGCAGGTTCCTTGGGTTTCGTTGCAGAACCCTGGCCGGCAGTCTTAGTCTTTGCGTCCGCTTCGTTCTTGGGATTCACGCTGTTACCTGGTTCCGTCGCGCCATTCTTGGATTTCGCCATGGCTCACCGCCTTCCAGTGCTCTCCCGCCGGCCCACTTCCTCAGAGTGGCATGGAGTCTCGTCTTGCAGAAAGAACCTGTATTGCATAAGCAGATACTCCTATAAGCTATTCCTACTCTCCATAACGTCGGATTGTAGTACAAATGTGCGAGCATGTCAAGGTGTACGGATGTGGAATTGAGGTTGGCTCCGCGCCCGGGCCGGCTGCGCTCGCTGGTTCGCTGTCTGATAGTCTCGCTGCAGAGTAAGGAGCAACGCCGTCGGAGGCCATCCGCCTCCGTGGAAGAGCGTCCTATGTGGTTCGAGATTTGAATCTGGAGCGGGAGACGAGAGCCGAACTCGCGACCCCTTCGGCTGCGCTCAGGACAGGCCTCTGCTTGGGAAGCAGATGCGTCCCTTGCTGAGTCTGATGGAAGCCCCAGATGCCCTAATCGGCTCGCCTTGGCCCTAAGCCTCCAGAGGCTGAGGGCCTTTGCTTCCAGCAACACACTAACACAGACTTTAGTCCGCCGGAAGGAACTTCGGCGGTGGCTATCGGACATGAGAGGCTTCAATGGATGGGGCGCCGTACCTGCGTTGGCTCAGATTGTGAGAGGACGTTGATTCGGCACGCACAAACCGTTGGCGACTTCGATTTACTTGTGCAGCCGAACAATGAATCGATCGTCCTCTTCGATGAGGTCGGGCTCACTACCGTTGTGTTCTTGCATGGAAGGGATCAGTTTGAATGGGATGCCCATTCCGCGTCCCTCCACGTAGCCGTAGTCGCGAAGGAGGTCCTTGAGAAGCTCATTACGAGCAGCTCGGAATCCAACTCTCATCTTAGGCACGGTGACGGTATTAGGCAGGTTTCCAGGGGAGACTACCTCGAGCCTGTTGCTGTATATAGAGAGCTCTACGTCAGTGACAGCGATCGTGTAGTCACGGTGAACCACCGCGTTGACGATGACTTCACGGACCGCGTCCATCGGGTAACTGGGTCGGGTACGGCGTCGACCCTCCTCAACTCGGGCGCTACTGCCCATGTTGCGGCGTGCAAACTCCAGGGCGCGATCTATGACACCGGGCTCTGACACTTCACCGTCTTCTGTTAGCGAAGGAACTAGAGGGCCGCGGATCGTCTCTTCGTCGACCGTGTCATAATCCTTGCCCTCTCCGCTATACGCCGTGGCAGTAATCCCTGTCTGCGGGAGGAACCGTCCTGGGTTGCGACCGAAGAGAATGAGGCCCGCAACCGTGGCGACGAAGTGACCTCTATCCTCCCGAAGGATGTCGATGTTGGAGAGTAAGCGCTCCCAAGCTGGTAAGTCGGTCGTCGCTGGGTGGTCTTGTCTGCGGAGAACGGCGAAATAATCAGTTAGTCGCCGAAGGTCGAGATCCTGGATGGTAGTGCCCGGGACGGGTCTGATTTCGTGCCTGACTACACCGGACGCTTGGTATAGGCGCTGCTCCTCTTCACGTGTCACTTCACGACAGGTCGTACCTGTTCTAATGTATGGGGTCCAGGCTCTGCCCTGTCTAGCTTTGTAAGGCTTGTTGGGTGCATCCGCAGGGAGTGTAATCACTCCCACAACCTCGCCATCGATTTCGATCGTTTCCCAGTACGGTATGGTAGGAGGCTGAAGACGGTCTCTACACACGTTCATCACCCATTCCTCCGCCTCAGGCAGAGGGCGGGTTAGACCGCTAAGCGTACCGTCGTCTTCGACCCCTAGAAGAATGTGGCCACCCTCGAAGTTGAGTAGACAGCTTACTAGTCTGGCAAGGCGTTCTGGCAGAATGTCATCTCGTTTGAAATCTACGCCGGAACTTTCGCCGTTGGTTATCAGTTCGAGGAGTTCGGAGCGGAGCATTGTCAGAAGTTGTACTTTCGACGGCGGGTCTCGAAGGCTTCTCGGCCACCTTCCAAGAGGTCTTCTACGATTTCCCTGATCGTGAGAACGTCGATCGAGCCGAGATGGCCGATAGGAACTTCAGCCCGACTCTCGGTCGCCTCTAGCGCAACTATCAACTCAGCATCGCCGAGAACTGGCACGTTGGCGTTGTGAGTCGCAAACAAGAACTGTCGACGACGCTTCTCGTCGCGCATTCTAGGAACCACCCCTTCGGTTATGAAACGATTGTCAAGGTCGTCCTCAGGCTGGTCGATGATCAATGGGCCCTCGGATTCGAGGAGAAGGAGAAGAAGCACAGCGGTCGCCTTCTGTCCTGTAGAGAGTTCATCTAACGGATGCCAGTCTGGGGCTGAGTCATCGTGAGCGGTGTTGAGCTCTGGGCTCGTTGTGTGAGGGAGCTCGAGTTCTTCGATTAGCATGCAGGCCTCGGCCGACGCCCCCGAAAGGCGTTCAGCCTGTGCCGGTGCTATTTTGTACTTGTCCACCAGCGTGGTTTGGCCCTGACGACACGCGTCGGCAAATTCGGATAACGAAACGTCCTTCGCATCGCGCAGGATGCTCATAGCCTCGGATACCCGGCCGCCCACGTGCTCTCGGAGAAGACTAATCAGCGGCTCCCGGTCCTTTCCGAATTGAACATTGACCCGGACCCTGGGTACAAGTTGACTGGAGACTCTGTTCGCAGCCTTGTCGAGGCGTTGAAACTCCTCGCCCTTGAGGCTTTCCCAGTCGGCGACTAAGCCTCGTCGGCTCTCTTGGAGCTCGCGACGCTCGCGCGTGAATCTGTCCTCTGATTCGCGGAGAGGACGAAGTTCTTCTATCTGCGTGCGTAGCCTGACGTATTCTTCTCCGTCCACGTTGGCGGTCTGGAGTTCGCGAAGAACGGCTTCGTAGGCTTCCTGTGCCGCGGTCTTCCTGACAGTCCAGCGCGTACGTAGACTCTTTATTTCTGTCGTGGCACGTTCAAGTGCTTGTCGAATCAGACCAGATGCCTTACGGACGTCTTCCTCGAACGCGTCGAGTATATCCGTGGCTTCTGAAAGCAGATCTCGTGCTGGGAGGTCAGCAAGAGCCTTGTCGGATAGAAACGCGCTGTCAACGGGAGTCAGGGTCTCAAGGAGCTCTAGTGCTTCGGTAGACGGCTCAAGGCGTTCACTCAGAATCTTGAGAACACGCTCCTCGCGAATCAGCAGGTTTCGATCCTTGAGACGCTCCTCGACTCCAAGTTCGCGGAAACGCTCTAATATCTCTTCTAGGCCAGGAAGCGCGGCTAGTCGATCTACGATCTCAGCCTGCTCTCGGTCGATTAGTAGAATCCTGATTCTCGATTGCTCGAGGCGCATCTTGACATCAGCTTTGCGTCGATCGATTGCTGGGTCGTGGTCCAGAAACCGATGCAGGAGACGAGTCAATTTAGGCGGGCTCTTGGCAAGCTCTGACAGTTCGTGCTGCCCGTAAACTTCTAGACCTGGCAGAATGTCCTGCGGACGGAGAGGGAGGACGTTACCCTCCTCATCTCTGACGACCGGTGGGTTGGGTATGGAGCGCTCGATTAGGTAAGTCTTCTCCGACGGATGATAGGAGCGCACTGCCAACGAGATCTTAGTGCCGCTGCGCAGGACCTTCTGGACAATGTCTTCGTGCAATTTGGTCGCTTCGTCGCCTAGCGGTTCGAGGCCGAGCGTCGCCCTCAGACTCTCGATGATCGTCGACTTACCTGTGCCACGACCACCAATCAAAACATTGAGGTTCTCGTTGAAATGGATTGCACACTGATCGAGGAACCCTCCTTGCCAGGTAATCGAGAGCAACACGCTGTGGTCTTCCGTTTCTGGATCAGTTGACAAGCGAATGCGGGAGTCCGGATCGAGGAAGGCTAGCCGCAGTCCGTCGATCGAGACAGATGTCATCTTGATGTAGCAGGAGGTGCCGGGGTTATCGAAGTCTTCAGGGGATGAAACGTCAGATGCATTGATCACGGCAACGGGGTAGTCACGTTTGTACTGTGGATCCTTGCCGGCAAGGATTCCGCGGAACTGTTCAGGGGCCTCGGCAACAGGTCCAGGTAAGGAGACCGCCAAGAGGTTTTCATGACGCCAGGCATTGACACGCGGTTGTCCGCTCAGTTCCGCTAGGAGGCCGCTTTTACTCACAACGTGGGCGGCAATGCAGAGGCCGCCCCATTCCTTACACTTCTCGAGGAGTTCGGTAACGTCTAAGCTAGACGTTACCGACCTGGGGGATTCATCGTATATTCCGCAGGCTCCAAGTACTCTCTCGAGGTCCAGCGGGACGTCTGGATCGAAAAGGCACAGGAAGTGGACGCCATCCTTAGTAGTCGCTTCAAAGCCGGGATACACGCGTAGCCCGGCGTCCTTGGCTGCCTCAGTGAGGCTAAGGGCTGTCTTGACTCGATGATGATCGGTAATAGCGATTACTTCTACGCTGTTTCGCTTGCACGCCTCGATTATCGCCTCGTTGTAGGTTCCCTCGTCAGTGAAGCTACTAGAGCGGCCGTGAGTGGCTAGGTAGTCGAATGGGTTCACCTGTAGGGCGCACTTGAAGAACCGTGCACCATTCGGCAATTGGAGAGCTTCTAGAGCGGAGTTGCTATTGGCCATCAGCGACCTTGTCAATTCGTTAGCTAATCTACCATCACTATAGTGCGGGATCGTAGAGCATGCTAGCGGGAATTAGGGACAGATATGCTCTCTGCTTACTGGACGAAGGTTGGCTTGTCACCCATCCTTGCAGACCTCGTCTGGCCAAACGAATACGCAGGAGTCAACCAGGACAGGCCGTATAGGCCGCCTTACAGTCTGACGCCCTGGAACGCCGCCGGTCGGGGCTGGAGCGGCAGGCCCCGGTCAGCGCATGTCCGTTTTACGATGGCAACGAATAGAGCTCCACGCGACTTTCGAATCTTTCCTTCGTGTACGGCTCGCTTCACGAGACTGAGCGTCTCGAAGATGGTGTCTTTCGGGACGGTCGCTGCGAGGCGTCTGTAGTAGCTTTCGCTCTCGGTGTCCTGCAGGACCGAGAGCATCTCGTGTACCAGGCCTTCACGTTCGTCGTCCGACGGGGCCTGATGTTTCTTACTTGAAAACGTTACGTTCTGAACAACGTCATTTAGTCTTTCTTCTCTTTGTCTTTCTTCGGGTGACATTTTTGTCTTTCTGCGGGTGACATTATTGTCACCCCTGGCGAAGCGTTCCTCATAGCGGTGGGCCTCGTCGTCGCTCACGTCTTCGATGTAGAGCAAGTTGGTGTAGCCCGGTCGCTCCTCCTTGGTCAGGAGAGCAGTCTCTACGAGTTCCTCGATGTGCCGCTGGATGGTTCGGTCGGTTACAGAGCGTATGGATGCGAGCGTTTCCACGGAGGGGTACGCGAAGCCTTTGCGGAGCCCCTGGCCGTCCTGCCAGTCGAAGCTGTCGATGACTTGGTAGGTTACTTTCGCGCTGTCGGAAACATGGGAGTAGCCGAACAGTAGGACGTTCGACGTGATGACGAAGTGCTTCTTTAGCCGGTTCCTCCGGCGGAAGGTGACGTTGTCCATAGATAAACAAGCCCGCGCGGACGGTCGATAGCCTTCCGGCGGGCGCGAGCAGATATGTTGACTACACTATACAATAAAAAGGCACAGCTGTCAAAACCAAATACGCTTAGGTGAGCGGCTCTAGGCATACGACCGGCTCCCGCGCAAGCATTTCGCGCAGCGGGCTTAGATCCGGCAGTCCTAGCGCAGCCGAAATCGCATCGTCCGCAGCCTTACGTACCGGGTCCAGATGCATTTCTGGGAACGGAAGCAGAGCCCCTTTACAGACGTTATCGTAAGCCTTCGCAAGCGCATCGCGCTGCTTTGGGGACAACGACACAACATCGAGAACAGGCATGTCCTCCAGCACGGGCTTCTTGAAGTCAATCCACGCTCCCCGCGTCTCCTCCCTATGCGCGAGCATAACCAAGAGGCCGAGTGTCGAGTTCCACCACAAGACGAGAGATTTTTCAGCGGCTGCGGAGTCGGCATGGAGAGATAGTGGCCACCAGACGTTTGACAGGACTTTTTGCTTCATTCGCACAGCAGCAGCGCGCTGTGTTTTAAGCCAAAGCCTCTCAGCCAAGAGAATCCGACCAGCCCGCGGCCAGAGAACGGTGACCTTACGCAGCGGCCGACCTTCCTTCGCTTTCGCCAGAGGAGCCAAATAGCTATTTGGCTCTGCCGCCATCGTCGTGACAGCCGTTGCATCGTGTCCCCATAGCGCAGGATAGGTAGTCTTGCCGTTTGCTAGATTGAACCCGTCGTGAATATCGCGACGGTCAGGACCTAGGACGCCGAGCCCCTTCAGAGGTACGAGCGGAACGTTTCCGACTGTGCCTTGGCCGGGCAGGGTCACAGTCCCGACCTCGAGTTGGCTGGCAGCGCGAACTAGTTCAGCTTGCGCGAACGCGCAGGGCGGCATCCACAGGTTTTCCTTCAGTGTCACCCAGTCAGCGCGGACGGCTTCGCCAAGTTTCCTGTCACCAACTCGTATTTCAAGTGCACCTTGGCCGCCAGTTATGTCGGGAGCGGTGCCCTCGCTTAGTGCTTGCGCAATCGCCAGCGCTTCGAACGCCGTTGTCGGGTTCTTCCACAGATTGACGCAGACCACTTTCGCGTCCGCCTCGCCATCGTCAACTTTTCGCCCTATGACCAGCACCTCACTGAGGCTGGTGTTATCCGAGAAGTTCCACCGCTCGGGGTCGTGGCTGCATATCAGGTACTCTAGGCGATATCGTAGACCAAATAGCGCACGCGTCTTGCCCCAGGCTACGCCGCTGAGTAGTGCTTTGGGCAACACCAGGGCCATGCGGCCACCTTCCTTCAAGTACTTATCGCCAATGGCGACGAACACAGAGCCAAGCCCGGCTGTTGCGCTTGCCAAAACACCTGGAACTTTCAGCAGCCGCGAAAGTTCCTTTTGCATCGGAGCGCGCTCGGCGGCAGGCAACGAACCAAATAGCAGGTTCCCGCCTACACTACGAGTGAACGGGGGGTTCATCACGCAAAGATCGATGTCTGGGGCTGAAGCAGTCTGTCGCTGTACGTCGCCTGCCCCCGTCACTTGTTCGGTAGCTTCTGCAAGGCCGAAGAGATCAACACTGATTGCAACGTCGCGGTCTCGAAGAAATTCGATACTTCCCAATCTCTTATGCGTACCGCCGTGCGGCATGCTGTAAAGCCGCATACCGTGGAACGATACCTCGGGTGCCCTTATAGCGAGGGTTGATGCAGTTAGGTGCAGCGCTGACGGAAGCACATCATAGCCATATATGACGTCCTCAATTAAGACTTGGTGCAGATCGCTCAACTTGGGTTCGTCACCGCTGCTTCCGCACTCTCGAACGTAGTTGTCGGCCAGGGCTTCTGCTGCCGCCATGAGCAACGTGCCCGTACCACAGGCGAAGTCGACAACGCGGAAATCGTCGCTCATCTCCTCCAGGTCTGACCAATCGACTGGCCACGACTCAGGATCAAGAGCAAGCTTCAATAGTAGAGTCGCTGCTGGCACAGAGGTGTAGTAAGTCCCCAGGTACTTCGCTTCTTCCAGCAGCTGGTGATAAATTCGACCCATCAAGTCATGGCGCAGAGCCGCGCGCTGTCCGACGATGTAGAGAGCGGCCTTCGCCAAGTCTCTCAGCGCTGCGTTAACATCCGGGCCAGATGAGAGGCCAAGTAGCACATTTCGCGCGACACGGAAGATAGGGACGTAATTTATGTCGGTGAGAATAAACTGCCAGTGGTCGGCGAACGCCGTTATCACGTCGCCACCACGGAGCGTCTTTCTTACGGTCTGAACTTGTGAGTTGTGGATGGAGAGTATTTCTTGGAAGGCCATGGCGTTGACTACTGTCAGCCCCGCGATTCTCGCAACCGCGTGCTCTTGTCGCGCACTAAGGTTCAAGCCGGACCTAGCCACGGCGACGTCTCCGCTTCGGTGTCGCGTCCCCAGTAGTTTCTCCAGCCATGCCCAAAGCTTGGGCAGCACGTTCGACGCTACCCGGCTCGGGCAGAACTGCGCGGGCGAATCCTTCTACCGCCTGACTAAGCACCTCGACAGCACGGGCCACCACATCCTCTTCCACGAGTTGTTCATACGTACGCCGCAGTAGCTGGGAAAGGTGCTCCAAGTTGCCTTCCACCCAGCCCGTGTCACCGCTCTCGCTGAACACCGCGATTCGGAGAGGCGCTACCTCAAGCCCCCTTTTCAGATCCTTGAATGGGGTCTTTCGCAACTCTTTAGGATATAGGAGCGCAACGGCGAGATGACTTACGCCTTCTTCCACGCGTTGAGCAGCATTCGCCCGAACCTCTTTTGCGGCACCTGGATGGTCGTCAACCTTTCCCTCCACTACTGTTCTGAGGCCATGGAAGGTCACAATCACATCCGGCATCCGCCTCTGACGGGCTGTTGTCTGCAGGATTTGTTCAGGGGCCGAGGCGATGCCTCGCTCATGCAGTAGCTGAGCGAGCAACACGTTCAAGACTTCTTCACGGTGGGTCTCAGTAGCCACTATGGTGGCCCCCATTTCGCGCCCATCACCGCCGAGTGTACCACCAGCGCGTCTTAGCAGCCCTCTCGTCAGCTAGGGTGCGCGCGCGGCGTCATTTTGCGCGCCGCCGAAACGAGGAACGCCACACGTCGCATAATGCGCGATGAGCGACGCGGGCCGTCAGGTTGGCGTAGCCTGCACACGGTAATGCCCATCAAACGTCACTTGGCCGATAGCCTGCCGAACTGCGGTCTATAGGCCCGAACCGGTGGCCGATAGTTGCGGCAGGGCGTTCGGCTACTGGCACAGCCAGTAGCTTGGAATCCTTCGACAAGCTCAGGATGGAACGCGGGTAACGCCGTGGGCGCACGGCTACTGGCACAGCCAGTAGCTTGGAATCCTTCGACAAGCTCAGGATGGCTACTGCAAAGGCAGTAGCTTGCGCGTTCTTCTGGCCGGCCCTGCGGGGCGGGCGCATGGCCATGCGCCCCTACATCGCGGCGGCGGTAGCTTGCGCGTTCTTCTGGCTGGCCCTGCGGGGCGGGCGCACGACGAATGCCAGAGGCAGTAGCTTGGAATCCTTCGACAAGCTCAGGATGGCTACCGCCGTAGGGCGGTAGCTTGGAAGAAGCTTCGCTTCTTCTGGATACAGGAGCGATTCGGGACGAGGGGCCGTACCCCTCGGGGGCGGGCGCATGGCGACTGCTGTGATGCAGTCGCTTGGAAAGAATGGCTACTGCCTTTGGCAGTAGCTGCGCTTCTTCTGGCCGGGCCGGTAGTGGCGGCGGGGCCGCAGGCCCCGAACGGCCCGGCAGCGGGCCACGGCACAACGCCCGAGCGGCACGGCGCAGGTCCTCGGGCGCGTCAAGAGGCGCCCCTACACCAGCCCCAAGGGGTGGGGGGTGCCGGGTTGCACACGGGCGAGGCTAGCGCTCCACGAGGGCCGAGAGCGTATCCTTGCGCTGAAGGAAGTTAAACCAGAGGCCGTCGATCTTGACTGACCGCACGTCGTACAGCTGCCAGAGGCGGAGGTCGGCGAACAGGGCGTTGCGGGCTACAACAGGTGAGGGGACGGCGGCGAGCACGCGGAACGCCTCCGTTGTCAGCGGCCCCGGCTGGGCGTCGTTCGTGATGATGATTTCAGGCAGGACGTTGTCTAGGACGTAGTCGATGTTGTACTTCTCGTGGCCGGCGAGCCCGGTGCCGAAGTCCGGCACATCGGAGTGCGCGATGACAACATCGTTCAGGCCGAGCAGATCGAGGACATCTCGCTCGCCGTAGTACCCGATGGCTCCTACGGCGAAGGCGGCGATGGTGTAGTCCGGGGGCGTGTTGTCGGACAGCCACCTTCCCAGCACTTCGCGTCCTCGCTGGGCCTGTCGTTCATGCTCGACGGGTCCAGCGAGTTCGAGCGACGCGTGGAACAGCGACACCGCGCCTAGCGTGAGCACGGCCGCGGCGATCACGCCCGACCGGATGGCCGAAGTAGAGAGTCGACCGAGAAGAGTCGCGAGTCCTGCAAGCCCCGCGACGTAGACCAAAGGCAAGATAGGGATGATCATGCGCCCATGCGGGAAGTCGTCACCGCCTTCGATTACGACTCCTGCGAGCATGGCCGCGGTCAGCACGAGAACGTACGCGGCATCCGATCGCAGGCGGACGTTCGTAAGGAGAACGGCCACACCGCCTAAGAGAGGAAGGAGTTGGTAACGGAAGGCGTACGTCCAGACGTAATCGAGGCCTCGTTCGTAGAGCGCGGACGTCGGCTCCACCTTCGCGTAGAACGTGTTTGGCAGGAGATGGTCGTAGTACGTATAGCGCCATGCGAAGTAGGAACCGTAGAGAACCAGGAGCACCGCCGACCACGACGCGAGTCGCAAAAGCGCCTCGCGGCGGTCGCTAGCGAAGCCCGCGCGAATAACGAGGAAGGCTCCCGAGACCGCGATCGCGATCAGCCCCTCCGGTCGGGTCATGGCCGTCGCGGCCAGAGCCACGGCTGACCAAGGCAGGCCGCCTGCGCGCTGTTCGCGCAAGAACAGAAAGGCACTCAGCGTGAGCAACGCCATGAACGCCGCCGTCTCCATGCCACTGAAGCCCCAGAACGCTACGCCATCCGTAAGCGCGAGCGCGATGATGGCCGCCGCGATGACCAACGGGCTCGCGAAGTCGCCGGCGGGTTCATCATCACTCCACATGCTCCAGGTCCGGTGCATGATCAGCATGGTGCCGACAACGGCAGCGAGCCCCAGGACACGCGACATCTCGACTACGTCGAACCCAATCTTCGCCAGTCCTGCGTGGGTTCCCATCCAGAGGAACGTTGTGTATCCCTCCACACGGCCGTCGCTGTTCCAATTCGGCCCTTGTCCGTCGGCCAGATGCTGTGAGTAGCGCAGCGTGATCAATGCGTCGTCCGCGTAGAAGTCGAAGTAGAAGGGGCCGTGGATGAGCAAGATTGCGGTTGCGCCGAGTAGCGCGATGGCGGCCGCGAGAAGGCGCTGTTGGCGTGCGAGCAGGACGCCGCCTGCCGTTGCGATGGCCAGTAGCGAGACGGTGAGGACGTAGAGCGGAAAGGACATCAGCTAACGGAGGCCGCTCGCTTGCAGGTCGCCGAGGGTGTCCCGTCGCTGCATAAAGTGGATCCAGCGGTCCGCGACGCGGAGAGCTCGCGCTTCATAGCGCTCCCACAAGCGAGGGTCAGTGAGCAAGACGTAGCTGGCTGAGAACAGTGACGTTTCGCGGATCGCCCGCTGTAGTTCGTCGGCGGTGAGCGGTTCGGGGCGGGACTGTCCGACGACGATGATCTCAGGCCGGACTTCGTCGTACACGTAGTCTGCGTTGTACTTCTCATGCCCGACGACTCCCCGTCCCATGTCCGGTATCTCCGTGTGGGCGATCACCACGTCGTTGAGACCGAGCAGATCGAGGAAGTCGCGGTCGTTCGCGTAGTAGGCAACGGCGCCGATGGCGAAGTCGGCGATGACGTAGTCAGCCGGCGTATGTTCGTTGAGCCAAGTACCGAGCGCCCGCCGCTGTTCGATGGCGCGAGAACCGAGCGGCACAAGAGGGTCGTACGAGGCCGGCAAGAGCGAAAGCCCACCGAACACAAGCGCAGACGCGCTGATCATCGCGAAGTGCGCCCGCGGAAGCGATGCTCGTCTAAGCAGCGTCGTATAACCGGCGAGGCCCGTGATCAGCAGCAGTGGCATGATCGGGACGATGAACCGTCCGTGTGAGTCGCCGCCCTCTAACACTACGGCGGCCAGCATCGCTCCGGTGAGCATGATGATATACGTTGCATCGCGGCGCCATCGCGGCTCCGCGAGGAGCAGCGCACTACCGACGAACAGGATCCCGAGATGGTACTGGAGCCCGGACGTTGTCACGTAGCGGAGGCCACGATCGAGGGCGTCCAGATTGAGCCCGACCTTCGCGTAATAGGTGTTTGGAAGCAGATAGTCGTAGTACGTGTAGCGCCAGAGGAAATAGGAACCGTAGAGGCCGATGAATACGGCGCCCCAGGAAGCTGCCCAGAGCACAGCTTGGCGTCGGTCTGATGCGGTAGCGGCGTCAAACAGGACGAACGCTCCCGTCACCGCAACAACAATCAGCCCTTCGGGCCGGGTCATCGCCGTGGCGGCGAGCGCGACCGCCGACCAGGGAACGCCGTGGCTGCGCCGCTCGAGCACATAGCGGTAGGCGCTGAACGTGACAAGCGCCATGAAGAGCGGCGTCTCCATCCCGGAGAACCCCCAGAAGGCCACGCCGTCGACGAGCGCGAGGCCGAGGAAGACTACGCCTAGTAAGGCCGGGCTGGCGATGCCGCTATCCGGTCGCTCGCGACTCCAGAGATTCCAGATCAAGTAGACGGCGCCGAACGTCGCCAAGAGCGAGGCGAAGCCGAGGTAACGTGAAACATCGACGATGTCGAAGCCCAGCTTGGCGAATCCGGCCAAGACGCCCATCCAGAGGAACGTCGTGTAGCCTTCGACGTGGCCTTCACTGTTCCAGTCTGGCCCTAGGCCCTGGGCGAGGTGGGTCGAATAGCGCAGCGTGATGAAGGCGTCGTCCGCGTAGTAATCGAAATAGATCGGCCCGTGGACGATGAGCAGGGCGGTGGCGCCAAGGAACGCCACGATGATCGCGAGCGGCCGCCGATCAGCGCATGCGAGAACGCCGCCGATTGTGGCAACGGCAATCGCCGAACTCGTGAGCACGAACAGTGGAAACGGCATCGCGAAGCGGCTAGTGGAGTTCGTCGCTCACGCGCTCAAAGAGGCGGGCCACGATCTGTTTGAGGCCGGCGTGCTCAGGCTTCGAGAGGTCAGGGTCGTCATCGAGGATTGTTGTGGCTTCGGTGCGCGCTAACTCGATGAGCCTGGTGTCGAGCAGGTTGGCGACTCGCAGGTCTGGCAACCCTGCCTGCATCGTGCCGAAAAACTCGCCGGGCCCTCGAATCTCAAGGTCGGCCTGAGCAAGGCGAAAGCCGTCGTTCGTTTCCTCCAGCAGTCGCAGCCGCTCTTGCGCTTCGAGCGATGGACTCTCGGAGAGCAGCAGACAGTAGGATTGGTCGGCGCCACGCCCAACGCGGCCTCGGAACTGGTGGAGCTGTGAGAGTCCGAAGCGGTCCGCCCCTTCGATCATCATGACCGTTGCGTTGGGTATGTCGATACCGACCTCGACGACGGACGTCGAGACGAGGATCTGCGCCTCGCCCGAACGGAAGCGCTGCATGGCCGCGTCTTTGTCGCGCCCGGCCATCCGGCCGTGGATTAGTTCCACCTCCAGGTCAGGGTAGATGTCCGACTTGAGACGTTCGTATTCCTGGACTGCCGATTTCGCTTGCAGCGCCTCGGACTCCTCAACGAGTGGACAGATTACAAAGGCCTGCCGGCCCGCATCGACTTGGCCACGCAAGAACGCGTATGCGCCATCGCGCTCCTCGGGCGGCCACCAGCGTGTGCTGATCGGCTTGCGTCCCGGCGGAAGCTCATCGATCACTGAGACATCGAGGTCGCCGTAGAGCGTCAGGTACAGCGAGCGCGGGATCGGCGTCGCCGTCATCACGAGCATATGCACGGAACGCTCTGATTTGTCACGTAGGGCAGCGCGCTGCATGACACCGAAGCGATGCTGCTCATCGACGATGACGAAGCCGAGGTTCGGGAAATCGACGTCCTCTTGAATCAACGCGTGCGTCCCGATGGCGAGGTCGACGTCGCCTGCGCGGATCGCTTCATGGACGGCCGTCTTCTGTTTGGCGCCCATGCTGCCTTTGAGCAGTCCGATTCGTAGAGGCCGGTCGAGGTACGGCGGCGTCGCTTCCACGATAGGACCGTCGCTTTCAGCACCGAAGAGACCGCAGATGGTCCGGAAGTGCTGGTCCGCGAGCACCTCAGTTGGAGCCATCATCACAGCTTGCCGTCCGGACTTTACGGCTGCCAACAGGCCGCAGGCCGCGACAACAGTCTTGCCTGAGCCGACGTCGCCCTGGAGGAGGCGGCTCATCGGCACGTCGCGCGCTAGGTCCTCAAGCAACTGATCGAGGACCTTCTGCTGGGCAGACGTGAGTTCGAACGGCAGCGTCGCGAGGAAGGAAGACTTCAGTTCTTCGTCGAGTGCTATCGAGTCAGCCGTACCGGCCTTCTGCCAGAGCTGACGACGCAAGAGGACGGATATCTGTAAGGGAAGCAGTTCGTCGATAGCGAGGCGCCGGCGTGCCTTCGCCAGTTCGTCAAGGGTGTCCGGGTAGTGGGCCTGCGCGACGGCCTTGCGGATGTCGCCGAGACCCAGGCGCTGACGCAGCGCCTCCGGCAGCGGATCAGATAGTTTATCCAGGTAGCCGTCCAGCGCGGCTCTCGCGAAGCGCCGGACATTTCGGCCGGTGAGGCCTGCCGTTGCGGGATACACCGGCACGAGCCGCCCGGTATGGGTGAGCTCCTCCTGTCCGTCCCAGAGTTCCCATTCCGGATTTTCGAACGACGGCCGGCCCTTGTACAGTCTGACCCGGCCGGAGAGGACGATCTCCGCGTTCGTGCGAAGCTGGCGCGCGATAAAAGGCATGTTGAACCAGACGACCTTCATCATGCCGGAGTCGTCGCCGACGGTTGCCTCGGTGCCTTTCCGCGCGCCGAGGCGTTTCTCATCCGCGCTCCAGACCGTTGCACGCACCGTCTCCTCTTCGCCCGGCGTCAGCTCTCCGACCTGCCGCAGATTCGAGTAGTCGATATGGCGGCGTGGGAAGAGGAACAGCAGGTCGCGCACTGTCTGGACTCCTAGTTTCTCGAACTTGTCCGCCAGACCAGCCTTGATGCCTTTCAGCACCGTGATCGGCGAATCGATGCCTGGCGACGGTGGCGGTGGAGCGGAGCTGCGTGGTGGGCGCGGCGTCGCCGCGCGCGAGGGGGCCGGTCGGCCGCCAAGCGCCCGGAGGACGTCCTCCAGCCAGGCGTTGCGTTCGTGTTTGGCCAAGCCACCGTAGCCACTGTTAGGGAGAGCGCGGATGGCGTCCGCGGCCGGCGAGTGCATCGTGGAGGAGCCGGCAAGGTAGTTGTTGAGGAAGCCGTCCAGGCCACCGGCGACGGCTCCGTTCGAGTAGTCACGTTGGCGTTCCAGTTCGAGGATCCTACGGAGGCGTTCGTCGGTGATCGTTTGGCTCGTGGACGTCAAGATGACGGCTCGCTTGCAGGTCGCTCGGCCAGGATGACGGCGAGGCCGATCAGCCCAGGCCCCGCGTGAACGCCGATGACGGGACCGATCCTGCCGGCGTGGATTGGAATGTTGGGGTAGCGTCGTCTAATCTCTTCTGTCAGATACACTGCGTCTTCGATGTCGGTCGTATGCATGACGGTCGCTTCTTCTACGTCGCCTGATTCCAGGCAGACGCGTAAGAGCTCGTCCAGCGCTTTCTTGCGTGTACGGACGCGACTGAGGGGGAAGGCCTCGCCGTCGCGAATCGTCAGGATCGGCTTGAGCCGGAGCAGCCCTCCGATAAACGCCGTCGCCCTGCCGATGCGGCCACCGCGTCGAAGGTACTCCAGCGTATCAAGTGCAACGGCAAGGCGTTGTCGTCCCAGCACGGAGCGCGCGATCCGCTCGCAGGTGTCGACGTCGGCGCCGCCCGCGGCGGCACGCGCCGCAGCGATCACGCTAAAGCCCATAGCCATCGAGACCGTGCCGGAGTCGATGACCTCGATCTGACACTCTTCCGCAAGCGTCGCGGCGGCCTGTTCGGCCGCGCCGACTGTCCCCGAAAAGCCCGATGAGAGGTGAATCGAGAGTACATGGTCTGTTTCTTCGGCGAGCCGTTGATAGACCTCCTGGAATTCGCCGATCGAGGGTTGTGATGTGGTCGGTAGCTCCTCGGCCTCCGCGAGCTTTCGGAAGAACTCCTCGCTTGAAAGGTCTACACCATCACGAAAACTCTCAGAACCGAAGATCACCTGTAGCGGGACGACGGTGATGCCTAGTTCGGCCGCAAGCTCGGCTGGTATATCGGCCGTGCTGTCGGTGACCAGGCGGACCGGCTTCGGACGTTGTCGTTGGCCGGGAAGAAGGCTCCGAAGGCGCTGAACGATCGTCATTCGAGCGACAGCAGGTACGAGTAGTGCCGTTGTCCGCCTGGCACCAGCTCGACTTCGAGATCTGGATTGCGTTCGCGAAGCTCCCGGACGAGCGCTTCGGCCTCGTGCTGGCGCACGTCAGCGCCGGAGTAGACCGTGAGCAGGCTCGAACGAGCGGGGTCCATTTCCGTGATTGAGTCGTGGACCGCCTGCTCCAGGTCTGTCGAAACGACAGTGAGGTCGCCGTCGACGATGCCGATCGCTTGTCCGGCGTGGATCTTGCGGCCATTGATGACCGTCGCCCGGACAGCTCGCGTGACCTCCGCCGAGCGCACCGCTGCCGCGGCGCGTGCCATTGAGCCGACGTTTTCATCGAATGACTGATCGGGGCTCAAAGCAAGGACGGCGGTAACACCCTGAGGAATGGACTTCGATGGCACAACAGTGGCCGTCTTTTTGGCTTCCGCGGCGGCCTGCTCGGCGGCGGCGATGACGTTGCCGTTGTTCGGCAGGATGATGACGTGGTCCTGAGGGCAGGCGTCGATCGCCTCGAGGATTTCGCCGGCGCTAGGGTTCATCGTTTGGCCGCCCTCGATGAGCTGCGTGACCCCGATGCTGCGGAACGCCGCCTCGATTCCCGGGCCCTCCGCGACGGCCACGATACCGATGTCGGCCAGGGTTGCTGCTTCCTTCGAAGCGAACTCCAGGACCTGCTGCTCCATGTTATCGACCTTGACCTGGGAAACGTCTCCCAGTGTGTGTCCATACGCCAGCGCATCGTCAGGCGTAGCCGTGTGGACGTGGACGCGCAGGAGGCTCTCGTCGCCGACAACGAGGAGGGAGTCGCCGAACTGCTGCAGATGAGACCGGACCTCCCCTGCGTCTGTCGCCGCACCGGCTACGACGAACTCTGTGCAGTAACCCGCCGTCCCGTGCCGTGCGTCGTGGAGGGAGGCAGCCTGGC
This sequence comes from Chloroflexota bacterium, assembly GCA_022562155.1. Classification (GTDB taxonomy): domain Bacteria; phylum Chloroflexota; class Dehalococcoidia; order DSTF01; family RBG-16-68-14; genus SZUA-185. Next base: position 43,628 of record JADFPV010000005.1, read on the forward strand.
TTTGCCAACCCGCGATGTCCGGAATCTCCGGCGTCAGATCGACGTCCAGCGTCTTACCGTGAAACGACCGCGATAGTCCTTCAAGCAGGATCGCAAGGCCGAGGCCTCCAGCGTCGACGACTCCGGCCTCCTTGAGCACCGGCAACAGCTCAGGCGTCTGTTCCACTGCTGCATGGGCTGCGGCCGCGGCGTTTGCCAGCACTTGGCCGGCGTTCAGGTGATCGGCGCTGGCAGCATCAGCCGCGGCACGAATGACGGTGAGGATCGTACCCTCCCTCGGCTCCGCGAGCGCCGCGTAGGCGTCGTCGGCTGCGCTGGCCAGTGCGCCGGCTAGCGTTGCTCCGCCGACGTTGGTCTCGCCGTCCAGGCTGCGAGCGAAGCCCCTGAGGATCTGCGACAGGATCACGCCGGAGTTGCCCCTAGCGCCCATGAGCGCGCCATGGGCGAGCGCTTCCGCGACGTCCGGTGCGTCGGTAACCTCCAGGGCATTCATCGCCTCGATAGCGGCCTTCATCGTCAGGTGCATGTTGGTGCCGGTGTCGCCGTCGGGCACGGGGAAGACGTTGATCGCGTTCAGGGCGGCGACGTGTCGTTCGAGGAGGGCCCGAGCATCGATGAACATGGTTCGCAGACGCGACCCTGTCAGCGTTTGGACGTTGGGTTGGTTGGTGTTCCGGCTCAGATTGGCGGGCTCGTCAGTTGAATCGACCATGGTGTCGGTTGTCCGCTACCGGTGGCCTTGGTATCATACGGCATCGTATTCCAGCTTGCCCGATCGAGGCAAGATAAGGAGTAAATAAGCTCAAATGGCAGCAAGATGTGGCCTGTGCGGCAAAGGCACCGCATTCGGTCAGAACATTCGGCACAAGAGCACGGGCCGCTGGGAGCGGAAGGCTTCCCGCACGAAGCGGAAGTTCAGGCCGAACCTGCAGCACCACTTTGTCTTTAGAGAGGGACGCAAGGTGCGCATGCGACTCTGCACTCGGTGCCTCCGCACCGAGCTGCGGGCGGCGGTCTAACCTCAGTCCCCGCTTCCTCAAGCACTAGGTTCGTTCGAAGCGAGAGCTTCTCGTAGTTCGCGCATGTTGTCGGCTACAGACGCCTTGTCGTTGAAGACGACCGACCCCGCGACGAGCACGTTCGCGCCCGCCGCCGCGCACTCGGCGGCGTTGTGCACTTTCACCCCGCCGTCGATCTCGATGTCTGGATTCAGCCCTCGTTCGTCGAGCAGTTCGCGTAGCTCTCGGAGCTTCGGAAGCGTCTCGGGAATGAGCGACTGGCCTCCCCAGCCTGGGTTGACGCCCATGACGAGCACCTGGTCGATCTCCTCAAGGACGCCTTCGATTGCGGAGATTGCTGTCTCCGGGTTGAGCCCCACGCCCGCGCGACAGCCGAGCGCCTTGATCCGCGCCAGAATGCCTGGCAGGTCATCGCAGGCCTCGACGTGCACGTCGAGGGTGTCGCCGCCGGCCTTCGCGAACGCCTCGATCTGCCGTTCCGGATGTTCGATCATCAGGTGAACGTCGAGCGGTAGGTCCGTGATCTTGTCGATCGCCTTGACGACGATCGCGCCAAACGAGATCGGCGGGACGAAGTGGCCGTCCATCACGTCCAGGTGCAGGACATCGGCGCCTGCCGCCTCAACGGCGCGCACTTCCTCGGCCAGCCGCCCGAGGTCGGCGGTGAGAAATGACGGCGCGATCTTGATGGCGGGCATAGTCAGACGACCTGCTCAAGGGGCTCAAAGCCCATCCTTTGATAGAGGTGCTCCGCTGGTTCATTGCCGGCGGTGACGACGAGGTTGAGGACAGTCTCACTCTTCGCTTCTAGCGCGTTCATGCTCAGCTGGATCAGAGTCCGCGCAAGCCCACGGTTCTGGTGCGAGGGCGTCGTGAACACCTGCGGCAGCAGAGGGTCGCCTTGGTCAAGCGAAGCGAGCACGGCACTGATCGCACGACCGGTCTCGAATGCGACGTAGCTACAATCGAGCAATGGAGCGCCGAAGTCGCCCGCGAAGTATCTCTCGATGTGAACGATTGCTTCTGCTGCGCTCTTGTGCCTCTCGTCGATCGTGCCGCGGTAAGCGTCGAACATGAGCGAACCGAGAGCTTGGCAGTCGTCTGCCGTGGGATGGCGATGGTCACGTCGAAGTTCGACCGGTCGGGAGATGACGCTTGCACGCCAGATCTGACGAGGGTGCGTCTTGATCTGCGGCATCAGTCCAGCCTTTTGGTGTAGTTCCAGTTGTGGCCGGCGACGCGAAAGCCGCACGACTCATAGAGCATCTGTGCGCCCGGATTGTCGGTCGAAGTGTAGACGATGGCGCGTTCCGCCCCGAGCGCCTTAAGCCGGTGCAGCCCCTCCAAGATCAGGGCACGCGTGACGCCTTTGCGCCGATGGTTTGGATGGCAGCCGACCGGCTGGAACTCGCCAACCTTGATAGCATCGTCGTACCAGGCGTTCGTGCACGAGACGAAAGCGCCTTCGGGGCCGACTGCGACCAGGTCCAACTCCTGCCGGTAGCCCGGCATCTTGACTAGCTCCTGGTAGACATCGGTGGATAACGCAGATGGCTTCTCGTCCGACCAGGCCGCGCGATGTGCTTCAGCACGACGTTCGATCCCGTCAGTGCCTGTGATGCCGCGGACGCTGTAGCCTTCCGGAGGGTCGGGCGAGTTGAAACCGGTCGTCAGATCGATTAGGAGGTGCTGATCGCCGTAGCCGGCTCTAGCGTACCCGCGATCAGCTAAGAACGCGCTGCGGCGGTCGTCACCGAGGAAGCAGTCTGTGCTGAAGTCTTTGGAACCGCGACGGCGGGCCTCGTCCTCGAATCGGGCGAATATGATTGTCTCGGTCTGCTCATCGGCGTCCGGATGTCGCATGGCGTTGCCGCCCACGGCGTGATCCAGCCAAAACAGGCCAGTAAGGTGACCCGATGAGTCGTGCCATACGTGGATGTCCTCTTCCGGATCACGCCCAGGCCATGGAAGCAGCCCCCAGTACAGGTCGCCGACGTGGAGCGTGACGCGCGGCCCATCGCGGCGCCACTTCTCCGAGATGAGGGTGTGTAGCGCGGGGATGTCCTCCCAGCGGAAGAATCGCGATGTAAGCTCCATCAGTCCTGGAGTTGGCGTCGCCACTTGCGGAGCTGCGCGCCGACTTGCCGGGGCGCGGTGCCCCCGCGTGCCGAACGCGCCCGCAGTGCGTCATCGACGGTGAGCTTGGGGGCGTCTTCCGGGAACAGCTTAGAGAAGCGCTGGAACTCTTGCGATGTGAGGTCGGAAAACTCCTTACCTTGCCCCTCCGCGTAACGGACGAGCTTGCCGACGACTTCGTGTGCCTGGCGGAACGGTAACCCATTGCGGACCAGCAGATCGGCGTAGTCCGTCGCAAGTGCATAGTTCGCGCTGCTGGCTGCGCGGCCACGCGCCTCGTCGAAGGTGAACTCCGGTATCATCGCCGCGAACACCGTGAGCGTCTCTAGCAGCGTGTCCTCAGCCTCGAAGAACGCGCGTTTGTCCTCCTGCAGGTCGCGGTTGTACGCGAGGGGGAGTCCCTTCAGGGTGGCCAGCAATGACTGAAGCAGGCCCTGCACGTGTCCGGTGCGGCCACGCGCCAGCTCGGCGACGTCCGGGTTGCGCTTCTGCGGCATGATGCTCGAGCCGGTCGAGAACGCGTCCGGCAGCTTAAGGAAGCCGAACTCGGCGGTCGACCAGAGGACGATCTCCTCCGCGAGCCGAGAGATGTGGGTCATGCAGAGCGCGGCGGCCGCCACGAAATCAACAGCGAAATCGCGGTCGGAGACGGCGTCCAGGCTGTTTTCGCAGAGCCTGCTGAAGCCCAACTCCTTCGCCACGCCGTCGCGGTCGATAGGGTAGGGCACCCCAGCGAGCGCGCCGCTGCCTAGAGGCAGCGCATCGGCTTCGTCGCTCGCGCTCGCGAAACGCTGGATATCGCGTTCGATCATCTCGACGTAGGCCAGCAGGTGATGCGCGAGCAGCACCGGCTGCGCACGCTGCAGGTGCGTGTAGCCGGGCATAACGACGCGGCGGTTCGCGTCGGCGAGGTCGAGCAGCGCGACCTGGAGCCGCTTAGCTGCTTCCATTATGCGGTCGCACGCGGCCATCGCGTAGAGACGCAGGTCCGTGGCCACCTGGTCGTTGCGCGAGCGGGCCGTATGCAACTTGCCTCCGGTCGCGCCGATCTTCTGAACCAACCGAGCTTCTATGTTCGTGTGGATGTCTTCGAGATCATCGCGCCAGCGAAACTTGCCGTTCGCGATGTCGCGTCCGATCTCGCGCAATCCGCTGATGATGGCACTGGCCTCCGCTCGCTTGATGATGCGCTGGCGGCCGAGCATGCGGGCGTGCGCGATCGAGGCCGCGATCTCCTCGCGCCACATGCGGCGGTCGACGGGCAGCGAGAGCGTGTAGGCGTCGACGAGCGGATGCGTTTTGCCCTGGAAGCGCCCGCCCCAGGTCTTGCCACTACGCCTCTGTGCTTTCGCCATGGTTAGGCCGCCTTCTCGGCGTAGCCGACGTACGACATGCCGGTGTCATCCCCGATAACGAAGCCGCCGAGCTTCCTGGTACGGGCGAACGAGATGCCGGCTGCGATCGGGTTCTGCTTGAGCGCGAGGCCGCGTGTCTCGCAGTTCCGCAGGCCGTGTCGCGCCATGATCTCCTCAAGCTCCGCTGGCTTGATGAAGCGCGCGTACTCGTGCGTGTCCGGCGGCGCGATGTGAAAGACGTTCTGCGGCAACCACACCAGCAGCAAGCGCGACTTCCAGGTGCGATTCACCGTGTCGTAGACGAAGCGACCGCCCGGACGCAGCACGCGAGCGGACTCGCGCACTACCTGTTCAACGTCGTCGACGTGCTCCAGCGTATCCGCGGACACGACGGCCTCGAAGCTCTCGTCAGAGAACGGGAAGTGTTCCCCGACAGCGGGTGCGTAGTCGATGCTCAGGCCGGAATCTCTGGCATGTCTGGTTGCGGCCGCTATCGAGGCCGCGGAGCGGTCGATCGCCGTGACGGACGCGCCGCGGCGGGCATACTCCTCAGCCATGAGCCCGCCGCCGCAGCCAAGCTCCAGCAAGCGCATTCCGTGCAGGTCGCCAAGGACGCCGCAGAAGTACTCTACGCGTACGGGGTTGATCTCATGCAGCGGCCCGACAACGCCATCTGGGTCCCACCAGGCGTCTCCTAGGTCGTGGTACCACTCATTGTCGACCGGCATTGCTTAGCCGGCCGGAGTTCGGCCGTTCTTCTCGAAGATGGGGAGTTGGAGCAGTTCGTTCAGTTCGTCGATCACGAAGTCCGGCTCCACATGGTCGACGTTCGTCTCGTCGATCTCATGGTGCCTGTTCCAGATGCCCGCTATACCGAGTGCCTGTGCGCCGGCGACATCGGCCTTGAGTGAGTCGCCAACCATGACCGCCTCTTCCGGTGTGACGCCCATCGCTTCCAGCGCGTGCTCGAAGATCTTGCGATGCGGCTTCATATAGCCGAGGTCGCACGATATCGACATCACGTCGAAGTAGTCATCCAAGCCAAGGCTGGAAACCTCCTCGACAAACGTTGGACCGCTATAGGGGCGGTTCGTCACGCAGCCGAAACGCAGTCCGCGGCTCCGCAGTTCGTCCAGCGTGTCGATGGCGTCCTCGAAGAGGCGGCGCCCGAAGAACGAACCCTCCAAGTTCCAGGTGTGCCACAGCTCCGCGCTCTGCTCGAGTGAAATTTCGAGGCCTTTCTTGGCGACGATGTCTTGCACGACCGCTGGAATGTCCGGACTGAGTTGATCACTCTCGAATGCTGCTTCATCCGCGGCGCCTACGCCGAGCCTGAGGTCGCGGCCGAGGAACCGCAGCTCGCCTTCCGGCTTGACGCCCCATCTCCCCAGCAGCCCGAAGATACGCCGCACTGTCTCCTTGCGGATCTCGTCAACGGGCGGCCGCTCCGGAATGTGCCAGAGCGTGTTTCCCAGATCGAACAGGATGGCTTTCTTCGTCATAGGTCACCATGCTACCGAACGCGCAGATGCGGGGCTAGGTCGAGCAGGCGTTAGTTGACAGCCTTGGGCGACAGTGGGAGAATGGAGCGCGGACGGAGCGCCGGTATGAGAGCCCTCGTACTCCTTGTTGCATTCATTGTGCTCACCGTGTTAGTGCCGCCGGGACGCGACGCGGCGGCGAAAGGGGCGCCAGTTGGCATCTCGCCTGACAGCGGTGAGTTGGGGACTGTGGTGGAGGTTTGGAGCGAGAGCTGGCCGCCGGATACAGAAGTGCGGCTGTACGCTGCCTTCACTACGTCCGCCGCGGAGCGCTATCCGGGTCCTTCCGAGTATGTCGGGCCCATCCGCATCGTGCGTTCGGACTCTGACGGCGTTTGGCAGACCCAGGTTGCGACCGACGACATCCCTGGCCTAGCCCCGCCCGGTGAGCCCGGGTTCCTCTTTTTCCGCGCCGATTCCGACGATCTCCCCGCGTTTCTGGAAGGCAACGCGACCGACTTCGTCGTGGAACACCAGGGGCTCCGCCCGCCCGGCAGCGGCGAGATCAGGCTCTCTATCGCTCTGGCGAGCGGAGGATCAGTGCCGGCGGGTGTCTTCGGCTGGCGCCGAGCCGACGCCCCCTGGTTCTTTTCGCCGTACGGAGTGATCCCCGTCCCGTTCGAGACGACTATCAGCAGCCTCGCGGACGGTGAGTGGGAGATCGTGGCGATGACCCGAGCTGGGTCGGAGCCGATCGGCGAAGGGACATACGACCTGGGAGGAGCCTCGCTCTGCTTCAACCCGTCGTGCGCCGGAGGCACGCCTATCGTACAGGTGCACTCCGCCTTCCGCGTGACGATCGAGAATGCTCAGATTGTGGAGGCCAACGTCGTGCTTGGCACGCTCCGCAGCGATGAACCACCAGCACAGCAGGAAAGGGTCGACCCGCTGGTCGCCACTGTTCCGCCTAGCGAGGATGGCCGCACTGCCCTCATTGCGGGCGCGAGTGTGCTACTCGCGATACTTGCCGCGGGGACTGTGCTCGTACGGTCACGTCGCGTCGCGCGCTAGTTGACGACAGTGGGAGATTTGTCGCAGGCGGAATTGTCATGAGATCGCTTCTGTTCGCTGCCGTCCTAGCCATGGCCGTGATTGGTGCCTTGGGTCTGAGCGTGTCCGAAGAAGTCGCGTATGCCAAAGGAACGGCGATTGGGTTCACTCCGGACGCCGGTCCCGCGCACGAAGAGGTGATGGTGTCGGGCGGTAGCTGGCCGGAAAACACCGAAGTGCGGCTCTTCGCGGCGTTCTCACCGATCATGGAAGGAAGCTATCCCCATGCTGACGAGTTCGTGGGTCCCTTCGAGGTTGTTCGTTCAGATACGGAAGGGCGCTGGGAGGCGCAGATTACCCCAGACACTATCGCAGGACTCGACCTACCCGGAGAGCCCGGATTCCTGATCGTGAGGGCGGAGTCCGACGACTTGCCGCTCTATCTGGAGGGGGCCAATTCCAACCACTTCGTGTTGACCGTGGACGGCCAACGTCCGGCAGGCTCTGGGAAGATAGAAGTCTCTTTCACATTCGAGTCGGAGCAGCCACGCGTGCGTTACGGCGGATTCGGTTGGCGTCGCGTTGGCAACGACAGCTTCTACTCGCCCTATCAGACAGGCCTCTCATTGCCTGGAACACGGACCACATCATCCTTGTCAGATGGTGATTACGAGGTAGCTCTTAGCCTTCCTGACGACTTAGAGATTTCCATCGGAGATCATTTCAGGCTGGATAGTGGCCCAATGTGTGATGGTCTGGAGGGCGTTCCCTGCTACCGAGCGAATAGATTGTTTGTCCTCAACATCTCGGTCGTCAATGCAGAGATCGCGCATGCCGATATCGTCCTGAGGCGGATAGCCACTGTCCAACCAGTGGACCTCGCAATCGACGCTCTGGTCGCCATTGCTCCGCCTAGCGAGGATGGCCGCACTGCCCTCATCGCGGGCGCGAGCGCGCTGCTTGCGATCCTTGCCGCGGGGACGGCGGTACTCAGATACTGTCGCGTCGCGCGCTAGTAGCGCTCCGCGTTGCCGTCTGCGTGTGGTGTGGGGCTTTGTGCAGCCTGGGCCAGGTTTCCCTCTGGTAAGAGGCCGAGGGTGAACAACTCCCAGAGGTCGTGGATCGTGTAGTCGGCCTCGTCGGCAGGGGGAACCTCCTGGCGCCCGTTCAGCTTCCAGACTGTCGTCATGCCGAGCGCCTTCGCGCCCATGATGTCGACGTCGAGCACGTCACCGACGAACACGCAGTCTGCGGCTCCCACATCCAGCACGTCGAGCGCTCGCAGGAACGGCTCCGGCCTTGGCTTGGGGCGCATCACGTCGGCCGAAAACACGAAGGCGTCGAACAGCCTTTCGGGAAGGTCCAGCTTGTGGAGGAGCGGCACGCGCGTATCGGCGGTGTAGTAGCTGTTCGATACAAGTCCGACCTTCACCGGCATAGCGCGAAGCTTGCGGAGCGTATCGAGCGAGTCAGGGAAGAGCTGCCAGCCCCACAGCGGTAAGCCCACGGCCGATGCCTTCCAGAACTCGCGCGCCTGTTCCTCGGAAGACTCGAATCCATGAGCCGCTAGCGCGCCCTGAGTAACGAACGGCCCATCGACCTCCAGCCCCCGCGACCGGCGCTCGCTCTGGGCCTCCTCGACAGCCTGATAGAGGTCGCCCAATAGCCCAACGGCGTCGATCCTGGTATTCCATTTCTTGAGGAGGGGGCGAACCTGTGCGGCCATCGCCTCGTAGAGCGCGGCTTCGTCGGGTTGGTGGGCCTGGAAGATCAAGGTGTCGCCGAAATCGAAGAGGACGGCGCGGACGGGCATACGCTGATCCTATCGCATCCTTCGTTGCTGGCCCGCAGGCCGTGGTAGAATGCCCTTGGAGAGTGAGAACGACCTTGATTGGCATGGACAACGACTTCGATCTGGACCATGGCCAGATCATCAACACGATCCGTAAGGCAGAGGTCGTCACCTTCCGCTTCGTCGTCGTCAGCGAGCGGTTGCTCTTTGACACGCGGTCGTCAGAGATCGATCCGCCGCTCGTGAAGCTTGTGCCACGGGCGACGAGTGTGGCGGACCGGTTTCGCTCGCTCAAGCAGCTCCGCCCTCGGTTCAAACTCCCTCAGAAGATCAGCGCTGTGTGGTGGCCGAAATCGATCGACAGTTTGGTGAGCCACGGCGTTTGGGATGCCATCGTCGAGCGCGTCGACAGCGCCGGCTTCGCAGAGGCGGCGCGGGAATACGCGGGCGTGTTGGAGGAGCTACGGGCTTCCGAGCGCAAGGAGTTGCACAACGCCCTCACCGGCGATGGCTACCAGTCCCTCTGGGAGCGTTAGCTCCTAGCGATGCAGCGCGGACGCTTCCTAAAGCTTGTCCGCAGGGCGCTGGCGGAGGTGCCTGACCCGTTTGCCACCTGGCTGGAGAACGTCGACGTTCTTGTTGAGAAGCGCCCAACCAAACGACAACGGCAGGAGCTGGGCCTCCAGCCCGGCGAGACGCTCTTTGGCCTCTACGAAGGCATTCCCCAGACAGAGCGCGACAGCGGTTACGGCATGGTCCTGCCGGACACGATTACGATTTTCCAAGAGCCGCTGGAGCAAACATTTCGCGACGACGCCGAACTCGTCGAAGAGGTGCGCCTCACCGTGCTGCACGAGCTGGCTCATTTCTTCGGGATGTCGGACGACGAGCTGCACAGACTGGGCCTCGACTGACTCCAAGTTACCGGAATCTCAACTTCCTGCCGATACTAAAACCCATGAGGGAAACTGTTGCGTTCATCTGCGAGGACATGGTCGCTTACGGGGCTTACCTGCGAGGAGCGATCCGTGGTGAGCGGGAGCAGACGCTGGCGGAGTACAGTCTGATCATTACGGTGATTGCTGTTGGCGTAGTAGTGACTTCGGTGGCCGTATTTCGGGGAGCACTTGCTGGCGCGTTCACCACCGTGGCCGACTGTATCACCGCAACTACCTGCTAATGCTCAGGGCGCAGTCGCGGTCGTTAGCCTAGGTATCGGCCCGCAAAAGAAACTGGCCTGACGGGGCCGGCCTGACCTTGCCGTTCTCAACCACAACCTGGCCGTTCACGATGACGTGTGAGATGCCCGTCGGATGCTGGCGCGGCTCTTCGTAGGTGGAGGTCTCCACGATCTTGGCCGGATCGAAGATGACGAGGTCGGCCCAAGCTCCTTCTCTGATCTCGCCGCGGTCTGCGAGCATGAATGTCTTTGCCGGCAGGGACGTCATCTTGCGCACCCCCTCCTCTAGGGAGAAGATGCCTTCCTCCCGCACGTAACGTTCAAGCACCCGTGGGAAGGTGCCGTAGAGCCGGGGGTGCGGCTTACCGGTCGGGGAGGGGATACCGTCGGAGCCGATCATGCACTGCGGATGTTGGAGGACGCGCCGGACGTCTCCTTCTTCCATGATGAACATCACCGCGACGACAGCCTGCTCCTCGTCGTTCAGGAGCTTTGGCACGGCGTCTTCGACAGGCAGGTCCATCATGTCCGCGATTTCGTCTAGACGTTTGCCTTCGTACTCGTGTTGGTGCTTGACGGACGCCACCATCACATCGTGTGGGTCCATCGCCCTGATCAGGCGGCCGTTTCGCGTCAGCGCCGCGAGCGCCGTGCTGGCCGCTGTATAAGGGTAGGCGTCCATCGTGACCTCGACACCGCGCTCGCGTGCCTCGTCGATCACGGCCAGCGAATGCTTCGTCAGGCCCCAGTTGTCACGGCCGCTCGCTTTGTGATGTGAGATCTGAACGGGCGTTCCGGTTTCTTCGCCGATACGGATCGCTTCTCGTACTGAGTCGAGTAAGCCAGGCCCCTCATTCCGGATGTGGCTGACGTAGATGCCACCGTGTTCGGCGACCACGTGGTTCAACTCGATCAATTCTTCAGTCTTCGCGAACGCGCCGGGCACGTACGTGAGGCCGGTCGATAGCCCGAGGGCGCCAGCGGCCATCCCCTCCGCGAGATGTTCTTTCATCTTGCCGAGTTCGGCGTCGGTCGGGGCGCGATGCTCCCAGCCCATCGTGCTCACTCGCAACGTGCCGTGAGGCACGAGGAACGCCGCGTTGGGCGTGGGCTTCGCCGCCCGGACCGCCTCGTAGAACTCGCCGATCGTCTGCCAGGAGAAGTGGGGTACGGGCCCTAGCACGCCTTCGATGCCACGGGCAAAGAATTCATGCACGTGTTCGTTGGCGGGCGCGGCGCCAAGGCCGCAGTTGCCGCAGATGACAGTCGTCACGCCCTGCGCTGTTTTGAAATCTAGCGATGGTGTGTTGAGCAGGGCCACGTCATCGTGGCAATGGACATCGATGAACCCCGGAGCCACCGACGAGCCGGAGGCGTCGATCTCGCGATCGGCGGTGCCATCAATGTTACCAACCATTGCGACTTTGCCATCCTTGACCGCCACATCGCCCGCACGAGCAGGCGCGCCCGTGCCATCGATGAGGCTGCCTCCGCGAATGAGCAGGTCGAACGGGCTCATAGCGCGGCAAGCCTACCGCACGGTGTGAGCAGGCGGCAACAGGTGGGCCTTGCTTGGTCTAGGCGGCTTCTCGCTTGCCGGGGTGGACGAAGGGGCTTGCGACCTGGCTGGCGAGGATCTCGCGGAGGGCGCCTTGCTCGAAGAGCGCGTGGAACGCTTCGACGACTTGTGGTGAGAATTGGCGCCTGGCATGCGACTCGATCTCGGCCAGCGCCTTGTCGGCCGGCCAAGCGTGCTTGTATGGCCTGGGAGAGGTGAGCGCGTCGAAGACGTCGGCCACCGTGACGATCTGCACGGCGAGCGGGATCTCGTCGCCGGAGATGCCGTCGGGGTAGCCGCCGCCATCCCACCGCTCGTGATGCCAGCGAGCGATCTGCAGCGAGACCTGGGGGATGTTGGAGTGCGCCAGGATCTCTTCGCCATAGAGCGGGTGCTGTCGGATCAAGTCCCATTCCCGTTTGTCGAGACTTCCCGGCTTGAGCAATATGGAGTCGGGCACGCGGAGCTTGCCCACATCGTGCAGGCCGGCCCCGAACCGGAGTGCCTCGACGTCCTCAGGCGAAAGCTCAAGCTCCGTCGCCAGTGTCGTTGTGTACGCCTCGATGTTTCTGAGGTGCTGGCCCGTGAACGGGTCCCGCGCTTCGGCTGCGTAGGCAAGCGTTTGCACCGTCGCGTGGTGGCTGGCGGTCAGGCTCGCGTTTGCGTCCTGAACCTCTTCGAACAGGCGTACGCTCTTGAGGATGGCTGCGATGTGGCTGGCCAGCGCGGTGAACACGCGCAGGCGTTCCCACGTTTCGCTTTCGCTGTACGTACTCGTGATCCTGAGCGTACCGAGGTACTCGTCACCGTACGCAAGTGGTATCTGAACCAGGAAACGGATGCCGGTTTCGATCATCCAACGCTTGCTCTGCTCCTCCATGGTGGATAGTTGCGCCGGGTCAGCAAAGAGAAGCGGGCCCTCACGCCCTTCAAAGAAGCGTCTGGTCTCGTCCAGCGCGTCGTCGGTCGCGTAGAACTGGAGTGCCCAGTCGACATACTCCTCGGAGTACGCGGCTTCGTCGACGGCGAGCGCGGCAGGGTTCTGTCCACTGGCGGTCTTCGTGCCCTGGGCGACGAGTCCAATGGACGTGAATCCCGTCGCCGCGCGGGCCCGCTCGACGACGTCCTGTAAGCGTTCGGAGAACGGCCGCTGTTGGGTGAGGATGCTACTGAGCTCCTCCAGCAGGTGCAGTTCGTTGGCGTCGCTCAGCGCCCACGCTCGGCCCACGGTCTGCTGAAGCGCAGGTGATGCCAGCTGGGCGATCGACTGGGTCACCTCTTTGCTCGGCGGCTTGGCGTTGTGTTGGGGCGAACCAATCATCCACAGGATCCCGACGACTTGTTTGTCCTGGTACAGCTCGACGGCTGTGGACCAAGAATCCGGGTAGAGCAGTTCCATGATGGAGTCGGGCAGAGGATTGGCGTCTTCCCACTCCGCCATCGTTGTGGATACGCCGCCCGTGCTCATCAGCCGTGTCGTGTTGACGCCAACTTGCTTCTCCATGTAGGCGTTGATGAACGCGTCTCGCAGCTCATCGGTGCGGAAATAGACGGCGATGGACGCGTCTTCCTCGTTACGGGTGGGGAAGATGCCGCATGCGTCGAGCGACAGCGTCACTCCGACCACATCGATAACCTGCTGGGGTGTTGGATTGCCGTCCGCAGCCTCGTTGAGTGCCAGCAGCAGCCGCCCGCTGGTCTGGACGTCCCAAGGCTGGTCACCGTGGCTGGAGGCCTGCTTACGTTTTCCCATAGAGATTTTCCTTAGGAAGTATCGGTAGTCTAAACAGTCACTTGAACCTAGAATTAACGTTTTCGATAATTCCGCCAACTTCTACCGACTGTGGCATAGGCCGGTTCGTGGCTACAATTTAGACAGGCAGCCCTAGATTCCTCGGAGGTGAATGCATGGTCCGCTGGCTACTACGATCGGTTCCCGTGATGCTTCTGGGCTTGCTGATTGCTTGCAACGGGGGCGATGACTCGCCACCACAGGGCGAGACTCCAGCCGGACCTACCGCCGTTACCGTTTGGCATTCCATGCCAGACCCAGCGGGAGGGTCGCTCCAGCGTATCGTGGACGACTTCAACGCTTCCCAGACTGATTACGAGGTCGAACTGATCTTTCAGGGCGGGTACACGGATTCACTGAACAAGCTGATCAGCTCCATCGGCTCCGATAATATCCCCGCCGCCATCCAGCTCAGCGACGCCTCGACGCAGATCATGATCGACAGCGGCGCGATTACGCCCATCCAGGACTTCATCGATCAAGAGGAGTACGACCTCTCTGACTTCGAACCGAAGGCGCTTGTGTATTACACGATCGGCGATGTTCTCTATTCGATGCCGTTCAACATGTCCGGGCCCATCCTCTACTACGACCGGCTTGCGTTCGAAGAGGCCGGCCTCGATCCTGATGACCCTCCAACCACTCTGGAAGAGGTCCGGGAGTACTCGGAACAGCTACTACAGCGCAACGATGATGGCAGCGTCTCTCGCTATGGCATCTCTCTTCAGACGAGCGCCTGGTACTTCGAACAGATGCTCGCGATTGGAGGCGAGCTATATACGGATGGCGAGAACGGCCGCGAAGGCCGCGCGACGAGGGCGGTCTTCGATAACGCCACCGGCGTTGAGATCATCACCTGGTGGGATGAGATGGTCGACGAAGGTCTCGCTTACAACGCGGGCGGTGATGCGGTTGACGCGATGATAAAGCTGGCGTCCGGCCAGGCCGCAATGACGATCGGGTCGACAGCCGCTCTCAGGGCGGCCATCGCCGCGATCACGCTGATTGGCCGGGATCCGTTCCAGTATGACACGGCGCCGATGCCTGGCCCGGAGGGTACTGGTGGGATCGCGCTCGGCGGCGCGTCGCTCTGGATTCTCAATGGCCGGCCCGAGGAGGAACAGCGCGGCGCCTGGGAGTTCATCAAGTTCGCCGCGAGCCCGCAACAGCAGGCGCAGTGGCACTCCGATACCGGCTACTTCCCGAATCGAGTCTCCGCGTACGATGAGCCTCCAGCCGTGCGGGCGCGGGAAGAGTTCCCCCAGTTCATGACGGCCGTCGAACAGCTCCGGGCCTCGCCCGAAACGCCGGCGACCTCCGGTGTCTTGCTTGGTCCGCTGAATGCCGTGCGTGCGCGGCTGGTCGAAGCCTTCGATCAGGTACTGGCGGGCGGGGGCGATCCGGCCCAAGAGTTGGCGGCGGCCGCCGAAGACGCGACCGACATCATCGAGGAGTACAACCGCACGGCACCGTAGGTATCCGATCGAATTGACGGTCCGGCTTCGACGCCGATATACTTCCATCCCCGCCCAATGGAGCCGATAGGCAGGTAGAAAGAGGGAGAGCCATGGAAGATGTTGTAATCGTCAGCGGTTGTCGCACCGCCATCGGAAAGCTGAGTGGCGCGTTCGAGAACACGTCCGCCTCCGATCTGGCGGCGGCTGTTCTCAAGGAGGCCGTCTCCCGTGCCGGCATCGAACCCGATCAGGTCGACCAGGTTATCTTAGGCTGCGTCGGTCAGGTGATGGAGGACGGCTACATCGCCCGCCATGCTGCAGTGAAGGCAGGCATGCCGGTCGAAGTGCCAGCCTTCACGGTGAACCGCATCTGCGGAAGCGGGCTGGAGGCGATCAACACCGCGGCGCGCTGGATCCAATCCGGGGATGCGGACGTCGTTGTCGCTGGTGGCGCCGAGAACATGACGATGATGCCGTACTACATTCGCAAGGGCCGCTCCGGATATCGGCTGGGCCACGGCGAACTGGAGGATGGGATTCTCCACCTCCTCTCCGATCCGTTCAGTAGCGAGCATATGGGCATTACGGCGGAGAACCTGGCCGAGAAGTTCGACATCGGTCGTGATGAGCAGGACAAGGTTGCCGCGCGCAGTCAGGAGCGCGCGGTCGCTGCGATCGAAGCCGGTAGGTTCCGTGACGAGATCGTGCCGATCGAGGTGAAAGTGGGCCGCGAAACGAAGGTCTTCGATACGGACGAGTTTCCGCGCGCTAGCACCAATATGGAAACGTTGGCGAAGCTGAAGCCTGCGTTCAAGAAGGACGGCAAGGTAACGGCGGGCAATGCAAGCGGCATCAACGACGGGGCAGCCGCGGTCGTCGTCATGAGCAAATCGAAGGCCGACGAGCTGGGCGTGAAGGCGCGGCTGCGTCTAGTGGCGCGCGCTGAAGCGGGCGTCGAGCCCGCCGTGATGGGCATGGGCCCGATTCCGGCCGTCCGCAAAGTGATGGACAAGGCCGGCATGACCGTCGACCAGATGGACGTCATCGAGCTGAACGAGGCGTTCGCGTCGGTCGCGGCGGCTTGCAGCAACGAACTTGGCCTGGATGAAGCGAAGACCAACCCCAACGGTGGCGCGATCGCGCTGGGTCATCCGGTCGGCGCTAGCGGCGCTATCCTCACCGTGAAGATCATGTACGAGCTAGAGCGAACGCAGGGTAAGTTCGGACTCGTCAGCCTCTGCATCGGCGGCGGCCAGGGCATCGCCACGATCTTCGAACGCGTCTAGGTTATAACGTACGGTGTCTCGATCCTCGCGTGAGGCGCGTGTACAATGCGGTGCGTACTGAATAGGGAGCCTAGATGCCTTCAGCACTCATCACGGGTATTACCGGTCAGGACGGCTCGTATCTAGCGGAGTACCTGCTCTCGCAAGGCTACGAGGTGCATGGCCTCGTCCGCGGCCAGGCAAATCCCAAGCGGCCGCTCGTGGAAGCCCTGCTGCCCGACGTTGACGTGGTCGAGGGCGACCTGCTCGACCAGGCGTCGCTCATCAGTGTGGTGCAGAGCTGCCAGCCGGATGAGGTGTACAATCTCGGCGCCATCAGCTTCATCCCGATTTCCTGGAAGCAGGCAGAGCTGACAGCCGAGACAACGGGACTGGGCGTCCTGCGCATGCTCGAGGCGATCCGGCTCGTGACCGGCGCCAGCAAGTCGCGACCGGGCGGTGGTGCCGGTATCAAGTTCTATCAGGCGTCGAGCAGCGAGATGTTCGGTAAGGTTCGCGAGAGTCCGCAGAGCGAGTCGACGCCGTTCTATCCGCGCAGCCCGTACGGTGTGGCCAAGGTCTACGGCCACTACATCACGATGAACTATCGCGAAAGCTACGATCTCTTTGCGTGCAGCGGTATTCTCTTCAACCATGAGTCGCCGCGTCGGGGGCTGGACTTCGTAACACGAAAGCTCAGCCTAGGAGCGGCGCGTATCAAGCTGGGAACACAGGCCGAACTGCTGATGGGAAACCTCGAATCGAAGCGCGATTGGGGCTACGCGCCCGACTACGTTCGCGCTATGCATCTAATGCTGCAGCAGGAAGAGCCAGATGACTTCGTGATCGGCACCGGCGAGAACCATACCGGTCGGGAGTTCGCCGAGTTGGCGTTCAAACACGTTGGACTGAATTGCGATGACTACATCAAAACGGACGAACGCTTTATGCGGCCGGCAGAGGTCGATCACCTGCTAGCGGATGCTTCCAAGGCCCGCGAGAAGCTGGGGTGGGAGCCTTCGGTAGACTTTCAGGAGCTCGTGAGCATCATGGTCGACGCCGATCTGCAGGCGGAGGCAAAGGCCGGCTAGGGCCGGTCGGCCAGCTAGGGCTGGCCAGCCAGCTAGACGCCGGCCTATCACGTAGGGCCGGTATTATCGCTAAGATTAGGACGCCCCGGCCGGAGTCGGGGCGTTCGTGTGGAGGTGACGTGTGGCAAAGGAAGTACTCTCGGGTCTGTACCAGCTCAAGGTGCCGATCCCCAACAATCCCATCGGCTTCGTACTGCCGTATCTGATCCCAGGAGACGACGGCTACACGCTCGTCGATTCAGGATGGAACACGCCCGAGGCCTTCGCCGCGCTGGAGGCGGAGCTTGACGAAGTGTCGGTCTCGTTTGACGAAATCAAGCGCTTGCTCGTCACCCACGTCCATCCGGATCACTACGGGCTGGCAGGGCGGATCAAAGAGATCTGCGGCGCGGAAGTCATCATCCACCAGCGGGAGCGGGATTTCATTCGTAGCCGTTACCGGCAGCCCGAACAGTTGCTGGAGCGCATGGCCACGTGGCTCACGGAGAATGGCGTCCCCGAAGATGAGATGTCAGAACTCCAGCAGTCTTCGATGCCGGCGCGAGCCTACGTCGTGGCTGTCGAACCCGATACTGTCCTCTGGGGCGGAGAGACGCTCGATTTCGGCGTGTACCGGTTCGAGGTGTACTGGACGCCGGGCCACTCGCCGGGCCACATGTGCTTTTACGATCGAGCGCAGCGGACCATCCTTACCGGCGATCATGTCCTGCCGACCATCACGCCCAACGTGAGCCTACACCCGCAGCAGATGGGTAACCCGCTCGGTGACTACCTCGCCTCGCTGAAGCGCCTTATGCCGCTGGAGGTCGAGCAGGTCCTGCCCGCACACGAATACTCGTTCACAGACCTGCAGGGGCGCCTGACTGAGATCGTCGAGCACCATGACCAGCGTCTGGACGAGATGCTGGCCATCGTCGGAGAGGACGGCGCGACCGGCTACGACGTCGCGTCGGGCATCGTCTGGACGACAGGAACGTTCGACACTTTCTCGTTCTGGATGCAGCGCGCCGCGATCAGCGAGACGCTGGCCCACCTTGAGTACCTGGTGTACGAAGGCAGGGTGTATGCGACGAGGCGAGACAACGTCGTCTACTACGAGAAGGTGACGCAAGAAGAATAAGGGGCGGTGTCAGCTGGTGATGCCGGTGATGGCGGTGGGCTGCTTACTCGGCAGGCCTTCCAGGTATTCGTGGATCGTAGTCGCCGCCCGACGGCCGTCGGCCAGCGCGGTCACGACGAGGTCCGCGCCGTTCACACAGTCGCCGCCCGCGAAGACTCCAGGACGGCTCGTCTCGAACGTATCCTGGTTCACAGAGACCAATGACCACTGATCGGTCTCGATACCTTTCGCGTTGCGGACGACCTCGTCGTCCGTGCCGTACCCGATGGCGAGCACGACAGTGTCGGCATCGACCGTGAACTCCTCACCCGTCGGCAGGGGGCGCCTGCGACCAGACTCGTCTGGCTCGCCCAGCTCCATCCGCGAGAACTGCACCCGCGCGATGCTCCCGTCCTCGCCGGCCTCGAAGTGCAATGGGGCCGCCAGGTACTCGAACCGCACGCCCTCCTCGACCGCGTGCACGCGCTCCTCAATGCGGCCCTTCTGCTCCGCCTCAGTCCGCCGGTAGACGCACGTCACCTCCTCCGCACCGAGGCGGACGGCCG
>JADFPV010000048.1 GCA_022562155.1 Chloroflexota bacterium
CGGGCCCCAGGGCATCCCTTGCTGGCTCGAACCCCCCGGCCGCAGAGGCTCCAAGCGCGCCAATACCGAGCGCAAGAACGGCTACGACGCCGGCGGCCGCCCTGACAACGGCGCCGCCGGGAAGGCGCTGGTTGGTGAACAAACCGGTTACGAGCGACCACGGCGATCCCTTGGCCGCTCGTTCCTCCCGCGAGATAGCGAGCTGTTCCAGCAGTCGCGAACGCCCGGCACTATAGGCGTCGACCGGCGGCTCAGCGAGTGGTTCCGAGAGGAGGCCGGCGCGCAGCTCTAGGTATGGGCGGAGTTCTTCGGCATCGTCTGGATAGCGCTGCAGGCACTCGTTCAGGCTCGCCCCGCGATCGAGCAGTTTTATGCACTCCCACAGCATGCGTTCGCGCTCAGGTGTTAGTTCGTTCACGATCTCTTCTCCCCCTCCGATTGGTCTATCTTCAAGAGGGCGCTAAATTCGTCGGCCTCGCGGGAGAATCTACGCATTGTCTGACTCTTTCTCGGATGCCGGTTCGATAGCCCTACGTAACGCCGCCAGCGCCCGCACTTCGAGCGAGTAAACGGCCGATTCGCTCTTGTCCAACGTGGCCGCGATTTCAGGAGTCGTTGCGTCCGCGAAGAAGCGCAAGGCGATGAGCTGGCGCTGGTCCTCCGTCAGTTGGGCCAACGCCGCATCGATGGTCTCGCGATCCGCGACTTCGGATGCTGGGCCGGGGTCGTGCGCTTGCATCAGGATGAGCGCGTCGCGGATCGCCTGCGATTCGCGCGCGTGCTTCTTCAGGTGATCGGCAACAAGGTTGTGCGCGATGCGATAGAGCCACGCCAGCAGTGGCTTACCATGGTGCTGATACTTGTCGATGCCCTCTAGGGCCTCGAGGAAGACGCTCGATGCCAGTTCCGCAGCAGTCGCGTCGTTGCCGCAACGCGCGTAGCAGTATCGGTAGAGCTTGGGGTAGCTGGCTTCATAGATGGCAGACCACGCGCCCGCGGAGCGTTCGCGCGCCAAGCGCACGAGGTCTGCTTCCGCGCGCTCGTCGGGTGTGGTGTCTTGACTGGAAGCCATTACGCCATGTCTCGGTTTCTCTGTCCCTCGACTGCGTTATCGGTAGACCGGCTTCCGTGCCGAAGGCTAACCGAAGCGGCCGGGAAGCCTTAGGCGACCCGGCCCCTTCGGGCTGAAGTGCGAGTTAAGAACTCACACCGGCAAATGGTCGCACTGCGTTTGCTGGTTTCCTGTCGGTAGCCTGCCGGTCGGAAACATGGTCGCGAACCGGCCGGTCAGCCGGCCTGTCGTGACACCGGTCAGGGTGAAGGATGCAGTGGATCAGGTTACGGCAGCGTTCCGGCTGCTCGATGCACGTCGAGATCAGGGTGAAGCAGCGCACGTCGTGGGTCTTGCAGAACTCGACGATGCGCTCACAGAATCGCTGGTGCGTGCGGCAGAATTCGATCAGTTCCGCGCACTGGGCAGGGTGCGTCAAGCAGGCGCCTGCGAATGTCCGGCATAGATCTGGGTAAGCGTGACAGAATTGGACGATGGTGCGGCACAGTTCAGGACTCTCGTGGCAGAACTGAGCGATGCGGCGGCAAAGTTCGGGATGCGCGCGGCAAAATGTGGCACCATCTGAACACAGGTCGGCGACTTCGTTACACGCGTCGGTGATCTGGACGTCCGAAACGCGATCGGAGCGTACCGGGGCGTCCGAGACGCCGTCGCCGGGCTCCGCACTGACACTGATGGCGCTCAGGGCCCCAAACAGCGCGACCACGGCGATGACAAACATGACTTGCAGCTTCATTTTGATCCTCCTCATACATTCTCTCGTTCTACCCCGTATATCTCGTTGACTGGCTGGTTCTTGTCGGGTGCGGAAGAGAAAATCGCTGGCAGAGGTGGAAATGTTCAGAGGGTCTGTGTATGCTTACGTCGCAAAGAGGCCGGGGTGGGCCCGATCATGACGGGAGGTCAACATGGCACGCTACATGTATCAGGTCGCGTATGACGAAGACGGTTGGGCCGACCTGGTGAAGAAGCCGGTGGACAGGATCGAGGCGATCAGACCTGTCGTACGCAAGCTCGGCGGCAGAATCGAGAGCGCCTACTTCTGTTTCGGAGAATACGACATGGTCCTCATCGCGAACATGCCGGACAACGTCTCGGCTGCCGCATTGTCAATGGCCGCGTCCGCTGGTGGTTCCGTGAAGGCCATCAAAACGACGCCACTGATGACGATCCGGGAAGGTATCGGCGCGATGCGAAAGGCCAAGAGGTCCGGCTACCAGAGGACAGGTTCGTAGGGCAGGCGTTAGAAGACGCGAACCTGCTCCAAGGCGGCTCAGTCGATCTCGACGCCTAGTCCCGGCGCGTCGTCTAGATCGGCGTATCCGTCCTGTCCCCCAGTATGGGGGCTGGCAGTATGAAGTCTTGCCTCTCGCGCGACCGGAGCGGAGGTCGTAGGGCAATTGGACAAACGGCGCGTTGGAGACGGCTGCCGCGACCTACAGGTTAGCAAGGAGTACCAGGCCATCTCCCTGCAACCGTAGTCTCGCTGGCACTTTGGTACTGTTGATCACCAGCGGCCGGTTTCGCCGGGGCTTACGATAGTCAGGAGGAGGAAGTTCTCATGGCAGATCACGACCCTGTTCCTGAAAGCGCGATTGAGTGCGCGCTCGCCCAGTTTCACGACGCGGCGGAGCGCCTAAACCTGGATTCTGGCATGCGGGAGATATTGGCCAACACCAAGCGCGAACTTTCGGTTTCATTCCCCGTCAAGATGGACGATGGCTCGCTCAAGGTCTTTCACGGCTATCGTGTCCACCACAACGAGACGCGTGGCCCCGTGAAGGGCGGCATTCGCTACAGCCCGGCTGTTGACATCGACGACGTGCGTGCACTCGCGATGTGGATGACGTGGAAGTGCGCGGTGGCCAAGCTGCCATTTGGAGGCGCGAAGGGCGGGGTCACCGTCGACCCTAAGGCGCTGAGCGAGGGGGAGTTAGAACGCCTCACGCGCCGCTTTGGATCTGAGATCGGGATGTTCATTGGACCGGAGCGGGACATCCCAGCGCCAGACGTGGGCACGAACGCCAAGATCATGGCCTGGCTCATGGACACCTACAGCATGAACCAGGGCTACTCTGTGCCAGCTTCGTTTACAGGCAAACCGATCTCGATCGGGGGCAGCGCGGGTCGCCGCGAAGCGACCGGGCGGGGTGTCTTTTTCACGACGCAAGAGGCCTATCGACACATGGGGCTGAGCCTGGAGGACGCCACGGTTGCCGTTCAGGGCTTCGGCAACGTTGGCTCCGTCACGGCGAAGCTCTTCGCCGCCGCAGGCGCGAAGGTCGTCGCCGTCAGCGATTCTGGCGCTGCGATCTACGATCCGAATGGAATCGACGACATCCAGTATGTGATCAAGCATAAGCAAGAGGAGGGACGTCTGCCGCCGGAGCATGCGGGTGACCATCTGCCCAAGGACGACCTGCTCACGCTACCGGTCGACATCCTCATTCCAGCCGCGCTCGAGAGCCAGATCACGTCGGCGAACGCCAACGATGTCCAGGCCAAGATGATTGTGGAGGGCGCGAACGGGCCGGTTACTTGCTCCGCAGACCCGATCCTGGAGGAAAAAGGAATTCCCGTCATCCCTGACATCGTTGCGAACACTGGCGGCGTGATCGTCTCCTACTTTGAGTGGGTTCAGGACATGCAGGCATTCTTCTGGCGGGAGGAGGAGATCAACGATCGCCTGGAGCGGATAATAAAGGAAGCGTTCCAGGAAGTAGCTGCCGTCCGCGAGCGGGATGGCGGGACGTATCGGGACGCCGCTTACACCTTGGCGGTCGGGCGGGTCGTCGAGGCGACCGAGGATCGCGGCATCTTTCCCTAGGTCCCGGCCAAGCGCTTCACTACGGGCGCCATCGCCTCGATGACGTCCGACGAGAACGTTACGTACGAAAACCCGAACTCCTCGCGCCGCCGGATGATCGTGTCCTCGATCTGTTCCGTCGAGCCGATGAGCACATGCGGCGATCCCATCACTTCTTCGGCGCTTAGTCCGAACCCGGCGGAAACACGTTCGGCCATGCCGGCCGCGTCATCCGTGATCTGGCTGATGAATGTCATCACATTCATCTCGAGGTCGTCCATTCGGTCGCCTGCGGCCTCGCGGACGTAACCAATCCGCTTGTGCGTCTCCTCGGCGCTGCCGGTAGCGGCAACCGTCGGATTTACTTCGCCCTCCGCCAGCGAGAAGTTGATGCCGATGATGTCTGCCTCTTGCGCGGCGATCGATAGGACCTTCTTCCCGCCACCGCCGACGAGAATTGGCGGATGAGGTTGCTGGATTGGCTTGGGTGTGCCCTCGTGCTCGCCGATGGTGTAGTACTTGCCTGAGAACGAGAACGGGCCCTCGCTGAGCAGGCCCTTGATAATCTGCAAGCCTTCCTTGAACCGTTCGACGCGGATCCCGGGCCGGTCGTAAGGGATGCCGGACGCCGCGTAGTCGGTCTTCATCCACCCGGCGCCGAGTCCGATCTCCAGCCGTCCGCCAGAAAGCACGTCGATGGTCGCCAGCTCCTTTGCGAGCACGAGCGGGTGCCGGTAGTCGTTATCGAGGACGAGCGTTCCCACACGCAGGGTCGATGTGGCGTCGGCCGCTGCCATCATTGCCGGTATTGGCGCGAGTTGATCGTTGAAGTGGTCAGGAATGAAGAGCGTGGAGTAGCCCAAGTCCTCCATCTGCTTAGCCTTCTCTGCCCATTCCGCTGCGGAGCCCGCGTTAGAGATCTGAATACCGAATCGAAACTTGTTAGCCATGTCTCCTCTTTCTAGCCGCTCGAGTGAGCGGCGAGGCATTGTAACAAGCAGGCTATGATAGGGCACAATCCATACCAAGTCTGACCAGAGAGGGTAGCCATGAAGCTTGTCACATTTACGCACAACGGATCGACGAGGGCTGGTGCCCTCGTCGAAGGAGACCTTGTTATCGATCTGCATGCAGCCGACGCGTCGATACCGGCAACGCTTCTAGAACTCCTGCAGGGCGGGCATGATGCGATGCAGTGCGCGAAGGACATCGCTCAAAGTGGTGCGGACGGAATCGCGTTGACAGACGTTGTGCTGGAGGCGCCAATACCGCGCCCCGGCAAGGCGCTGGCGATTGGGCTCAACTACCGGGACCATGCGGAAGAGACCGGTCAGGAGATACCGAAACATCCGATCGTGTTCTCCAAAGTAACCACGTGTATCACCGGCCCGGGGAAGCCGATCCACATCCCCCGCGTCAGCTCGATGGTCGACTGGGAGGGTGAGCTGTGCTTTGTGATCGGCAGGACCGCGCGCTACGTCGAGCGGGAAGACGCGCTCGACTACGTAGCGGGCTACATGATCGGCAACGACGTGTCGGTTCGCGACTGGCAGTCCCACGCGGCAACGTGGACGACGGGCAAGGGCTTCGACACGCATGGGCCCATTGGCCCGTGGCTCGTCACCAGCGACGAGGTCGACGGGAGCGACTTACACATCCAGACGTTCGTGAACGATGTGCTCAAGCAAGATTCGACCACGGCGCAGCTCATCTTCGGCGTGCCGGACCTGGTCGCGTACCTCTCTTCGGCGTTCACGTTGGAGCCCGGCGACGTCGTCTTTACGGGCACGCCATCTGGCGTTGGCGTAGCTCGCCGGCCGCGGGAGTTTCTCAAGCCCGGGGACACCGTCAGGATCGAGATCGAGGGTCTCGGGACGCTGGAGAACCCAGTGACCGAGGAACCCGTATGATCGACGATCGCGACGGCGTTGCCGGAGAAGCTTCCGGCTCGTAGTACTACTTGTTAGTCGGCTTGATCTTTAGGATCGCCTCGCGTTCGGCGCCCTTGAGGTCGCGGATGGCGTAGAGTGTGATCGTCGAGGGGATGCCTTCCCGCCGCATGCGCTTCACGAGCGCGATCACGCGGCGCTTCGCGGCGGCTCCCGCTCGCATCGTATCCTTGAGCGCCCAGCCGACACCCTTCTGCACTAGGTCCTCGGAGTCGTGCTTGAGCGCCTCGCAGAAGCGCAGCGTCTGATCGACATACTCTCCATCTGAGGCTGTCTTGCGCGTGAACGAGACGACGCTTGTGCGGCGTTTCCATTGGTTAGGAGACGTTAGCCAGCGTTCATGGAGCGAAAGCGCTTCCTTGGGGTAGCGGCCTAGAAGAACTGCCGTGATGCTGCCTTTGCCTGTCGCGAAGTCGTCGACGATCGACCAGGACGTGAAGTCGTCCAGCAGGTCATCGACCTGGTCGAAATGCTTCGGTCCGATCTCGTCGAGCCCCATGCGCAGGACGGCCATCGCGATGTGGCCTTGCTCCTCGATGTGGCTCTTCAGCAGTAGCGTCACGAGCGCGAAGCGCTCAGGCGAGGAGAGCGTCGCGACACGTGCGATCGCATCCTTGAACGCGGCACGCCCCTCTTCTTCGTACAAGCCGTAGGAGGTGATCGGTTTCCGGTGGACCTGCGACTTCGACTTGCGTGCCGGATGGCCTGCCGCTCGCTCGAGCGCCTCGACGATCTCGCGATGCAGCTTTCGCGCGGTGACTTGGGTTTTCCTTTGTGAAATTGCGTGACCTGCTCGTGTGGGCGTGTTCGCGTAACGTCCCGCCCATGTTAGCAGGGAGCAGTAGCTAAACGAGAACCAGAGAGCCTACCAGGCAGCGCATGGCTCCGATCAGGTAGGATAGGCGCATGATCGCGCGACAGCCATTCGGCAACACTGGACATGAGAGCACGCGGACGATCTTCGGCGCGGCAGCGCTGGGACGCGCAACGGACGAAGAAGCCGCCCCCGTCCTCGACCTGCTGCTCGAACATGGGATCAATCACATCGATACGGCTGCGATGTACGGACGGTCGGAGCGCCGCGTCGGGACCTGGATGGACGAACACCGTGATGAGTTCTTCCTGGCCACGAAGACCGGCGAGCGGAGCTACCATGCGGCTCGTGATCAGTTCCACCACTCGCTCGAGCGCCTGCGCGTGTCGAGCGTTGACCTGTTACAGCTGCACAACCTTGTTGACCCGGATGAGTGGGAGCAGGCGCTCGGTGCCGGCGGCGCGCTGGAGATGGCAGTAGAGGCGCGAGAGCAGGGGCTTGTTCGCTTCATCGGCGTGACAGGCCATGGCGTCACGGTCGCCGCGATGCACCTGCGGAGCCTCGAGCGCTTTCCTTTCGACTCAGTCCTGTTACCGTACAACGTTCCGATGATGCAGAACGAGACCTACGCACGCGATTTCGCGGCGCTGGCCAGCTTGTGTGCTGAGCGCAATGTAGCGATGCAAACGATCAAGGGCATTACGCTTGGGCCGTGGGACGACCAAGAACACACCCACGCGACGTGGTATCAGCCGCTGGAGGAGCAGGAGGATATCGATCTCGCGGTGCGCTGGGTGCTGGCTCGCGAGGGTGTGTTCCTGAACACTGCCGCCGATATCTCGCTCCTGCCCAAAGTCCTCGATGCTGCAACGCGCGCCGCTGGAGCCCCCTCCGAGGCGGACATGAACGACCTTGTCGAGCGCCAGTCACTGGCGCCGCTCTTTACCTGACGGCTACCGCGATGCCGGACATCGATGTTCGGGCTATCCCTGGTGGGGATGGCCCGCTCTTTCGCGTAAAGGTCAAGGAGGGTGATGGCGAGACGGCCCACGATGTGACCGTGGCGGAGGACTACTACGCTGACTTGACGGGTCGCGCGTGTACGCGTGAGGAGTTCGTCAAGATGTCATTCGAGTTCTTGCTGGAACGTGAGCCCAAGGAGTCGATTCTGCGCGAGTTCGATATCACTGTCATCTCGCGCTACTTTCCGGAATACGAGGCCGAGATGCGAGATCGGTTTCATTCGTAGGGCCGAGCAAGCGCTATGAGCGCAGCTTTTGTAGCTCTCTGAACTCGTTCTCTCGGTCAGCCCATACGATGTAACGGTCTAAGTCATCCCGGACCGCACGGATGATTGCCGCTACCCGTTCGCTCTGCTCGGCGACCTTGGTGATCGCGTCGTCGCCGAAGTATCGTTCACGGTACTCGCTAGGCTCGATCCAGCGTGCTCCGGAATGTTCGTCGCTAATCACAACCTCTCCTGTGGTGCAGTCGGCGGCGTAGCTTGCTTGGATCGCATCTCCGCCATACACACGCATCGGCACGAGGCCGATTAGTGTGAGCGGGCCGTCAGGCACGAGTCCGCTCTCTTCGAACAACTCTCGGCGGGCCGTTGTTTCTAGGTCTTCGCCACGCTCGTGTGCGCCACCCGGAATGTACCAGCCTCCCGTTACCTCGCCGCCAGCTCGTTTCAAGATCAAAATCTTGCCGTCTCGCTGCGCATAGACCGAGGCGCTAAGGCCGAAGAGCTGGGATCGGACGGACTCATTCTTGTCAGGTTGTTCTTCAGTCATTTGGATGGCAGCCTTCCCAAGACACTATAGTGCAGGTGGCATTGTGGCAATCTGAAAGGAATTACACATGGACCTGGAAGTTGGCCAAAAGGCACAGCGCGAGATGAAAGTCGACACGGAGACCGTCCGGCAGTACGCGGAGATTACGGGCGATTACAATCCGCTGCACTTCGATGCTAAGTTCGCTCGCCGAACGCGCTTCGGGCGCCTGATCGCACAGGGCGGCATCACGACAGGGCTGTTGCATGCGCTGGTCGCCATGGACATGCCGGGACCGGGATCGGTGTTCGTGCGACAGAGATGGAGCTTTCCGGCACCTGTCTACATCGGAGACACACTACAGGCGGACGCGACAGTGAAGTCCGTGAGACCAAAACGGAACATGGCTGAACTGGAGTTCGCTGTCAAGAACCAGGACGGCGAATTGGTGTTGGAAGGAGACGCTCTCGTCTTACAGGACGACGGGGGCCAGTGAACAACGCTTTTCCGCCTAACGGTGGAACCTTCTCTCATGGTGGGGCCGCCCACGGCGGGTGCGCCATCACGCTTCGGCCTCCGATTGCCGCTAATGTTTCGAAATAGGCAGCGCGACGGGTAGGGGACAGGTCACGCCAGTACCTCTGATGCCGCAATAGCCGTTCGGGACTCTGTGTAGGTATTGCTGGTGGTAGTCCTCGGCATAGTAAAACGGGCCTGCTTCGGCAATCTCCGTGGTGATCGGACTGAAGCTGGCTTTCTGGAGCGTCTCGCTGTACATGTCGCGCGCCGACTCGGCGGCCTGCCGCTGTTCTTCGCCCGCGAAGTAGATGGCGGAACGATATTCTGTACCGCGGTCGTTACCCTGTCTCATGCCCTGGGTCGGATCGTGCGCCTCGAAGAAGATCTTCACCAGCGAGGCGTAAGGAACCTGCTTCGGGTCGAACGCCACTAGCACCGCCTCGGCATGCCCCGTCCGGCCTGAGCACGTCTCCTCGTACGTCGGGTTGGGTGTGTGCCCGCCTGCGTATCCAACCGCCGTTGTGTAGACTCCGGGCGTTTCCCAGAAGATGCGCTCAGCGCCCCAGAAGCAGCCGAGCGCGAAGACGGCTGTCTCTACGCCTTCAGGAAACGGGGGCTGGAGAGGTGTGCCGAGGACGGCGTGCTGGGCGGGCATAGCGAATGCGGGGCGATCTCGGCCCGGCAGGGCGTCCTCGGGCGTGACGATCTCGGCCTCTCGCTTGCTGAAGAGCATATTCGAACCTCCAGAACTAAGCATAGCGCTTTTCGTGCGAACGACTCAGGCCTGCTTGGCGATCGCAGGTTCTGGCGATAAGAACGATCGTCCGCCATCGCGTAGGAGAAGCCGCGGTATCTTTGCGCTAGACGTTTTGGGGGACGCTTCGCAGCGACGCGCTTACCTGGTGCAAGAACTGAAGGATCTCGATGTTGGAGCGAATGGCGCCGCTCTCCGCGTAGGAAACGGAGCGCTCCTTGCAGAAGGCCATCACGATCGGTTTAGCCTCCTTCAGCTTGTTCCTCGGCATGCTCGGGAACAAGTGATGCTCAATCTGGTAATTGAGCCCGCCATACCAGAAGTCGGCGACCGGATTCGAGACGACGTTGCGGCTCGTCAGGACCTGCCTACGGAAGTAGTCGAGGTTGTCCTCGCGAGTGAACGTCGGCATTCCTTTGTGGTTCGGCGCGAATACGGAGCCCATGTAGAGCCCCTGCAGCGACTGGTGGACGACAACGAACAGCACCGCGTGCCACCAGCTCAACGCGTAGAACACCAGGCCGAAGTAAATGGCGAAGTGCAGGACCATCGCCGATGCTTCCCACACCTTCCCCTTCATCTCTCTTGCTACCAAGAATTGAACGCTCGCCAAGCGCGCCCCTACATTCTCTAGGAGGAGGATTGGGAAAAAGTAAAAACTCTGATAGCCGACGATGCGACGGAGAAATCCTTCCTTGGTGCGCGCCTGCTCCTCGGAGAAGGCGAAGATGGGCAAGAACGTGTGCGGGTCTCGGTCTAAATCATTGGGGTCAACGTGGTGTTCGTTGTGGGTATCGACCCACCAGGTGCGGCCAAGGCCAAGGAGGAAGTTGATCCCCAGCCCGAAGACATCGTTGCGATGCGCGCCTCGGAAGATCTGCCGGTGGCCGGCGTCATGCCCAAGATAGCCGATCTGTGTCAATGCGAACGCCAAGAACGCAGCATTAAGCAGCTGCAACCAAAGGCTGTTGATGATGAACAGGATCGCGATGCTCGTGCCCAATAGTGTGAGGCGAACGAACGAGTTGAAGGCAAAGTAGCCCGGCTGCTTTTCGAGGAGCCCTGCGGCGACGATGCGGCGCTTGAGCTCCGCATAGTCCCGCTGCTGCAGGACAGCTGGGTTCGTCGCAGGATCGACGAATGGCTCGACATGCCTGGAGTAGGCGCCTACGGTTCTTGGCGCGTTCCCATCAACAGCTGCGTCCTTGATGACCATTTAGCACCCTAGTATTGGAGCGTGCCAATACATCACATTATGTCTGCCATGCTACCGATCCGACCCATACGAGCAACCTCCTCGCATCTCAATCCTCACATTAGCACGGAACTCCCTTTCAGGGTGCCGGAGCAGCCTCGGAGGAGGTGTCTCAAGAGGGCCTCCTTGTATTGGTTCCTCACCTAGTTCATAGACGCGTCCGCGGCCTCCTAGAACCAAATTGACTCTTCTATCACCTGCCCAGTCGAAGACGCCGATAATCAAGAGTAGTGAGTCTGTTAGGAACCGCCCTTTCGGCCGTGAGAGCTAGGTTGTGCGCTTCCTCCGCAGGAGCGAATCGCATGCGCAGTCTAGTTGCCCTAGTCGGAATGACGATGGTGTTGGCGTTTGCCTTGCCTGAGGCCACGGAGGCCGCACCGCTCGTCGAAGTCAAGAAGCTCCTCGCCTCGGACGCCCAGGCGAGCGGCCAGTTCGGCTACAGCGTCGCGATCAGCGGGGACACCGCCGTTGTGGGGTCATTCGACGAAGGCTCCGGCGCCGCCTACGTGTTCCAGCGCGCTCAAGGCGGCGCGGACGACTGGGGCGAAGTGAAGAAGCTTACAGCCTTCAACGCCGAGGCCGGCGACGACTTCGGTATCAGCGTAGCCGTCAGCGGCGATACCGCCGTGGTGGGGGCATCCGGCGAAGATGCCAGGGGCATTGGGGCGGGCGCGGCCTACGTGTTCCAGCGTAACAGGGGCGGCGCGGACGACTGGGGCGAGGTAAAGAAGCTCGTCGCCTCCGATGCCCAGGCCTTCGACGAGTTCGGTATTAGCGTGGCCGTCAGCGGCGACACCGCCGTGGTGGGGGCAGTCGGCGAAGATGCCGGGGGCATCGGCGCGGGCGCGGCATATGTGTTCCGGCGTAACGAGGGGGGCGCAGGCAACTGGGGCCAGGTGAAGAAGCTAACCGCGTCTAGCGCTCAGGCCTCCGACGAGTTCGGCATTAGCGTGGCGGTCAGCGGCGATAGCGCCGTGGTGGGGGCAAGAGGCGAGGATGCTGGGGGCAGCAACGCCGGCGCCGCCTACGTCTTCGAGCGCGCTCGAGGCGGCGCGAGCAATTGGGGCAGGGTGAAGAAACTCGTCGCCTCCGACGCCCAAGCCTTCGACGAGTTCGGCGTTAGCGTGGCTGTCGCGGGGGACATCGCCGTTGTGGGGGCATGGCTCGAGGATGGCGGTGGCACCCTTTCTGGTGCTGCCTATGTCTTCCAGCGCAGCGAGGGCGGCGTGACCAACTGGGGCGAAGTGAAGAAGCTTACGACCTCCGACACCCCGGCCTTCAACGAGTTCGGCATCAGCGTGGCGGTGAGCGGAGACACGGCTGTCGTTGGAGCATACCTTGCGGATGCGGGCGGCACCTTCGGCGGGGCAGCCTACGTGTTCCAGCGCGACGAGGGCGGTGCGGATGACTGGGGCGAGGTGAGCAAGCTTTCCGCCACCGACATCCAGAACTTCGATCGCTTCGGCTTTAGCGTAGCGGTCAGTAGCCAAACGGCCGTCGTGGGGGCATTCGGCGAGGACGCTCGGGGCAGCGAGGCCGGCGCGGCCTACGTGTTCGAACTCCTGGGCGCCAACTCCACGCCCACGGGCACACTGAGCGATACCCCCACGCCCGCGGGTACACTGAGCGACACGCCCACGCCGACCGCCACGGATACTCCAGTCCCATCATCGACGCCGATAGCACCTGCGACGCCAGACGTCTCTACAGGCGACGTCAACTGCGACAACACCGTGAACGCGGTCGACGCGGCTCTTATCCTGTTCAAGGTTGCTCTGATCGGGTCACTTCCCTGTCCTGAGCACGCGGATGTGAACGGCGACGGCGTCACAAGCTCACTGGACGCCGTCCTAGTCCTACAGTTTGTCGCCGGGCTCATCGATAGCCTGTGACCGTAGGCGGAGCGTCAGTCTTCCGCTCAAAGGCGTAGTCGAGAGCAACGACACCGACAGGGAGTCGGCACTGCCTGCGACGTTCGGCACAAGGAAGGGCTCAGGAACCGCCAAGAGCGTGTAGCCGGCGAACGTCCCTTCATCGTGGCGGAGCAGCCCGACGGTGCGGCCACCATCCCCCGCAACAAACGAGGCGGCGCCGATAGCCGCAAGGACAATCAACAGAAATGCCGGGCTTCTCAAGCTGCTGTGCCCCTCGCGTCTATCAGCGCGGCGGATTCGACGGCGTCACTGTCACGACGAATCTTAGCGAGGGCGTTCTGCCTACGCGATCCCAACTGTGCGAGATGCGATAGCATGCTTGGTGTGTGGCGTGACATATCGCCCACCACCCAGGCACCAACAAGAGGCTGACCATGGATGAGCGAGTCGAAGCTAACCGCAAGCATTGGGACGAAAGTGTTCCGATTCACGTGGCGTCGAAGACGTACGACGTCGAACGTTTCCTCGCTACGAGGAAGGGGCGGCTAAAGCCGATTGAGCTGGAAGAACTGAGCGACGTAGGGGGTACTTCGTTGCTACATCTGCAATGTCACTTCGGGCTCGACACGCTCTCCTGGGCTATGGAGGGCGCGAACGTCACCGGCATCGATTTCTCCGAGCCGGCGATTGAAGAGGCGCGTAGGCTGGCCGGCGAGCTGGGCCTCGACGCGCAGTTCGTCGTGTCTAACGTCGACGAGCTACCGGAGAACCTGGATGGAGAGTTCGATATCGTCTTCACGTCGTACGGCGCGCTGAACTGGCTGCCGGACATGACCACGTGGGCGGAAGTCGCGGCCCACTTCGTAAAGCCCGGGGGAACGTTCTACGTCGTGGAGTTCCACCCGATGGCCATGATCTTCGACGACGACCCTAACGTGACCGAGCTGAAGGTACGCTATCCGTACTTCCCGGAGTTCGGCCCGATCCGGGAGGAGCAGGACGGTACCTACGCGGACCTCGATGCCAAGTTTGAGAACAAGCTTACGTTTGACTTTCCGCACCCTGTAGGGGAGGTGGTGACCGCTCTGATCGACGCGGGCTTGCGGATCGAGTTCCTGCATGAGTTCCCGTACGTGAACTGGAAGTTCATGCCACTCATGGAGCACATCGATGAGCACTGGTGCCGCCTCACCCACCACGATGGCAGCGTGCCGCTGCTCTACTCGATCAAGGCGACGAAGCCGTCATGAGCGACCGGCCGCTGATCCTCGCCGTCATACCGGACCTGATGTTCCAATCGCGCGTCCGTGAGCAAGCGCGTGCACTCGACTTCCGAATCGAGCTCGCGGACACCATGGAAGAGGCGGCTAGCAGTCTCGATGCGTCACCCGAGCTGGTCGTGCTGGACCTTCACGCCATGGGCATCGACACGCGAAAGGTCATCGCTCACGCGAAGAAGCGCAACGTCCCGGTGCTTGCGTTCGGACGGCATACGGAGACCGCTGTCTTGCGGGCAGCGCGGGAGGCCGGCGCCGACGCCGTGGTCGTGCGCTCGACGTTCGTCGAAGACCTGCCGCAGCTCTTGCGTGAGCACCTCCGGCCCGGGCGTCAACAGACCCGCGCTGAGAAGTCCCGACGCCGGTCTTCGTAAACACAAAAAAGTGACGCGACTCGTGCCTACTAATTTCCCTGCTGTTATACTCCGATTCGATGACCCAAACCGCTAAGAAGTACGAAGTCGTCATCGGCATCGAAGTGCACGCGCAGCTGCTCACGAAGAGCAAGATGTTCTGTTCGTGCAGCAAGGATTACTACGACTCCGAACCGAACACGCACGTGTGTCCAGTCTGTTTGGGCATGCCGGGCGTCATGCCGGTGATCAATCAGCAGGCTGTGGAGTACACGGTCATGACGGGGCTGGCGCTCAACTGCGATATTCCGGAACGCGCGAAGTTCGATCGCAAGAACTACCCGTATCCGGACCTGATGAAGGGCTACCAGATCTCCCAGTACGACCTGCCGCTCTGCAAAGATGGGTGGTTGGAGGTGGACCTGGACGGCGAGACGAAACGCATCGGCGTGACGCGCGTCCATTTGGAAGAAGACACAGCACGTAGTACGCATAAGGCCGGCGAGGGCGGCGAAGGCTACAGCCTGATCGATGTGAACCGCTCAGGCGTGCCTCTGATGGAGATCGTGTCAGAGCCTGACGTGAGGTCGGGCAAGGAGGCGCGACTTTACGTAACGAAATTGCAGCAGATCCTGCGCTACCTGGGCGTTAGCAACGCGAATCTAGACGAAGGTAACATGCGCTGCGAGCCGAACGTGAGCCTGCGACCGGTAGGCCAGGAAGCATTCGGCTCGAAGGTGGAGTTGAAGAACCTAGCGAGCTTCAAGGCAGTCGAAAACGCTGTGCAGTTTGAGATTGAGCGGCAGACGAAGCTGCTGGAGGCCGGCGAGCCGGTCGCCTGGGAGACGCGAGGCTGGCGCGATGATGAAGGCATCACGGTCAGGCAGCGCGGCAAGGAGTTAGCAGAGGACTATCGCTACTTCCCCGAGCCAGACCTGCCACCCCTGACGATCAGCCGCGCTTACGTTGAGGATCTGCGATCGAAACTGCCCGAACTGCCCGACGCCGCGCGCGCGCGCTTTACAAACAACTATGGCCTCACTCCCTACGAGGCGAACCTCCTCACAGCCACTAGGGCCAGAAGCAAGTTCCTAGAGGAAGTGGTTGCGGAGGACGCAGGCGAGAAGATGCTGGCTCGGGCGAAAGCGACGTCTCACTGGATGCTGGGTGACTTCGCGCGTCTTCTCAACGCGTCGAACCTCGAGATCGAGGGCTCGAAGGTGCGTCCCGCGGATCTGCGGGCGCTCATCCTGCTGATTGAAGAGGGGACAATCTCGAATACCGGCGCCAAACATGTGTTCGAGCAGATGTTTGAGAGCGGCAAGGCACCGGGCGACATCGTAGCTGAGGAGGGCCTCACTCAGATCAGCGCTGCTGATGAGCTCGGGGGCATTATCGAGAAGGTGATCGCGAGTAACGAAAAGCCCGTCGCCGACTACAAGAGCGGCAAGGAAGAAGCGCTCAAGTTCCTTGTCGGCCAGGTAATGCGGGGGACCAGAGGCCGGGCCAAACCGGACCTTGTACACGAACTTCTGAAAGAACAGCTCAGCTAGGCTCCTTTATCTGCTAACGTCTCTTCTCCCTTAGCGCAGCTATGATATAATCCGCCTATGCGATTCCTGAAGGTGGATCCGAGCCTACTCAAATGGCTTTACTTTGGGATGCACATCAAGCGGTGGCTGCTGCTGCTGCTGGTCGGAGTCGCCATCATGGGACTGGGATTCGGCTATTTCCTCCGGGAAGTCTACTTTTCTTACACATTTCCAGACTGGGTCTACTACGTCACACTCCAGTTCTTACCTCGTTATGTACGAGGTGGCCTCTTTGTAGGGGGCAGCACGGCCCTGATCCTGTTCTCAGTCTGGAAGCTGAACCGCTCGCTCCTGTCGGCCTTCATTAGGCCAGGGAATGAAGAGAGTCTGGTCAACATCATCTACAACCATCGATATCTCCGGCGCGGTCCGAAGGTCGTCGCCATCGGTGGCGGCACGGGTCTTTCAACGCTGCTGCGAGGCCTAAAGGAGCACACAGGCAATCTGACAGCCGTCGTGACTGTCGCGGATGATGGTGGCAGTTCCGGCCGCCTGCGGCGGGAGATGGGACTGCCGCCACCCGGCGACCTGCGCAACTGCATTGCGGCGCTTGCGGATGCCGAGCCGTTGATGACGAGGCTCTTCCAGTATCGGTTTGATGAAGGCACCGGCCTCGAGGGCCATAGCTTTGGGAACCTATTCATCGCTGCGATGAGCGGGGTCACCGGCAACTTTGAGGAAGCTGTTCGAGAGACTAGCCGTGTCCTTGCCGTACGAGGGCAGATCCTGCCGTCGACGCTAACTAACGTAACGCTCTCCGCGGTAACAGATGACGACGATGAGATCCACGGCGAGTCGCAGATCACGGAACGCGGCAGCCGCATCAAGCGGGTCTTTATTAATCCCGAGAACGCCCAGGCCAATCCTGAGGCGATCCGCGCGATTCTGGCCGCAGACATGATCGTCATCGGCCCGGGAAGCCTCTATACGAGTGTGCTCCCGAACCTGCTCGTCGACGGGATCCGGCGCGCGATCGAAATGTCGAAGGCGGTACGGGTCTACGTCTGTAACGTAGCGACCGAGCGAGGTGAGACCGACAGCTTCTCTGTGGGCGACCATTACGAAGCGCTTCAGCGGCACGTGAGCGAAAAGCTTTTCACCTACGTTGTCGCGAACAACAACATTACGAACAACGGGCTGGAGGACCACCAATCCGAGCCGGTACAGGTCGATCAGAACGGGTCGATGATTGATGCGGCCGTCGTGGCTGCGGACGTCATTAGCGAGGAGAATCGCTACCATCACGATACGTCCAAGCTGGCGTCACTCTTGATGGCGTTATACTATCAGCCTCGAGACGTGGCACAGCCCGGAGAGCCGATGCGCGAATCGCAGGAAGTGGCCGCTCTCTAGGAGCAAGTTATGGACTTTGAGAACTATCTGAACCTCGCACAGATGCTGATTTCGATCATCTTGGTCGTCGTCATCTTGCTGCAAGCACGCGGTGGCGATATTGGGGCCGCGTTTGGCGGCGGCGGGGGAGGCGGCCAGTCATCGTTTCGAACCCGGCGCGGGCTGGAGAAGACGCTCTTTCAGCTCACGATCGTCCTTTCTTTCGTGTTCGTCGCGATGTCGGCCGTCAGCGTTAGGTACGCAGTCTAGGTTCCAGCCGCCCACGTCTGCAAGTGATGAGGATGTACGGTCCACGCTGGCCGCTCCTCATAACGCTAGTCGCTGGCGTTTCTATCCTCATTGGGGTTGCGTATCTTCCTTCCCGGCCGGCGGGCGAGGAGGTGCCGGCCCAGGGGGGCGCCTACGTGGAAGGTATTACGGGCGAACCGGCTGTCGTCAATCCGCTCTACGCATCGTTCAACCAAGTCGATCGCGACCTCTCAAGCCTCGTGTTCTCCGGCCTGGTACGACTCGGCCCGAAGGGCGGCGTCCAGTCCGATCTTGCCGACCTTCCCAACATCACCCAGGACGGCCTGACCTATATTTTCGAGTTGGAGCCCGGACTCTTCTGGCACGACGGCGAACCATTGGACGCTGAGGATGTGCTGTTCACGATCGAGGCGATCAAGGCGCCGGGGTTCGACGGGGATCCGGTGCTCGCTGACCTCTACAGCGATGTGGAGGTAGAGGCCGCCAGTGACCTCACGGTGGTCATGACGCTGGCGCAGCCATTTGCTCCGTTTCTCGCGAGAGCGGCGACCGTGGGCATCCTGCCCGAACACCTGCTATCCGATATTCAGCCTTCGGCGCTTCGGGAGGCTTCTTTCAATAGACGGCCGGTCGGCAGCGGGCCATTTCGGCTCGTGGAACTCACGTCCACCTCGGCACAGCTCGTCCCGTTCGCCGCATCGCCTCATGGGCGCCCGTTCCTCGAACACTTGGAACTGCGTTTCTTTCGCGATGAAGGTGCGCTCCTCAACGCGTTCCTGAGCGGCGAGGTCGATGGTGCGCTCTTCCGGCCGGGGCTGGACACCGATGCCATGCTCGTGATCGACAACGAGGAGCAATGGGTGCGGCGCGTGTTGCACACGACAGCCTATAGCCTCGTTTACCTCAACACGCTCCAGGCGCCGTTCGACAGCCGCTTTGTACGTGAGGCGTTGCAACGTGGGTTAGACCGTTCGAAGCTCTTCGAGCGAGTGCTGGCGGGCCAAGCGCTGCCGTTAGACAGCCCGATTGTACGCGACCTGTGGGCGTACGTTGGCGCCCCCGATGAGTACGACTTCGACCCGGTGGGGGCTGCGGCATTGCTGGCTGACGCCGGCTGGGTGCTTGAGGATGATGTGCTCGCCAGAGATGGCGAGACGCTGAGCTTCTCGCTCTCCGTGAGCGACGACCACGTCCAGGTGGCGCTGGCCGAGGAACTCGCTCGCCAGTGGGGCGAGTTGGGCATCAACGTGGACCTGCAAGTGAGCGGCGCCAGCGTGTTCGTCGAGGGTGTGTTGCTTCCCCGGGAGTTTGAGACGGCTCTCGTCACTATCGACCCCGGGCCGGACCCTGATCCGTACCCGCTCTGGCACAGTTCGCAAGTGTTGGGCGATGGACGGAACCTGTCCAGTTTCTCGAATCTGGAGGTCGACCGGCTTCTTGAGAATGGGCGCCAGACGACGTCGGATGGGGAGCGAGCGGAGGCCTACCGGACGTTCCAGGATATCTTCGCGGAAGAGCTGCCGGCCGTGCTGCTTCACACGCTGACGTATCAGTATGTTGTAACAGCCGAACTCCAAGGGCTCAGCCCGGGCCTTCTCGTGAGCCTGAGTTCGCGATTCGATGATGTGTCCGCTTGGTACATCGAGACCGGGAGCCAAAGTGATGCCGCCCAGACCCAGTGAAGTGCCTATTATCACGTTAACGACTGACTTTGGCCTGACGGATGCATATGTAGGCCAAATGAAAGGCGTTATCCTCGGCATCAGTCCCGATGCTCGCATCGTGGATATCACGCACGAGATACGGTCCCAGCAGATCCAACAGGCAGCGTTTTTGACGCAGACCGCATGGCCGGCTTTTCCCCAAGGCACGATCCACGTCGCTGTCGTAGACCCGGGGGTCGGCACCGAACGACGTGCGATCCTGTTGCAGACCGACCAAGGTTCGTTTCTCGGGCCAGATAACGGTGTGCTCTCGGCGGCGCTGCCCGATGACACGCGTCCGGCTACGGCATCCGTAATCCCAGCCAGCGGTTCTCTGCGAGTGTTCGAGCTGTCTAACGAAGTGTATATGCGTCAGCCGACGAGCGCGACGTTCCACGGCCGCGACATCTTCGCGCCCGCCGCGGCGCACCTGTCGATCGGCCTGGACCCCGCCGAACTCGGCAGCCCATTGACCGAGCTGAACGCGCTACCGCCGTTCCGCGCGGCGCGCGGCGAGGATGGCACGATGACGGGCCAAGTTGTTCACGTCGACCGCTACGGAAACGTGGTGACCGACATACGTTCGGCCGACCTGCCGGAGGGCAGCTTCTCGATAGAGGTCGCCGGGCACAGCGTTCCAGGGCCGTACCGGACGTTCGCCGATTTGGAGGGATTGGGAGCCATCGTCGGCAGCAGCCAATTTCTCGGGATAGCAGCACCAGAAGGCGACGCAGCAAAGATACTCGAAATCGACATCGGTGGGCCTGTGCGGTTGCGACCTCGCAGCTAGGTCTCATACGATCGTGACGCGGCCCGCCAATCGAGGCCGCTCTAGGCTAGGAGGGCAGGATGGCCGAACCCCGGACCAAGGCCGACCTACTCGGCGCATTGCGTGCCAGCGGGCGAGAGTTCGTCGAGAAGCTAGGCTCGCAGCCGTCAGAACGGTTTGAAGAGGGCAGGTACGAAGGCGGCTGGAACGGCCGTCAGATCCTCGCGCATGCTGCCGCCATCGAGTGGACCTATCCGCGGCTAGTAGACATCGCAGAGGGCGGGGTTGCGCCGGCGAAGGAGAGCGCGGTGGGCGACGTACGGCGTACGGAGCCAGACGAGGCCAAAGGCGTGCCGACTCGCAGGGCCGAAGGTGGCATCGACTCTTACAACGAGCGCCAGGTGGCGAAGCGGGCAGACGCCAGCGTCGCTGAACTGATCGATGAGTTCACAAAGAATCGAGCCGCGACCATCGCCGCGGTCGAGGCGGCCGATGATGAGCTGTTCGGCCGCGAGATACGTTCTGCCGGTGGTATTACGGGCGTGCTCGGAGACGTGATCTATGCCGTCGCGGTGTTGCACGTTCGAGGACATGTGAACGACATCGTTGGGGCAGAGTAACGCTGATATGCGGATCGTGTTCATGGGCTCGCCCGCGTTCGCGTTGCCCACGCTGCGGGAGCTGATCGAGAGCGAGCACGAAGTCCTTGGTGTGGTGACTCAGCCCGATAGGCCGGCCGGACGCGGTCGAACAACGCGGCGCTCTCCTGCGGCCGAACTGGCTGCTGAGCAAGGTCTGCGACTGCTCCAGCCAACCAATGTCAACACGCCTGAGTCACTAGAATTAGTCCGAGCACTGGAGCCCGAAGCGCTCATTATCGCCGCATATGGCCAGATCTTGAAGCAGCCGCTGCTCGACATCGCTAAGCGCGGTGCGCTGAACGTCCACGCCTCGCT
>JADFPV010000049.1 GCA_022562155.1 Chloroflexota bacterium
GCCAGATCCGAGGAGCGCTCGATCGCTACGGACTGGATGCCCATCGCTGATCGGTCAGATGGCTTGACCCTCGGCAACGCAGGGAGCATACGCGGGCGCATGAAGTGGGCTCGGGGGAGAAGGGCTGAGTCGACCACCGGACTAGTAGTCTCTTGGTTCTACGGTCGGCTGCTGTAGGTTCGGGAGATGCTGTATCTGGGTGCCGAAAATAGACCAGTCTTCTGGTCGCGAAACCAGTCTCCTGCTCACGAACGCTGCCGCTAAGGCAACAAGAACGTTCCGTTTCAGATACGAAATTGGCCTCTTTGGGGGGCCCGGCGGGGATCGAACCCGCGACACTCGGATTAAAAGTCCGCTGCTCTACCGCTGAGCTACGGGCCCATGATGCCGTCTGCACCGCAACAATCGTATCTGAAATCGACTACTAAAGGCACTCGCGCTCTGTCGCCGGCTGGCGAGATTCTCCTCGATTGCAAACACAATGCAAACATGCGCCTAGCCGAACACCAACGCGGCTTACCTGCTCTGCTGCTGCCTCCCGCATCGCCGGGATGGCGTTGCTGTAGGTGTCGAGCGTGATAGCGATGGTGGAGTGGCCAAGCCGCTCCGAGACGACCTTGGGATGGATGCCGGCCGTGGTTGTCTCGCTCAGGGTGACCTTGGCCGTCTTAGGCGTCGAGAATGACGCGAGGCCGCCAAGCGACGGTGCCATGCTGACCGACGGCACGACACCGCGGGTGGAGCTTGCAGAGGCAGTGGGCGGAAGAAAGGACAAACGCGACATGAATGAGTACCTAATGCGGAGATCATCGAACTGTGAACCGCTGGTAATTCTAAAGGCGGCGGATTTCACTGATGCGGAACTCTACGCATCTCGAAACCTGAGGGACGTCGGCCGCGTAGTAGCTGCTCGACATAACTTCGCCGGGGTCCCGGCTCGTTACCGACAGTCGTGTAGGTACTGCTGGATGACGCCCAGGATGTCGTTGGTCAAATCGATGACGCCATCAGGCTCGGTCATGTTCCAGACGTTCGGCCCAGCCGTTGGCCCGCGGTCGAACGCGATGTCGTAGGTCTCCTCCGTGCCCGTCGGTGCGTAGTGAACGATCACACCGAAAATGTCGTTCGTCAGGTCGATGATCTGGTCCGGCGGTCCACCGCCTCCGCCCAACACATCGTAGAAGTCATTCGGGTTGGTCGGATCGCGGAGGCCGCCGAGCCTCTCATCCGTTCCGAACTCCTGGCTGTTGGTGCACCCATCGTTATCGGAATCGTAGCTGGTGTTGAGGCAGAAGATGACTCCCGCCCGCAGGCTGGGCTTGATGTCCGGCCCATTCGCATCGATCAGGTAGGTGTCCACGCCGGGCCCGGTCATCGTGATGTTCCTGCCGCCGTGGTTGTCGTTAGCGATGCACGAGAACACCAGCTCCGCTAGCTTCACCTGCGAAGGACACGTCGCGTTGGCGTTGCCCTCCACGTGGAGTTCCAGGAAGCCGGTGCCGAATGTCAGCGGGTCGACGATGGCGCCCTGGGGCGGACTGCACTCCTCGACAAACGTGTCGTAATCAATCGGACTTAGCGATTGGTCGAACGTCAGTTTCGTTTCGTCCCATTCCACCCGTAGGTTGTAGCCGGCAATAGGGGGAACCTTGCCGAAGACGCATACAACGAACGTGGTGTTATCTGCCGGGCGAGGCTCGAACGCCTCGTCGGTGCTGCTGTCGCAGTCCGTGTCGATGCGCAATGCTCCGGTGGCCGAAAGGTTCACCGTGGGCGCAGCCTTGGGCGTTGGCGTGGACTTGGGCGTGGACGTGACCGTCGGCGTGCCTGTAGCTGTGGGCGTTGGCGTCGCCGTAGCGGTGGGCGTGTCCGTAACGGTTGGCGTAGGCGTGATGGTAGGTGTGGGCGTATCCGTTGGTGTCTGAGTAGGGCAGGCCGGCGGCGAGCACGCGCTTACAACCACGTCATCGATAAACTGTCCCGGGTGATGGTTCTGTGCCTCGTCGAGGGTGTCAAATTCAAAGGCGACGTTCGTCGTGCCCGGCGGCAGCTTGACCTTCACGGTCTGCGCCGTAAGGTCGTTGAGGCATATCTGGCCTCCAGGGAGGAGAACCTGGCCGCCGGGCGATATCGACCCCGTGGCCAACAGGTCAAGCGTGCTATACGAAGACCCACCGTTCGTGGAGAAGAGCACGTGGGTCAGGTCAAAATCTTCCGCGGGATCCCCGCATATAACGTCTGGTTCCACCTGACGCGCGGTCTTGAACGTGAGGACGGCCCCGGACGTAGCCGTGAACGTGGGCGATGTCGCTCGGCCGTTCACGCGCGCGCCGGTTTCATAGTTGCATCCTGTTACGCCCGGACCGGTACACTCCTCGGTCAGCGCCAGCATGCCGCCGCTCATTCCGGAGATCTCGGCCGTGGTCTCAAGGTGCCACAAGCTTTCCAGCCCGAAGCAGTTACCGCCTTCCCAGTCCCATGACGTCAGACTGCAGTCAGGCGTAGGCGCAGGCCCGGCGAGCGCGGTCCCCCGCTCGTTGCTTGACCTAGAGGCGAACAGTACGACCAGAGCTATCAGTGCCGCGACGACACAGAAACTTGCTACGAAGGAGATGCGTTGCATGGCTTACCTCCCCTCTCGCTAAGCACGGCAGGCCTGCCTCGAATCCCTTCGACGCCGCTCGACAATAGTGGCGGGCGAATCGTTGCACAAGGCGTCACGCCTTGTCAAAACGGCAGCTCCTCCTCACTCTCCAGAGACATCGGCCATTACGGGTTCTGGCAGTCATGGAAGTACTGCTGAATCACACCAAAAATGTCGTTTGTCAGATCGATCACACCGTCCGGCGCTGTCATGTTCCAGACGTTCGGCCCTTCCGAAGGCCCGCGGTCGAAGTTGACGTCGTACTCAGGCTCCGTACCCATTGGTGCGTAATGTTGAATCACCTCGAAGATGTCGTTCGTGAGGTCTATGAACCGGTCTCCATTGACGTCGTAGAAATCGTTCTTGTTCGTCATATCGCGGAGACCGCCGAACCTCTCATCCGATCCTGCTTCCTGGTCATTGGTGCAGCCGTCCTCGTCACAGTCATCGCCGTGGCAAGTGTGTACATCCGAGAAGTGCGCCATCGAGATCTTGATCGTGTTCGCCACCGTATCGCGTGCTATTATCGTGGCTACCTCCCAGTCATCAGTCTGGCTGTTGTAGACGATCAGCTCGATCGCCGACTCATCAATCCCGACGACCTCGGCGTCTGTGTAGGTGATCGTGACTATAGCTGGCGGGTCGAAGGTGAGGCCGTCCGGTAAGAATCGAAACGCTCGGGAAAGCGTCTGCGCGTCACCCACGGCTTCGGGTATGTCTTCCGCCAGGAAGACCTCGATGGTGATAGCTTCGGTCTCCGAGAGCGCAAACTCCGGGATGTCGAGTTCCGCCTCAACAGCGTCGGGCGTTGGGCCGATGTCTGTGCTCAGATTGCCACCGCCTGACCCAATCGGGGTGCTGACGGATTCCACCGGCGGGGGCGTGGGCGTCATGGTCGGCGTGGACGTGATGGTCGGCGTGCGTGTCGACGTCGGTGTCGGCGTCTCCGTAGGCGTGTCCGTAGGCGTCGGTGTCGGGGCAACGCAGTCGACGAACAGGTTGCTTACCTTCGGAATTACCGAAGCACTGTTGATGTCCTTGTACAGTGCACCATTGG
The DNA here is from genome assembly GCA_022562155.1 of Chloroflexota bacterium. Classification (GTDB taxonomy): domain Bacteria; phylum Chloroflexota; class Dehalococcoidia; order DSTF01; family RBG-16-68-14; genus SZUA-185. The sequence continues at coordinate 3,702 of JADFPV010000049.1, forward strand.
TTGCGGCTATCGCGTCGCCGTCAGGCAGGAGCTTGACCTCCGTGCTGGAGGAGGTCGCAGCGCAGTTGAAGCTGAGGCTCACGAGCGTCCCGATGTGGTTGCTCTTTGGTAGCGGCGGGAGACCACTCAGGCAGCCATGGTGCACCGCGACGGCCACGTTGAGGTCGGTAGTGACTAGGCCGGATGCATCCCAAAGGCCGCTGACCGGAGCGATGTTGCAGTCGGGCCAAACGATTTCGCTGGAGGCGGATGCCTGCTTAAAGTCGAGGTCAGCACCGTAGACGATGTAGGTCTGCATCAGCACATAGCCGATTGCCGGAATCCCGATGGCTTCTATCGATAGCGTGAATGAACTACCCACGTCGATGCAGACGTGGCCTGGGTCGGTGCCTGAGGGGCATGTGGTGGTATCGCCCGGCGGAACAGAAAGTCCCATCTCGGGGCCACTGCTGGCAGCGGATGCGGCATCCGATCCATGCCAGATGATGCCGCTAGCCATCAGGCCTATGAGCGTCACCACGCCGAACAAAGCTAACGCTCCCACAGCTGCCGGCACACGCCGCCTCCACACCGCGAGCGCCCATCGTGCGAAGATATTCAAGCTTACTGAGAATCGCTGTCCGCGCATTACCGCACCTCCATGTCGTCACTCAACACCGTTGGTCGCTCAGAGTGGCGCCTCTGTCCTGCACAAGCCACGCGCACGTCGGTTACGCCTCCAAAAGCTATCGTTGGCGATCTTGGTCGGCGTCGGCCCGACGGCCGATGCGCCATCGCTACCGCCACGGAACAAGGAAGCCGACGTCAACGTCACCGCGATGGCGACTACGCCCAGAATGATGCCAAATAGAAATCGCTGTTTGCGCATTACCGCACCCCCTCAGTGCGGCCGATGGTGAGCGCCCCCTGGCCTCCCCCGTCCACCTCTCATCGCCCCCCGCCGACCACCAGTCAGTGACACGCCGCTAGTATAACGGCATGCCGCAATAAGTCAAGAGCGCTCCGGAAGGGCTGACCAAGCCATGGCTCAGTTAGCGGTAACGTGAAGCGCTAGCCGAGCAGAACCGCAGGTTCAGCCGCCAGCCCGCAGATGCGCGCCCTGACCGGAGGTCAGGCTCTCTGCTAGCTGCTCCACAAGAGCAGCCCGCTACTGACAGCTATGGAAGTATTGCTGGATCACACCCAGGATGTCGTTCGACAGGTCGATGACGCCGTCCGGCGCGGTCATGTTCCAGAAGTTCGGTCCGGTCGAGGGCCCGCGATCGAAGTTGACGTCGTACTCGGGCTCTGTGCCCGTCGGTGCGTTTTGGATGATCACGCCCAGACATCGTTGCTGAGGTCGATGACACCATCGGGGGCGTGGCGCTGACTTATCAGCGTTCGAACCAGCGAAGGATGCGTGAGAGTAGTCCCTCTTGTTGCGGTTCGTTGTTGGTGATCATGTAGACGATGTCCTTGTCACGGCAGCGTTCGTCTACTTTGATGCCGATCTTCGCGCCGGCCGTTGCCTCTTCCACCTGCTGGCCTTCGATCTCCATCGATTCGACGACCTGTTCTAGTTCCGTTGTGTGGCCCGCTATGCGGATCTTGTCGCCGACGCGAATGGTCTCCTCAACGTCGATTCCGGCGACGCCTATCTTAGCGAAGTAGTCTTTTACAACACCTACGCGCCGTTCTGGCATGGCCGACCTCCTGTCTATATATTCTGCTAGGATCCCGACCACTGGGCTCTGGCGCTCTGCTTCTTCTCTTCCTTAAATCGATGAGAGCCAACTCGCGCAGGGCACTCTGTAGCCCATCCGACCGAGCTGCGCCTCAGCCCACGACCAACGCCGCTTCGCGGGATGGCACGAGCGTCGCGACAGCATCTCGAATTGAGGCGGTGGCGTCTAGCACGTCGGCGTCCGGCTCTAACATGAAAGGCGGCCCGATCCGAACGTGGACAGGCGCCGGCCGCGCACGCGGTGTGCCCGGCCGCAGAATGCTCCCTGCACCAGCGATATGAATCGGTACCACGGGCACGCGCTGCCGCAGCGCCAGGATTGCCGGGCCCGGATGGAACGGCAGAAGCTCGCCCGTTCGGGAGCGCGTCCCTTCCGGAAAGATGAGCAGCGACCAGTCGTCTTGCAGGAGCTGCTCCGAATAGGCGAGTGCGTTCGAGCCCCCTCCACGCTCGATCGGGAACGCGTTGTAGCGCAGCGAAAGCCAAGCCGATTTCAGCGTGGACGTGTAGAAACGATCGGCAGCGGCCACGACCGCTGTTCGGTCGTACAACGGCGGCGGCAAGACTGAGAGGACGATGGCGGTATCGAAGTGGCTGCAATGATTCGCGACGATGAGGGCGGGCCCGGTCACTCCGTCAAGGTGCTCTCGTCCGTCGACCGAGAAAGGCTGGCAGAAGCGGCGGACGTGTCTCGTCACCACCCAGGGACGTGCCAGACGTCGATACAGTCTGGCCCAGGAGCTCAGGGCCCACCCATCGGGTTTGGCTTCGCGTGATCCGGGGTTGCCTCGATTGTTGGGGATGGCTTCCATCACTGCACCTCCTTGTGTTCGTGACGGAGTCCGGGACTGTGATCTGCGGAGCCAACTGCACGGGCACCCCGCTACGTGCTAACTTACACCCGCCTTCTCAGAATGTCAATAGCTGGTGAGCCTGGTCTTGGAGGCCGACTGGTGGCCTGGCGAGCCGGTCCGGGAATGTGGTGACACTATGAGCGCATAGTGGCTTACCTGCAGTCGTGTAAGTACTGCTGGATCACCCCAAAGATGTCATTGGTCAAGTCGATCACGCCGTCCGGCGCCGTCATGTTCCAGACGTTCGGCCCGGCCGAAGGCCCGCGATCGAAGCTGGCGTCGTAGGTCGGTTCGGTGCCAGTCGGCGCGTAGTGCTGAATAACGTCGAAGGACGGGGGACAGCAGTGAGCTGGCCCAGCACCTAGGCTGAGGTGTAGCCGAGCCCGCGACGCTCGTCCCAACCGGACGAATGCGAGTGTACAATGGCCCAGCATGTCAGAGCTGGTTCCGTTCCCCGAGCCCCTGGCCCAGGTCCAGTGGCCCGGGCCGAGCCTGAGGCCAGTCTCGGCATTCCGGCGCATCGTTAGACGAGGCGGGCTCGGACGTTTGTAGACGAGAAGCCATGCTGCAGCGAAGCGCACGTTTGCCGACGAGGAGAGGATCACTCAATCTAGGTGCTGGCCTGCTGACGTCTCGCGCGGTCTGGTTCTTCGTCTTCGTCAATATCCTGTTGCTTGCGCTGTACATCTGGAGTCGCGGCGGCTCGACCACGGAAATCCGGATCGAAGTAACTGGCAACCGTTACACGGCCACCGTCGACGGCGAAAACCTGCTCATACGAAGTTTTCGCGGTCCACCCCAGGGTGGTATCGGTTTCCTTCTGCAGCAGGAAGGCCGTCCACCAACGCTTCCCGAACCTCACGGCGTCGACTGGGTGCGCGTAACGGACCTCGACACCGGCGAGGTGTTGTTCGAGGACGATTTTGGCGGGGGCGCTTCAGAGGTGTGGGTCAACCCGGCGGGTGCGTGGACCGTAGCTGACGGAGTCTTCACTTCCTCCAGAACAGAAGCTGTTTCAACAGGCCCTCGTGATTGGACGGACTACGTCCTGGAGGCAAAGATCCGGAACGTTAGTGTTGCCACGATCTCTGTGCGAGCTGTGGACGCAGACAACACGATCCAGTTGGTCCTTGACCCGACTATCGGACTACGAGGTCTCAGGCTCCGTCAGATTGAGAACGGAGCGGTGGTCGATGAGCTGGCGCTCGACAAGCTGGAACTGAGCCGCACAGAGACGGCTCACTCGATCGTTGCGATGTTGCTGAAGCCGTATCCGACAGCGCTGCTCCTGCTTAGCGGTCTGACGGTCCTCGTGTTCGCCGTACGCTCATCTCAGCTTGAACGACGTCTGCAGTCGGCTGGCCGTTCGGTTCTCAGAACTGCCAATTGGCTCGCTCTTGGGCTGGCCATCTCGGCCTTAGGACTTCTCTCTTACGTGATCTACGCGTTAGGCCAGGCCGTACCGCATGTCCCGGACTCAGTCGCCTACGTGTTTCAGGCAAAGATCTTCGCATCCTTGAGGCTCACGGTGCCGCCACCTCCGGTCGAAGATAGCTTCTTCTTCTTCAACTTCCTGCCGATCGTCGACGGCCGTTGGTTCAGCCAGTATCCGTTCGGCCATCCTGCGTTCCTCGCCATCGGGGAGCAGCTGGGTGCGATGTGGCTTGTGCCGCCGCTTTTGGGGGCTGCCTCAGTCGGTCTCATCTACCTTCTTGGCAAGCGGCTCTATGGCGCTGCAGTGGGCGTCATCGCCGCGCTGCTGCTGTTCTTCTCCCCGTTCTTTCAAATGACAGCGAGTAATTTCATGTCGCACAACACAGCCGCCTTCGTTCTGCTGGGTTGCCTGTTCTTCCTCACGCGGCCTCTGAAGCGTCGCGCGTTTTCGATGCTGCTGAGCGGGATTTTCCTCGGCCTGCTGTTCAACATCCGGCCGCTGACTGCCGTCGCCTTCATCCCGGTGCTGGCGGTCTTCATGGGCTATGAACTGATCCGCGCCGGACAAGAGCGCCGGAAGATAATTGGCGAAGATCTGGTGTTCGTAGCCGGAGGGCTGGCTCTCTTGCTCGGGTACTTTCTGTACAACCTGGCCACCACAGGCGACCTGCTCTCCTCTCCATACGCCGTTCAGGGAACGTACTCGTCCGCGAACGTCGGCTTCGGAGGCTCCCACTCGCTTGCCCGCGGCCTGTACAACCAGCAGGTCTTGCTTTCCCTGCTGCTGCTAGTCGCGAACGGCTGGCCCGCGGCGATTGGCTTCTTCTTGGCCGCGCTTCCGTTCCTATCGAGGAGGGCCGGCCGATGGGATTATTTGTTCGCCGCATCGTCCGTCACCGTCGCGGGCTCCTACATATTCTATGTCAACTCTGCTGCTCTGTACGGGCCAAGATTCTGGTACGAGGTGATGCCATTCCTCATCCTGCTCACAGCAAGAGGCGTCGTGTCTCTTCAGCAATTGACGACTGCGAGCGGCGACTGGATCGCGTCGAGAGTCCGCAACGGCTCGCCGGATACCGCTCCGGGCGTCGCCGGGGCCGCCGTGTTTATCCTCGTCGCTGGGCTGGTTGCCTTCAGCTCCTCAAGTTGGATGTTCGGCGTGGGCGAGTCCTGGCAGAACATCTCGGTCGTCCCACAAGACCTTTCGGCAATGAAGGGCTTCAACAATGTAGACGACCGGCTGCTGGCCCGTTCCGACGAACTAGCATTGGATAACGCGCTCGTCTTGGTCGAGCCGTGTATTCAGTGGTGGTGTTACGGCAGCGTCTTCTCCAGCAACACGCCTGAGCTCAACGGCAGCCAGGTCTGGGCCCAATCACTGCGGGACCCTTCGGACCTGGCGCTGCTCGAAGCGTATCCTGGGAGAGACGTCTATCTGGCTAGTTACACGGGGGACAGTATTCGCCCGTCTACTGAGGCGGAGATTGTAGATCGAGTGACTAGGACCACACAGTCTGCCGATATAGACGCGCAAATCAGCTTGATTGCGACCCGTCAGGATGCGATTGCCTCCCATCCTGACACTCCAACCGAGCGGGATATTCAGCGTCGGCAAGACTTGGACCGTCTGCGAGAAGCCCTGAACGTCTGCGCACAGGCGACTGGTGCGTATCCAACCACTGATGGGCAACTTGAGGTGCTTTGGACCGAGAGTACATTCGCGGATGTCTGTTTGGTCGAGATGTTCTTACCTGACCTGCCCAGAGATCCGTTAGGCGTTCCCGAACGAGATGGTTACTGGTATGTGTCGGACGGTTCTGGCTTCGCGCTGGTTGCGCTTCAGGAATCGACGACCTCCGCGGCAAGCGACTGCCCCAGACGTGTGCGGCCCCCATTCGATCCGCAGGGGCGTTATTGCCTGGTCGCGGGCCCGGTGAGTTAGATACGATAATGCGTACAGCCCCACGAGCGCCCAGCGCGGGCCAACCAACTCTAGCTGGAACCTGCCGTCGCGGACGGCAGGTTCGCCAACCGTGTCCTGCTCACTATGGAACAATCTGATTTTCGTTAATCGTTCTGGCGCTAGACTATCTGTTGTATGGGCGAACAGACTCGGAATCGAAACCTGCGCCTCCTCACCGAAGAGGAAGTCGAGGAGCGGCGCCATATCTTGGTGGCGGGAGTCGAACAGTACAACGCGGGCTACTATTTCGAGGCGCACGAGACGCTAGAGGAGCTATGGCTTCCCAGTCCTTGGCCGGTTCGGCCCTTCCTCCAGGGCATTATCCAGCTCGCGGCGGGATTCGTTCACCTCATGCGCCACGAGTACCCTGGGACGATCAGGCTCCTCGGCAGAGCTATCGAGAAGCTGGAGGCTGCCCCGGATGTATACATGGGCATCGACTCAAAGCAGCTCGTGGCCGAGGCGCGCAGGGCGCACGAGGAGCTTGAAACGCTCGGCCCGGATCACTTCCAGGAATGGGATCTTCGAGGGATCCCTAAGATCGCCTTTGTCGCAGTTTTGTAACAATACTCACTTTTGACGTCGTTCGGCGCGTACATACAATGAAAGAGATGCTACGTTACAGAGTTCTTCCAGCGATCCTTCTTGGCGTCATGCTGGTGGCAGCCGCCTGCGGCAGCGGTTCCGGCGGTAGCGAACCGACGGTCGCCGTCGCCACCGCGACCAGCACGACGGTCTTCGAGCCTCTGCCGACGTCTGATCCGAGCCTGCGCCTCTCAACGGAGGACATCGTCCGCAAGCTGCGGCCCTCCGTCGTGCAGGTGCTTACGGAGGGTGCGACACGCAACGTCTTCGGCCAGCTTGTGCCGTCGCAAGGTATCGGTACAGGCGTCATCCTCGATACCGAGGGTCACATTGTCACGAACGACCACGTGATCCGCGTCGGTGGCGCCTTTGCGAACACGATCACTATCACGCTCTCGGACGGCCGGACGGCGTCCGCTACTGTCGTCGGCGCGGATCCCGCGACTGACCTGGCCGTTCTCCGAATCGACCTGGAAGGCCTCATACCTGCGGACCTTGGTAGCGTTGCGAACCTTTCGGTTGGGGCTGAAGTCGTCGCAATGGGCTTCGCGCTGGGGCTGGAAGGCGACCCGACTGTCACACGAGGCGTGATTAGTGCCAAAGGGCGCACGATTCAGGAAGACACCATTAGGATCAACGGCGCGATCCAGACCGACGCCGGGATCAACCCCGGTAATAGCGGAGGCCCGCTCGTGGATGACAATGGGCGCGTAATCGGCATCAACACGGCCATCATCAGCGGCGCCCAAAATATTGGTTTCGCAATCTCGATCGACCTGGCAAGACCGATCCTCGAAGAGCTGCTCGCAAATGGGCGTGTCGAGCGTGGTTTTTTGGGCGTGAACTTCACCGATATTACGCCCAGTCTTGCCAATAATCTCGGTCTGCCGGCTGACGAGGGCGTCGGTCTGACGAACGTCGAACCGGGCTCTCCTGCAGCGGACGGTGGTCTCCAAGCCAACGACATCATCATCCGCCTTGCGGACACACAGATTCGCAACAGCGGTGACCTAGTGGAGGCGTTGCGCCGGTATCGGGATGGCGAAGTCGTGACGGTCCATTTCTATCGCGACGGTGAAGAGGAAGAGACCTCAATCACGTTGGGCTCCCGGCCCGAGTAATCTGGCTGCTACTGCCTCCGGTCGATAGAATAGCCCCAATGAGTTCGCTCAATCGGGCGCTCAAGATCGCCGGTTTTGCCGGCCTGCCCCTAGGCGCGTACGCAGCCTACGCGCAGTACGCAGTCCGCAAGTTCGAGTACCTGGACCCACTCGATGCCGACGCCCCTGGTTCCTATCTGGACATAGATGGAACGGCCATCCATTACGTGGAGGCCGGCAAGGGCGAGGATGTCGTCCTGATCCACGGCTGGAACGGCTCCACGTTCAGCTTTCGGTACACGATCCCGGAGCTGGCTCAGGACTTCCACGTTATCGCCCTCGATCTGAAAGGCTACGGTTACTCGGCGCGCTCCAAAGACGGCGACTACTCGCTCACCGCGCAGTCGGAGATCGTCGCGCAAGTCATGGACCGGCTTGGCGTAAAGAAGGCGGCCGTCATCGGCCACTCCATGGGAGGCGCCGTCGCCACGCGACTGGCCATCGTACACCCGGAGTGGGTGAAGAAGCTCGTACTGGTCGATACCGTCACCGTCACAGAACAGCGCCGCGCAACGCGGCTGGGAAAGTTCCTGCGGGTCGTCATGCCGCTCGGCGCGCCGCTGCTGCAACTAAGGAGCGTACGCAGGCGCGTGTTCCTGTCCGCTGTCCACGACCCAGCGCACGTCACTCCGGAGGTCGAAGAAGGCTACTTTAGGCCACTGCACATGCGAGGCCACCTACATGCGCTGGGTCGCCAGCTCATCTCGCGTCAGAGTGACCAGCTCGAATCGCCGGAAGGCATCAGCCAGCCGACGCTCATTCTCTGGGGCGAGCACGACTCCTGGCTCCGGCCGGAGTTCGGCGAAATACTCGCGAGCCAAATCCCAAACGCTGAACTCAAGCTCGTTCCCAGCGCGGGACACCTGCCGCTGGAGGAGCAGCCGGACTTTTGTAATCGGGAAATCCTGCGCTTTCTGCGAGAGGGCGAAGGGCCGGCTGCCACCGAAGCTTCCGAAATCGAAACCGTAGGCTAAACCGGCCGCACCCGGGCTGACCTGGCGGCCCGAGTTTGCGCCAGCAAACTCGAATAGGGCTCGCCGCAGTGAGCCCTCCTAGCCCAGCTTCCTGTACTGTCCCTGGTAGAACAGCAATGGCGGCGCCTCACGATACCTTTCGGCTGCCAGCACCCGCCCGATGAAGACCGTGTGATCGCCGCCATCGGTGTGCTCCGTCACCACGCATTCGATATGCGAGAGGCAGCCTTCGATGATCGGCGCCCCGTTCGCGCCGAGCCTGTACTTGACACCCTGCAGCCGGCCCTCTTCAGGCTCGCTGGACGCGGCAAATGTTACCGAGACCGCCCGTTGGTCCTCCGCCAGGATGTTGACCGTGAACGAGCCAGCCTTGCTCAGATGATCGTGGGTGTGGGCCTCCTTGTCGACGCAGACCAGGAGCAGCAGAGGGTTCAGAGACACGGACGCGATCGCGTTCGCCGTCATGCCGTGGAGCCGGCCGTCAACCGCCGTCGTCACGATCGTGACCCCAGTCGCGAACTGGCCGATGATGTTGCGGTACTGAGTAGCGTCTAGCGTCATGTACTCCTCCAGCGCCCATGTTAGCATCGCTACGTTTTTGCCTCACACCACAGTCGACAAGGATGGCCTCGGTGGCCTATCATGCCATGACGATGGCACACATTCAGCTTGAGCATTGGGACGAGCAGCAGCTAAAGGAAAGCCTGTCGCACCGAGTAAAGGGCGGCTTCGGCGCGTTCTGGGTAGCTGGCTCGCGTCCAACGGAGCCGCCTCCCGTCCAGCCGATCGCGCTCACTGGCGGCATCCCCGATCCGGACACGCTTCCAACTGAGCAGCTCATCGAATGTTCGAACACCGTGCTGCGCCGGGAGGGCCCGGCGGCGCTGCGCTACGGTGGCCACCAAGGACATCCCGGCCTACGTGAGTGGCTGGCCGAGGAAACAAGGCGGCGGGAAGGCCTTGACGTTCAAGCTGACAACTTCACGATCACCAACGGCATCTCCGGCGCGCTCATCAACGTGAGCGAGACCTTCCTTAACGAAGGCGAAGTCGGCCTCGTCGAGTTACCCACGTTCCCGGGTGGCTCCGGTGCGATCCAGAACTGCCTCTGCGACATCGTCGGCGTGACTGTCGACGAGGAAGGGCTCGTACCCGAAGCGCTGGAGGAGACGATCGAGCAGCAGGAGAGTGAAGGCCGCAACGTCAAGCTGCTCTACACCGTGCCCAACTTCCAGAACCCGACCGGCACCACGTTGACCGTTGAGCGCCGCGAGCGAGTGGTCGAAATCTGCCATGCGCACAACGTCGTCATCGCTGAGGACGACGCCTATGGCGACGTGCGGTTCGAGGGTGAGAAGCCGCCGTCGTTGTTCGCCATCGCGCGAGGCAAGGGCGTCGTGTTCATGGGCTCGTTCAGCAAGACCATGGCTACCGGCCTCCGTATCGGTTGGACGCTCTCCGAGCAGCAGGTAACGGACTCGTTGCTCCAGACAAGGTTTGATCTCGGTGCGAGCCCATGGGTACAGCGCACGATTCTGGAATTCGCATCGAACGGCATGTTCGAGAAGCATCTCGACAAGGTGAACGAGGTCTATCGCAAGAAGCGCGACGTCATGCTCTCGGCGCTGGAAGAGCGCTGCAGCCGGTACGCCAAATGGACACGCCCGGAGGGCGGCTACTTCCTCTGGCTGACGCTCGCGGAGGGAGTCGACCCTGAAAAGCTGGCCAAGGCGGCGTACAACCTGGGCGTGGCGTACGTTGGTGGCTACGCCTTCCACATCGACGGCACGGGTCAGAACACCGTGCGGCTCGCCTACAGCTTCGCGAACGAAGATGAGATCCCCGAGGCGATCATGCGCCTCGGTCGCGCGCTCGAGGAGGCCTCGCAGGCGTAGCCCTCCAGCGTCGCAGACAGGAGCAATCGATGGCCCGGCGCCCCTCCTTGAACATCAGTGACTGGCTGGACCGCTCCGGCTACGTGACGCTCTTCGCCTTCATCGGTGGCGCGGTGATCGCGGCCATAGTGGTCTTACTCGTCATCTTCCTGCGTGACGGTGGTGATGACGGCGAGCCGCAGGTTGTCGCTCCCACGTCGACCTCCGTCGAAGCTACCGCCCGGTCGCCGGTGGCCATCACGGCCACGCCGCCGGCACCGACGCCCACCGCATCCGCGTCGTTCCAAACCCCTGATGACGCCGTCGCCGCGTTCGTCCAAGACGAGCTGGGCGGCGTGTTCATCGGCGCGTGCCCGCCCGTCGCGCCATCAGGGCGGCAGCTCGAAGGCATCTGCTCGATCGAGCTCTACCGCTCAGCCGAGTTGGCGACGTTCAACATCGGCCCCTTCGGGAGTGAGGCGCTGGGCGAAGCCGTTGTGCTGCCCGACGCCGACGGCGCTTGGTCCTTGGCATTCTTCGAATTCCCGGCGCCTGACGCGCGGATCACGCTGGGCGGCAATGCGATGGTCTTCCAGGCGGAGGACTGTCTCAACTTCAGGAACGCGCCCAGTACAACGGCCGATGTCCTCTGGTGCCAGCTCGATGGCACGAGCGCCACAGTCGAGGGCGGCCCGGTTGAAGCTGATGGCCAGACGTGGTGGCAGCTTGAAGGCCTGGGCTGGGCCAGCGCCAGCTTCCTGGCGCCTCTCGAGTAAAGGCCACTCGCTCACATTCGTCGCGCTCACGAATCCGGCCTCTCGCGCGCCGGCGCCGTTCATGTATACTAGCCTACGTCCAAATCGGAGTAACGGCTTAAGGAGGCAGCAACATGCCCGGTCCATTGGCAGGCATCCGTGTGCTGGAATTCACGGAGATCATCGCCGGACCGTTCGGCGGCATGCTCCTAGCGCAGATGGGCGCCGAGGTCATCAAGGTCGAACCGCCGGCTGGCGAGCCCTGGCGTCTCATCGCCCAGTTCATCCCCACTGAGAGCCGCAGCTTCATCTCACTCAACCACGGCAAGAAGGGGATTACGCTGGATCTAACGACGCCGGAAGGCCAAGAGGTCGTGCGTAAGCTCCTGCCGGACATGGACGTCGTGCTTGTTAACTACAGGCCGGACGTCGCGAAGAAGCTCGGCATCGACTACGAGACGTTGTCGAACATGAATCCACGCCTGATCTACTGCGACAACACGGCCTTTGGCCGAAAGGGGCCGCAGGCGCACCGTCCCGGCTACGACTTGATCGTGCAAGGCCTGACCGGCCTGATGGCGCTCGAAGGCAAGAGCCACAACGCCGTGCCGGTCATGAACGCGCTGCCCGCGGCCGACATTTCGACGGGCATTATGATGGCTTGGTCCGTGAGCGCGGCGCTGTTCCACCGTGAGCGCAGCGGCAAAGGTCAGAAGATCGAGACGACGTTGCTGGGAAGCGCGCTCACGATTCAGACTTCCGGGTTCCAGCTCATCGAGTCCGCAGACCTGGAATGGAAGCAGGCGGTTCTCGATCGGCTGAAGCAGGCTCGTGCAGACGGCGAGGACTACGACAAGCAGAAGGAAGCCCGTCTCGCGATCCGGCCCCTGCGGGCCGTCGCGATGTACTATCGCGCCTACAGGACAAAAGACCACTACGTCGTCATTGGCTGCTTGAGCGTGGCGCTCCGACAGAAGCTCTGCGACGCGATGGGCTTCGAGGACACGCGCATCGGCGACCCGCAATACGATCCGACGCAGCCTGAAGCGCTGAAGTACGCCCGCGCGCTCGTGAAGAAGGTCGAAGGCATGTTCCGGAAGAAGACGACCGAGGAGTGGCTCAAGCTGTTCGACGAGAAGGGCGTGCCCGCCGGGCCGTTCAACTTCATCGAGGAGTTGATGGACAATGAGCAGGTCCTCGCCAACGACCTTCAGGTCACTGTCGAACACTCGATGGCCGGCACGGTCCACACGGCCGGGCCTCCATTCCAGATGAGCGAGACGCCATTGGCCGTTCAGGGCCCTTCGCCCGCCCTGGGCGAGCACAATGAAGAGGTGCTTTCCTCGCTCGGCTACTCCGCCGCCGATATCGAAGCGCTCCGCGAGTCCGGCGTGATCTGCTAGCCCGATGCGCCAACAGCTCTCAATCGAGGGAGCGTTCCTGCAGGGCGAGCTGGACCCGCCATTCCACCATCTCGCCTTTGAGATGCCTGAGGGCGCGACCCGCCTGGAGGTGACCTACCACTTCGAGAAGCTCGATGCGGAGGAAGCGAAGCGGATCGAGGAAGAGCTGCGAAAGAGCGTCCCGTACGGTGCGGGCGGCCAGAACGTCGTCGACGTTGGCATCTTCGACCAGCGAGGCCACGACGAGCTGACCGGCGGGTTTCGTGGTTGGAGCGGCGGCTCACGAACCGGGTTCTACATCTCGCATCGCGACGCCACGCCGGGCTATATTCGAGGGCCGCTCGCGCCCGGTGAATGGAGCGTGGTCTTAGGCTGCCCGACCCTGCGCGGCGAACGGGCCCGCTACTGGGTCGACATCGACATCGACGTCGACCCGAACGCCGGGGCGTCTGACGTGCAACTATTCGCGCCTGTACAGGTGAAGTCGCATGCCCGCAACGGGGAGCGGCGTTGGTACAAGGGCGACTTTCACTCCCACACTGTCCACAGCGACGGGTACAACTCCATCGATGAGTACGTCGTGGAGGCCGGCCGCGTCGGCCTCGACTTCCTCGCGATCACCGACCACAACACGACCTCCCACTTCGAGGAGATCGCGATGCGGACCGACGACCTGCTGCTCGTGCCCGGCGAGGAGGTCACGACCGCGTGGGGCCACGCCAACGTCTGGGGTTTGGGCGCCTGGGTCGACTTCCGCTGCACGGACGACGCCGGCATGCAACGCGTCCTCGACTTCGTCCACGAGCGGGGAGGGCTCTTCTCGCCGAACCACCCCAAGCCGGGCTATCCCTGGGAGTTCGGCGGCGTTCAGGGCTACCGCGTCGCCGAGGCCTGGCAGGGCCCGTGGCGTTTGGGGAACGAGGAGTCACGCGATTTTTGGGAGCGCCGGCTCCGCAACGGAGAGCGCGTGACAGCCGTCGGCGGCAGCGATTGCCACTCGATTGCGCCGGCAAGGATCATTCACCCGTGGACGCTCGGCAATCCCTGCACGTGGGTCAACGTACAGGGTGAGTTGGACGAAGCCGGCGTGCTCGATGCCGTCCGCGCCGGCCACGCCTTCGTCTCAGAAGACCCCACCGGCCCGTTCCTCGAATTCACGGCGGAGTGCAACGGCGCGACCTACATGATGGGCGATGCGATCGAAGCGCCGCAGGGCTCCGACGTGCTGTTCAAGCTCGGCTACCGAGGTCCGGTCGAGAAGAAACTGCGCTTGATCCGCGACGGCGAACCCTGGCAGGAAGTCGTCGCGGAGAAGGAAGAGCAGACGTTCGAGTTCGAGGCGAGGCTGGACGAGCCGGGCTACGTCCGTACCGAGGCGGCTGGATTCCGCGGCCGGCCTGAGCGAGGCGAAGTCGTCCACGCGCTGACGAACCCGATCTACCTACGACCAGAGCAATCATGACGCAAGAAACCGATGATCGCTGGCGCTTGATCCTCGTCCCCCACACGCACTGGGACCGCGAGTGGTACTTTCCGTACCAGCGCTACCGCACGCGCCTCGTCGGCTTCTTCGACCTGCTGTTGGAGATCTTCGATCGCGACCCCGAGTACAAACACTTCCTGCTGGACGGCCACACGATCCTGATCGAGGACTACCTGGAGGTCCGTCCTGACCGCCGCGCCGAGATCGAGCGCGTTGTCCAGGACGGCCGGCTCGCGGTCGGCCCCTGGTACGAGATCCCAGACATGTCGCTGCCCAGCGGTGAGGCGCTCGTGCGGAACCTGCTGCGCGGCCATCGAGTGGCCGGGCAGTTCGGGCCCGTGATGAAAGTCGGCTACATCCCGGATCCCTTCGGGCAAATCGCTCACATGCCAGCGATTCTGCGCGGCTTCGGCATCGACCGCTGCGTGTTTTGGCGCGGCGCCGACGAATCGCTGGACACGACCGAGTTCATGTGGGAGTCGCCGGACGGCAGTGACGTGCTCGTCGTGCACATGCCGGGTGGCTACGGCATCGGCGGGCCGTTTCCGCTCGATAACGAAGATCAGTTCGAGGAGCGCATCGCCCGTATCCGCGAGCGCCTGGAGCCGCTCGCGCAGACGAGGACGCTGCTCGCGATGTGGGGCTCTGACCACGTTGCGCCGCAGCCGGAACTCCCATCCCTCGTGCGCGGAGTGAACGCGCGACTCAGCGACGCGGAGGTCGTCCAAGGCAGCCTCACGGACGTGTTCGACGATGTTGAGTCCCAGGTGAAGCGAAACGACCTACAGCGCCGTAGCGGCGAGTTCCGCAGCGGGCAGCGGGCGCACCTGTTGCCGGGCGTGCTCTCGGCGCGCATGTGGATCAAGCAGGCCACGTTCGCGAACGAGCAGCTGCTGACGCGCTGGGCCGAACCGCTGACGCTCTGGTCCGGCCTGCTGCGCCAGCAGCTGGGTGAGGCCTGGAACGAGCCGCCGCGCGTGGCCGGGCCGCCCAGCCCGCACCCGAAGGAGCCAAAATCAGAAGCCGGCCTGATCGATCGCGCGTGGCGATTGCTGTTGGAGAACCAGCCGCACGATTCCATCTGCGGCTGCAGCATCGACCAGACCCACGACGAAATGCGCCCGCGCTTCGACCAATGCGAGCAAGTCGGCGAGGAGCTGACGCAACACGCGATCCGGCGCATCAGCTCGCAGGGCCCAGCCGATCGCGTCTACGTCTTCAACCCGCTGCCCGGCCCGCGCACAGACTACGTCACGGCTGTGGTGCCGACCCAGAGCGACTCGACGCCTGTAGCGCTGGTGGACGAGGATGGCCGGCGCTACGAATGCCAGCTCGTCGATGGCGAAGATACCGCCGGCCGCACGGCGCCAGACCGAACGACGGTCGGCTTCGTGCCGGAGGTGCCCGGCTTCGGCTATCGAGCGTTCAAGGTTGAATACGGCCAGCCACCGCAGAGGCAGTCCGAGGCGGCGAGCATCGACAACGGCATCTCGAAAGTGGCGGTCGATCTCAACGATGGGACGCTCAGCCTAGAGATTCCGGGCACAGGCGTCAGATGGCAAGGCCTGAATCGCCTCGTCGACGGCGGCGATCGCGGCGATGAGTACAACTACTGCGCGACCGATCCCGAAGTGCTCGTGGACCGGCCGGAATCGCCACCGCAGGTCAGTGTCATCGAGAACGGCCCAGCGCGAAAGACGCTGGAGATCAAGATGACGTACCGTCTGCCCATGCGACTGACGGTGCGCCGCAAGCGCATCACGCGCACGGTCGCCTGCCCTGTGCGCGTGCTCGTCAGCCTCTCGCCGGGCGTGCCACGAATCGACATCCGTACCGAGATCGATAATCGCGCTGGGGACCACCGGCTGCGCGCGCACTTTCCCACGAGCATCAAGGTAGACCGCGCGTCGGCCGAGATGCACTTCGGCGTGGTCGAGCGGCCGCTCGCGTTGCCGGAGCACAACGACACATGGTCAGAGCAGCCTGTCGGTACACATCCCCAGAAGACCTTCTGCGACGTCAACGACGGCCACGGCGGCCTGATGATCGCGAACCGAGGCCTGCCTGAGTATGAAGTGCTGGACACGCCAGACGGCGCGACCATCGCGTTGACACTCTTCCGCAGCGTCGGTTGGCTCTCGCGCTTCGACTTCCCGTCGCGAAAAGGCGGCGCCGGTCCCAACCTGGAGACGCCGGGAGCGCAGCTGCTCGGCAAGAACGTGGCAGAGTACTCGATCATCCCGCACCGCGAAGGCTGGGAGAGTGCCTACGAGCAGGCCCATCGCTTCGCCGCGCCGCTGCGCGCCCGCTGGAATCGCCAGGGCACGGGCATCATGTCGGGCGCCGGCTCGCTGCTGGAGCTTGAGGGCGAGGGGCTGGTCGTCAGCGCGCTCAAGCGGCCAGAGGGCGCGGAGCTGGACGGCGATACGATCCTGCGGCTCTACAACATTCTCGATCGGCATACGAGCGGCCGCGTGCGCCTCGCTGAGCCGACGAGCCGCGTGGAGATCGTCGACATGAAAGAGGAGCCGCTCGGTCCGGCGAACGTCGAAGATGGCTGGGTACAGCTGTCCCTCAAGCCGAACGAGATCGTGACCATACGGTTCGACGCATAGAACGGCAATTGCCCTGTGGTATCATGCCGTCGCTATGACGGACATTGTCTCTTGCGACGTCGACGAAGGCGTCGCGTTTGTGCGCATGAACCGCGAGGAAAAGCACAACGCGTTCCACCGCGAACTCTCGATGGCCTTAGCCGACACGATCGACAATCTAGCAGAGGATGACG
>JADFPV010000050.1 GCA_022562155.1 Chloroflexota bacterium
GCTGCTGGAGATAACGGTCGATCGTAAGGCGAACGTCCCCGCCGGCGACCGGCTCCTCGCCGTAGCTCTCGCCGAACGGGATCGGGTTGCCAAGGCCGTCGCGCTCGAAGTAGATCTCCGTGGCCAGTCCGCCTAACTCGATGTCGTAGGAGGCTTCGATGCCCGCAAGGCCGACCTGATCACGCCCGATGAAGCCCAATAGCAACGATGCTAGATCCCCTTCCGGGTAGGCGCGCTTGCTCGTCTCGACGAGACGCACGCCCAGCGGCGCCAGATCGAATAGCTGCAGTCCGACCTGAGCGCTCACGCTGCGTGCTGCTAGGTAGTCGCCCGCGTCGTACTGGAGCGCTTCCGCGATCAGTTCGTCCGAAGAACGTCCGAGCAGCGGGGCCAGCACGTCGGCGCTGCGACGGGCGATCGTCAGGTCGCTCCACGAGCGAGGGTCAACGTAGACATCGAACGCGGCGACCGTCGTCGCGAGCGGGAAACCGTTCCGGTCGAGGATCGCGCCTCGAGGCGCACGAACGACAGTCCTGTGCAGATGCTCTTCCTCAGCCTGCAACGCATAATACTCGTGATCGAGAATCTGGACTTGCACAAGCCGCACGATAATGCCCCCCGTGCTCGCGAGTAGCACCAGCATAAGAAGGATCAGCCGCCAGGTAAGA
The DNA here is from genome assembly GCA_022562155.1 of Chloroflexota bacterium. GTDB lineage: Bacteria > Chloroflexota > Dehalococcoidia > DSTF01 > RBG-16-68-14 > SZUA-185. Next base: position 669 of record JADFPV010000050.1, read on the forward strand.
CGGCGGCTCTGCTGGGCCATCCAGTGCCCCCTTTGACCTCCCGGATCGATCCGTCCGGGCTCGACTTAATGGAACGGGAGAAGGTTCAAGAGATCTTGCCACCACCCCGATTTCTCGGGGCTCCCGTCTACGCCGCCCGCAGCCGACCCAGCGGGCGCATCATCCTGCGCCGGCGCGAATCGCGCTGGCAAGAGGTCCTCAGCTGTTGCCGGCCGCGCGACGTTCACCGAAACGTAGGAGACCCGTTCCGGCAGCTCCAGTCCCAAGCGTTTGGCCTCCCGCTCAATCCGTTCGAGCGATGACAGCGAAGCAACTTCGGCCTCAAGCTGGCGGACGTTCGTGCCCAGCTCCAGCTTTTCCTGCTGAAGGCTCTGCATCGCGAAGCCGGCCGTCGTCACCTGCGATGTCTGCACGACACGCAGAAGGCCGATCACGGCGACCGCGCCCGCCGCGAACAGCAGCAGCGGTACCAGTTGGAGGCGCAGGCCTCCGGTTTTCGGCTTCGCCGGGGCGATCGTGCGCTGTACGACGGCCACGCGACCCCCTTAGCCTGCGGATGCTGGCAGCCGCTCCGCAACACGCATGCGCGCGCTGCGGCTGCGCGGATTCGACTCAACCTCTTCGACCGAGGGACGTATCGCCTTGCGGCCGATCGGCCGCAGGCTGGCCTTGTGCTCGCAGACGCAGACCGGCAGCCGCGGAGGGCAGATGCAGTCCCGCGACTCCAAGCGAATGTACTGCTTCACCAACCGGTCCTCCAGCGAGTGGTACGCGAGCACCACGAGCCTGCCAAGGTCACCAAGGAGGCCGTAGGCCTGAGGGAGTGCAGCTTCCAGGCTGAGGAGTTCCTGGTTTACTGCAATCCGGAGGGCCTGAAACGTCCTGGTGGCGGGGTGGGATTGGCGTCTGACCCTCCCGCCTACGGCCTCCTCGACAACCTTGGCTAGCTCAGTAGTCGTCTGCAGCGGTCGTCGTTCGACGATGCGCCGCGCGATCCTTTTCGCTCTCGTCTCCTCTCCATAGCGCTTGAGGACGTCCGCAAGGTCGTCCTTGTCGTATTCATTCACGATGTCCGCTGCGGTGATCGTCTGATCTGGGCTGAAGCGCATGTCCAATGGGCCCTCGCGCTGGAAGCTAAAGCCGCGTTCGGCATCGTCGAGCTGCAGGGAGGACATCCCCAAGTCGAGCAGCAAGCCGTGCACCGGCGAAAACGATGCCTCTTCGCACACGTCCGCGACGTTGGAGAAGTCGCTCTGCACGAGCTGCACATCGGTCTTGTACTTCGTCAGGCGCTCCCCGGCGCGCTCCAGGGCGCGTGGGTCTCGGTCGAGTCCGAGAAGCGAGCCGCCCGGCTCAGCAGCCTGCAGTATGGCGAGCGCGTGCCCGCCTCCTCCAACCGTGCCGTCTACGTAGCGGCCGCCTGGCCGCACGTTGAGCGCCTCTACAACCTCGCTCAACATCACAGGCGCGTGCTCAGTGACAGCCTGGGGGCTCATGCGTCCTGCTCCGTTGCTTGTTCTGCCGAGGCTGCTTCGGCAGCAGACATCTCGCCATCGAACCGTTCCGGGTTCCAGATTTCGAGCCACTCGCCCGCGCCCGCAACGACCACAGCGCCCTCGAGGGCTGCGTATACGCGCAGCGGGCCGGGAACCAGAATGCGGCCCTGCCGGTCAGGCTCCACGCCGAACGAGTTCGCGAAGAAGGAGTGGCGGGTCAGTCGAGCGCCTCGCTGGTTCGCGGGCTGGCTGGTGTACAGCTCGGCCTGCTGCTGGAAGCTCTCTTCCGTGAACAGGCGCAGGCAGGGGTCCGGGCCCTGATTCAGGACCGCGCCCCTCAGGAATGCATCCCGATAGCGGGGCGGCACAGGAACCCGACCTCTCTCGTCCATAGAGTAGTCGTACCTTCCAAGAAAGTACTGCACTTGGTCTTACTCCCACCAGCGGCCCGATTAGGGACCACCAACCACATAGCTGTTCCGTGCTTGCTATACTTCACAACAAGCTCACCACAGACCCCCATATTCTACCACTCGATCCCAGGATGTCAACCCCAGGCAGCACGATTCCCACATTTATTGTCGTGCTATGATTGACGGGCTATGCGGGCAGGTGTGCTGACGATTAGCGACAAGGCATCCAAGGGCGAGCGCGTAGATACGAGTGGGGCCGCGATTGCGGAGCTGCTCGCTACGATCGACGCCTCGATCGACCGTAGCGACGTGGTGCCCGACGAAGCGCCTCAGATCTCAGATACGCTCCGAAGCTGGGCCGATTCCGACGAACTGGACCTGATCATCACTACAGGAGGCACCGGCCTCTCCCCTCGCGACGTCACGCCTGAAGCCACAGCGGAGATCATCGAGCGGCCCGCCCCCGGCCTCGGCGAGCTGATGCGATCGGAAGGGATGAAGCACACGCCCATGGCCGCCCTCTCGCGCGGCGTCGCGGGCGTGCGCGGCCGCTGCCTGATCGTGAACCTGCCGGGCAGCGAGAAGGGCGTCCGCGAGAGCCTGACCGCCGTGATCGACATCCTCCCTCACGCGGTCGAGATCCTTCGCGGCCGCGTCGGCGACCACACGTCCACACCAAGAGCGTAGACCCGCGTAGTCCCATGCGCATCGACATCCTTACCCTCTTCCCGGAGATGTTCCGGGGCCCATTCGACGCGAGCATCGTCGCTCGCGCTCGAGAGCAGGGCCTCTTTCAGATAGAGCTGCACAACTTCCGCGACTGGACGACCGACAAGCACCACCATGTCGATGACGATCCCTACGGCGGTGGCGCCGGCATGGTGATGAAGCCGGAGCCGCTCTTTGCCGCCGTCGAGGCCGTTCAGGACCAAGCCGAGCCACCGGGACGCGTCATCATGCTCACACCCCAGGGTCGCCTCCTCAACCAAGGCATCGTCGAGGAGCTGGCAGGACAGCCGCGGCTCCTGCTCGTCTGCGGCCGCTACGAGGGCTTCGACGAGCGCATCCGCGAACACCTCGCCGACGACGAGATCAGCATCGGCGACTACGTCCTCTCCGGCGGAGAGCCCGCCGCGATCGTCTTGGTCGAGGCCCTCGTCCGGCGAATTCCCGGCGCGCTCGGCAACGAGGAGTCGCTCGACGAGGAGTCGCACACACAGGGCCTGCTCGAGTACCCGCACTACACCCGTCCCGCAGAGTTTCGCGGCTGGTCCGTGCCCGACATCCTCCTCTCCGGCGATCACCCAGAGATCGAGAAGTGGCGTCGACGCCAGAGCCTGCTGCGCACCGCGCGGCGCCGCCCCGACCTGCTCTCGCGCGCGCTCCAGAACGGCGCCGTCTCTGACGAAGACCGCCGCTGGCTGGAGGAAGAGCTGGAGACCAACCTCAGCGATCTCATGTAGGGGTGTTCGGCCGAACCCCGCAGCCCACTCGTTGACAACTTAAGGCAAGATCGCCATACTAGGCACATCTGCAGGCCGCCAAGAAAGACGGCCGCGGCACGTGTCCTCGGGCGTTGTTGGTTTGGAGAGTCCCTCACATGACTCGACTACTACTCACTACCGTCACGGGGGGAGCAAGCCGGCTTGGGGCGCGGCTGCTAGTGGCCCTCGCCGTCGTTGCTGTTGTTGCGGCGGTCATCTTAACCCTGGCAGTTGCAGATACTGGCTCCGAAACGGCCTCGGCAGCGACCGGCGGGCCGGAGATGGTGCTCACGATAAAGGGCGGCGATTGCGACAACCCCGTTCGGCCTACGAAGTGCAGCGTCCCCACCGGCGCTTCCTTCACACTCTCTGTCGATGCGCTCGGCATCCCCGCCGGCGGCTACACGCTGATGCAGACGGCCATCGAACTCGGTGGCAAGCTCATCTACACAGCTACGGCATCGGCGCTCGACGAGATCGTCTGGCCGGACGCCGCCATCGTGACGCGTGCGCAGCTCGGTTCCGTGCTGATCCACGGTGCGTTGACGGGCCTGGTCCCGCCGCTGCCGACCAGCACCTACGTTGGGAACGTCGTTGAGATCTCGATGGCATGTCCGATCGGTCCCGATTCGCCGGCGACGCTCGACCTGCTTCCGGACGGACACCCGGACGCCGGCACGAACGGTGCGGCCTTCATCGAGGCCGGCACGGGCGCCCGGATCGTACCGAAGGTCAGCTCGCTGACGATCAACTGCGTCGCGCCGACGCCGACGCCGACGGACACACCGACGCCAACGGCCACCCCGACGCCGACCGACACCCCGACGCCAACCATCACACCGACGCCGACCGTCACGCCGACACCGACACCGTGCCCACCGGAGGGTTGTCCCACGCCAACGGCAACCCCGACGCCAGCAGCCAGTTTCACCGTCAACAGCACTGACGACGCCACTGACGCCAACCCAGGCAACGGAATCTGCGCCACAGCCAATGCCGCCTGCACACTCAGAGCAGCGATTAGGGAAGCAAACGATCTCCCCGGCGCTGTCCTCATCACGGTGCCAGCGGGCACGTACGTGGTCGGCGACCGCCTGGCCATCGACGGGTCGATCACCATCAACGGAGCCGGCGCAGCCAGCACGATTATCGATGGCGACGCGCAGAACCAAGTGATCGCGGTGTATGGGGGCACCGTGGCGATCTCGGGCGTGACCCTGCAGAACGGTCTAGCGGGATTCCATGGTGGAGGCCTCTACGTCGAACAAGACACCGTCGTGACCTTGAACAACAGCGTGGTGAAAGACAATGTCGCCACATACAACGCTGGCGGCATCTTCGTTCGAGGCATGCTCACAATGAACAACAGCGTCGTGTCTGACAATTCTTCCGGCAGTACCACTGGCGGTATCGAAGTGGAATACACGGGAGAACTGGTCGTCAATAACAGCACGATTACCGGGCATCAACGCGGTGGCATCTCTTCGAACGGTCTGACTGCCATCAATAACAGCACAATCAGCGGAAACCCTAGCACCGGAGTGGGCATCGGTAGCCTAGGCGCCGCCGCGATTAACAACAGCACGATCGCCTTCAACGTTAGGGGCATCGTGCGCGAAGACAACGTGACCGTTACCGTCAACAACACCATCGTTGCCAATAATAGTTCGGCCCAATGCTCCAACTCAGTCACGTCGGGTGGCCACAATCTCTCCAGTGACACTAGCTGCGGCCTTACGGGAACCGGGGACATCAGCAACACGGATCCGCTCCTCGGCCCGTTGGCTGGCAACGGCGGCCTGACATTGACCCACGCACTGCTCCCGGGTAGCCCAGCTATCGACGCCGGCAGCGGCGACTGTCCGCCACCGGACACCGATCAGCGCGGCTTTGGTCGACCGGTCGATGGCGATGGAGACAACCAGGCTACCTGTGACATCGGAGCGTTCGAGGTCGGAGCGGTAGCTCCTCCACCGACCGCGACGCCCACGTCGACCAACACGCCCACCCCGACGCCGTGCCCGCCGGAGGGGTGCCCAACGCCAACGCCAACGCCGACTCCGGCGCCCGACTTCGACGGCGACGGATGTAGCGACCAGCAAGAGAGCGGACCGGATGAGATGCTAGGCGGGATGCGTGACTGGCAAAACCCCAACGACTACTACGATGTGCTAGGCGGGGGCGGTGGGCCGCCGGATCAGATCATCGACCTGACGAACGACATCTTCGGCGTGATCATCCACTACGCGCCGACAGGCACGGAACCCGAGTACGACGTGAACTTCGACCGCGGACCTTCGACCGGGCCGGATCCATGGAACATGACGGCGCCGGACGGGGTCATCGACTTGTCGAACGACATCATGGGCGTGATTCAGCAGTACCAGCATAGCTGTCAGTGATGCGTTGATTGCCGGAGAATCAAGCCGGGCTGCAGTTGCGCAGCAACTCCGAAGCTGCCCCCCAGGGCAGCCGCTTGCCGGTATCACATAGCCTCGATACCATACCTTCGTTATGGACCTCAGTAAGACCGTCATCGATCTGAAAGAGAACCCGAACATCGAAGAGTTCGGGCCCGGCGATACGGTTCGCGTGCACGCGAAGGTCGTCGAGGGCGAGCGCGAGCGCATCCAGATCTTCGAGGGCGCCGTCATCCGGCGGCGAAACTCCGGCTCCAGCTCCAACTTCACCGTCCGCCGCATCACGCACGATGTGGGTGTGGAACGCACGTTCCCGATTTATTCACCCCGCCTCGAGAAGGTCGAGGTCGTGCGGCGTGGCAAAGTACGCCGGGCAAAGCTCTACTACCTGCGCGGCCGCACCGGCCGGGCCGCCCGCATCAAGGAAGCCCCTCGCCAGCGCTAGGCTACTCGCTGTGGCGAGTAGCGTTCCAGTTCGCTGCGCGAACTGCCGGCACGTTCGATCAGCATGGCTATTCACGGAGCGAACAACTACGATGCCCCATTCGGCAGGCAGACCGCCGCTTGCGGAGCAAGCGGCCAAGCCGCAACGAATTCGCGGCCCTAGACCCTTCCTATTCCCCCTGCTACCCTAAGCCCACAGATTATTCGTATCTAGGAGCATGTGTGGCAGTCCTCCCTATCCGCGTGGCCGGTGACCCGATCCTTCGCCAGAAGGCGAAGCGGATCCGCACCATCGACGACTCCATCCAGAAGTTGATCGACGACATGATCGATACGATGCGAGAAGCCCCCGGCGTCGGCCTGGCCGCAAGTCAGGTCGGAGTCGCGCTGCGCGTCATCGTGATGGAGATCCCCGAGCTAGACGACAGAGAAAACGCCAAGCGCGATCTGTACGTGCTGATCAACCCGCAGATTGTGAAGCGTTCCGGCGAGCGTGATCTCGACGAAGGCTGCCTTTCAGTGCCCGGTTACAAGGCCGTCGTGACGCGCTCGGTCAAGGTGACTGTCAAGGGCCTCAACCGTGAGGGCAAGGAGATCCGCATCAAGGCCGAAGACGACCTGCTCGCGGAAGCGATCGAACACGAGGTCGACCACGTCAACGGTGTGCTCTACATCGACCACCTCGACAGCATCGACGACCTGGAGAAGCTCGAAGACGAGCCCGCCGATGATGAAGCGGCCGGCCAGGACGAGATCGAAGCCCCAGCTCAGAGCCGCTCATGAACCTGGCCGAGATCTCCTTCATCATCATGCTGGCCGTCATGGGCGTCTTTTATCTGATGTTCATCCGTCCCGCTCGGAAGGAGCAGGACCGGCAGGAGAATACGATCCGCGATCTACGCGAGGGCGACGAAATCGAGACGACGTCCGGATTCATCGGCGTCGTCACAAAGATCGAGACACCGGAGGAAGGTCCCGTCCACATCACGCTTGATTTCGGCAACGGCCTTGAGATACGCGCGTTAACTACATCAGTGCTGCGGCGCTTATCGAGCGCCGAAGAGCGTGAAGGGCAGCCTGAGGAGACTCAACAGGAGGCTGAGGAGGCGTCGCCTCCCAGGAAAGCGTAGATATGCGACTCTGGAACTGGCTCGTCCTCGGCGTCATCATCTTCTTGGCAACATTTAGCGTCTTTACGGTCTGGCCATCCGAGCCAGACCGCTACCTTCCCAACGCGATCCCCTGGCCGGAGGGCAAGGGGATCAAGTTCTCGTACCCTGCCATCCAGGGCGCCAGCTTCGGCCTCAATACCATCGAGCGGCGTGCCATGAGCCTGGGCCTTGACCTGCGTGGCGGAACGCGCCTGGTCATGGAGCCGGAGGAGGGCTTCCAAGTCGAAGACCTCGATTCGGCCCTCGACGGCGCCGTTCGCGTGATCGAGCGGCGCGTCAACGAGTTTGGCCTCGCTGAATCGGAAGTGAACCGCCTAGGCGACAATAGGATCGCGGTCCAGCTCCCCGGCATCAACCCTGAAGAAGCCGTGCGCCAGATTGGGCGCACAGCGCTGCTCCAGTTCTGCGAGCCGCTGGTAGATGGCGCTGGCAACGTTGCGGCGCTCCCAATGATCGATGGCTTGGTGCAAGGCGCGGTCCGCTACGAACTTCAAACGTGCGAACCGGTACGTGAGGCGGACGGAAGCATCGTCATCGACCCCGGTGAAGACGGCGATGGCAACGTCATCCCACCCGGTGAAATCGTCTTCCAGCCGTGGGTGCGCCAGGGGGCGCCCGGAAGCGGGGACAACCCGCGCGACGAGGCTATCGTCTGGGTACCGGCAACCGGCGTTGTCGACGGCGTCGAGCTGGCGCTCGACGGCCAGTTTCTCAGGTCGAACACGTCCGTCATCATTACTGGGCAAGTGATCCAGGAGCCCAGCCTCATTTTCGAATTTCAACGCGAGGGCGAGGATCTCCTAGAGCAGATCACCGAGCGCCTCTCATCGCGTCAATATCCGTTCGCGCCATTCTTGGACGGCGAACCGATCCGCGATAGCAACAACCTGGTCATCGCGCCTTCGGTGCAAACGACGCTGACCGGCGGTCAGGGCACCATCACCGGCCTCAGTCTCGAGACCGCACAGGAGCTGAGCACGTTGCTCAACACAGGCGCCTTTCCCATCCCCTTGCGCATCGTGCAGCAGCAGGACGTCGACGCCACGCTTGGCGATTCCGCCGTACGGAACAGCGTCATCGCCGGCGAAGTCGCATTGCTGTTGATCATGGCCTTCATGGTGCTCTACTACCGGCTGCCGGGGCTGATGGCTGCCCTGGCGCTGATCATCTACACGAGCTTCGTCCTGGCGATCTTCAAGATCATTCCGGTAACGCTTACGCTGGCCGGCGTCGCGGCGTTCGTGCTGTCCGTCGGCATCGCTGTCGATGCGAACATTTTAATCTTCGAACGCATGAAGGAGGAGCTGCGCGTGGGCCGGAACCTGCTGGTCTCGCTGGAGGACGGCTTCAACCGGGCCTGGTCGTCGATCCGCGACAGCAACATCTCGACGCTGCTTACCTGCATCATCCTGTTCTGGTTCGGTGACCAATTCGACGAAAGCGCCATCAAAGGCTTCGCGATTACGCTGGCCATCGGCGTCCTCGTAAGCATGTTCTCCGCGATCACTGTGACGCGCACGTTCATGCTCCTGGTCGTCAGCAACCACACGCTCGCCAGGCGGCTCTGGCTCTTCACACCGGACGTTCCCGACACGGGCAAGAACGAGCGGGAGCCTGTCGCCGCCATAGCTGGAGGGTCCGATGGAAAATAACGAAACGCCCCCTCCGGTCTTCGACCTGGTAGGAAAGCGACACTGGTTCTACCTGTTCTCTGGGCTCGTCCTGCTCGCAGGCATCATCTCGTTGCTGATCCCTCCACGTCTCGATCTTGGTATCGACTTCAGCAGCGGTTCCGAGTTCACGGTGCGCTTCCAGGAGGACGTCACCCAAGACGATCTGAGCAGCGCAATGAGCGACCTGGACCACTCTGAGGCGCGCGTACAGGGCACCGGCCCGAACGAGTTCCTCGTCCGCGCGGACGAGTTCCGTGGCGCGGGCGCCGCGCCGCCCGTGGGCCCGGCGCCCGCCTCGGAGCGTGACGAGATCGAAGACGCGCTGGCCGACCGCTTCGGCCCTCTGCTGGACGGCGAGAACAACGTCAGCAACAGGTTCCTCGAGTTCGACTCGGTCTCAGCGACCATCTCAGGCAGCCTCAATCTCCCAGAGTCGTTCTGGAAGTGGAAGCCGACGATCCTGACCTGGCCTCCAGCGATCTGTTGCGGAATCACTGGCAACGCGATAACCGCCGTGGGCTGGGCATCTGTCGCGATCTTCTTCTACCTCTGGTGGTCGTTCCGGTCGATGCCGAACTCGTTCCGGCTCGGTACCGGGGCCATTATCGCGCTGATCCATGACGCGTTGATCGTGCTGGGCGCGTTCTCGATCCTCGGCAAGACGATTGGCATGGAGATCAACATCTTCTTCATCGCCGCCATCCTCACCGTGGTTGGGTTCTCCGTGCACGACTCTATCGTGGTGTTTGACCGCATTCGGGAGACCGTCGAACGAGGTGAGGCCCGCACCTTCAAGGAGGCCGTGAACAGCAGCCTGCTTCAGACGCTGGCACGATCGCTCAATACGTCGCTCACACTGGTGTTCGCCATTTTGGCGCTGATGCTGATGGGCGGCGGCGCCATCCAGGAGTTCCTCTGGGCGATGCTGATCGGCACCATCGCGGGTACCTACAGCAGCATCTGCATCGCGGCGCAGGTCCTCGTCTCGTGGGAAGAGGGCGACATTCCGCGCCTATTCCGCCGCCTCACCGGCCGCAGCGCCGACGATTACGAAAACGAAGACTTCGAGCCGGAGCCTGAAACCGAAGCTGTGCCCGCAGAGGCTTAACCACCATCACGTAGGGGCATTCGGCTGAACGTCAAAACCCGAAAGTTTGACGTTCTGCCGTGCTAGGCGTATCCTAGGGCTTGCATCTGGGGCGGAACCGAATGGCGGCAGCTCTTCAGGATGCCTTCGTCCGCCCAGGCAGAAGGGAACGTACGATGCTCGCTCGCGTCCTTGCCCTCATCACGTTCGTACTCGGCGCGCTCGCACTCTCCCAGGCAACGCTCCACGCGCAGGATCGAGACACACCTGTGGCCGGACCGGACGAAATTATCTACTACGGCGAAGTTCCCGGCCCGCCCGGGACTGAGGTCTGGGCGGAGTATCTGGTCGGACCGGCCCCTGACAGCGAAAGTGGTCTTGAAATTGCCGTGTGCGGCAGGACGACGACAGAGAAAGATTCCTTGTTCGTTCTCGTTGTTGACGCGGACTGTGCCGGGAATCTATTCGGCCCAACAATCTGCTGGGGCAAAGGTAGCCCGGATTGCAAAGGCCACCTGCGTTCGCCGCTGCCGGACGCTGACAACCCTGGTAGAGGCGACAGCGTAGACCTGGGTACCGTGATACGGCCTGAAGACAAGCCAGTTGGCGTTCAGCCGGACGGAACGGTGGGCGTTCTCCCTTCAACCGGGATAGCTACTACCGCCGGCGAAACTTCTGGGGCCACCTGGCCCTTGTGGCTTGGCGGTCTGCTCATCACCGCCGCTCTCGCAGCCGGTGCCGGAAGCTTCCTACTGAGAAGAGTGCGGTAGCAAGGCCGGCTAGCCTAACCGCCTCGCAGCACGCGCTCGTCGCCTACCCGCCTAGTGACGCGCTCTTGATCGAGGTGCTCCAGCAGCGCCTGCGCGTACTTGCGAGACGTCCCGAACATGTCGCGGACCTCTGCCAGCGTAACCGTTCCTTCGCTCCGCAAGTGGCCGGTGACGCGGTCGACCATCTGTCGATACGCCTCCGCCCCGAACGCGATCTCGCCCACCGCGACGATCTTTCCGGAGCCGCGTAGGTACTCCAGCACGTCCGCGGACGGCGCGCCTTCCGTGGGCGGCGCGTACGGCTTCGCCTTGAGCAACGCAACATAGGCGTCCGCGGCGGTCTGCTGCTCTGGCGAAAGCTTCGGCGCCCAGCCGGGCAGCGAGATCGTCGCCCCGCTTTCTTTGAGCACGTCATCGTTGCTCCATCGTTCCAGCGCCCCCGAGAAGACACGGTCGTCCAGCGTTAGGCGGCTGCGCAGCTCCTCGCGCGGCATCCCCTGCCGCAACGGATGGTCAGCGTGATAGGCGTCGACCGCGGACCGTCCGCGCGACGTTAGCTCCGCGAAGCCTTCGGCAGTCATCAGCGCATCGGTATCGGCCAGCGCGACGACACTGCCCTCTGCGGCCAGCGCATCGACCGCCGCCTTCAGCTCGTCCGCAGAGAGGTCCATCTCTGACGCTAAGGCCTGCATCGTCGCCGGTTCGAGCTGCCTCAGCACCGCGACCAGCGGGTCGTCGCCGGCCCGCGACGCCAACGCATCGAGCGTCGGCTCGTGAAAACGCCGGTGTCGTTTCGGATGCACGTCGACGATCTCACCGCCGGCGACGGTGTCGTTCGGCGTGCGCAACACAAAGCGATCGCCCTTCACCACCGCCGCCGGCTCAAGAAGCCGAAGCTGCGCCCAGCCCTCCTCGCCCGGCGACAGCTCCTGCTGATCGAGCAAGAGCAACCGGCAAGGCACCTCCGCGGAGCCGACGTGCAGCGTCAACTCGGCGCTGTGCTTCAATACGCGCTTTGTTTGCGCCTTTGCGAGCGCGATGATCCTGAGCCGCACATCGACGGCATCCGTGGGCTCCAGCGAGCCCGGCAGCACGAGCACCTGGCCCCGCCTGGCTTCCTCTTTCGCGACACCCGATAGGTTGACGGCCGTCCTCCGGCCCGGCGTCGCGCGCTCGACTTGCTCCTTGTGGTGCTGGAGGCCTCGTATCCGCGCTTTGCCCCCGCCCGGCAGCAGCTCCACCTCTTGGCCGACGTCAAACGCGCCGTCCAGCAGCGTTCCCGTTACGACCGTCCCGAACCCGGCGATGGTGAACGAGCGGTCGACGGGCAGGCGCGGCCTGCCGATGTCCGGCTTCGGCGCGGTTGCTTCGAGCTGCTCGTCGAGCACGCGCCGCAGCTCGTCGAGTCCATCACCCGTGATGCCGGAACACGCGACGAGTGGTGAACCTTCGAGCGTGGTGCCCTCGACCGTCTCTAGCACTTCGGCCGATACGAGCTCCAGAAAGTCCGGCTCAACCAGGTCTTTCTTCGTGACGACAAGCACGCCGCGCTCGATGCCGAGCAGGTCGAGAATCGCCAGGTGCTCGCGCGTCTGCGGCATCACGCCTTCGTCGGCCGCGACAACCAGCATCGCCAAGTCGATGCCGCCCGCGCCCGCGAGCATGTTCTTGATGAAACGCTCGTGACCCGGCACGTCGACCAGGCTCACCTCGCGACCGGAGGGCAACGTCATCCACGCGAACCCCAGGTCGATCGTCATCCCGCGCTCCTTCTCCTCGCGCAGGCGGTCGGGGTCGATACCTGTCAGCGCCTCGACAAGCACACTCTTGCCGTGGTCAACGTGCCCTGCGGTGCCGATGACGTACATGAGCTTGTCCTGAGCGCAGTCGAAGGATCAGGCGTGCGTGCGGATGCTTTCGAGCGCCCGCACGTATTCTTCAGGCAGCTTGTGGTCGCGGCAGCCGGTGATGATCAGCCCCAGATAAGCCCGTCCGGGCGCGAACTCGCCCGTCTTGTTCGCGAAATAGGCGATGGCCTCGCGCTCGATGTCCTCGTCGTCAAGCACGACGACGTCGATCCGGCGGTAGGCGCGCGGCACGCCTTCGAACTCATCTAGCGAGGCCATGCCGGCGTCGTCGACGCTATAGAGGGCGCCCCAGACCTCGGCGCCGGGCTCCGGTACAATGTCGGCCACGCCGCCCTTCCGTTTCGTCGCATAGCGCGTGAAGCCGAGGCGGTAGTCGGGCAGCCGTGCGCGGCCCACGACTTCGGAGCCTGGGCAGCGTCGGCGCATCTGACGGAGGTCGAGGTTTGAGCCGTAGGCGAAGTAGAGCATTCCTGACATGACGATGCCATTATATGGGTTGGACCGTCACATTGAGCCAAACGCCCCCGGCAAATGCCTTGCGTCTGCCAAGCCCGCCGAAGGCGGGCCGTCATTCCGAGCGCAAGCGAAGAATCTGGCCCCTTCATGACAGGCGTCTCCCATAGTGAGAACTGCAGATCGGGCAAAGAGCGGAACCCTTCTCTACGCTCAAGGTGACATGACCACCGGGTTCGTCACCAATCCCAACCACTATCAGCACTTCACCACCGGCCACCCGGAGAGCCCGGAGCGCCTGGAGGTCGTGCTCGCGCTGCTGCGGGAGTCCGGCCTGCGCGACCGCCTCCATGAGATCGAGCCGCGCGAAGCCACCGACGAAGAGCTGTCATGGGTCCACCCACCACAGTTCCTGGAAGAGCTACGCCGCATCTGCGCCGACGGCCCTGGGATGATCGACATCGACACCTATGTGCAACCGGAGTCGTACAACATCGCCCTGACGGCAGCAGGCTCGACGATCGCGGCCACCGAGGCCGTGGTCAAGGGAGATGTGGACTCCGCGTTCTGCGCAGTGCGCCCGCCCGGCCACCACGCCGGGCCGGAGCTGGCGATGGGCTTCTGTCTTCTCAATAACATCGCGATCGCAGCCGAGGTCGCCCGCAAGCGCCATGGCGTCGAACGCGTCGCGATCATCGATATCGATGTCCACCACGGCAACGGCACACAGGACGCCTTCTATGACGACGGTGGTGTGCTCTACGTCTCGACGCACCTGTTTCCGTTCTATCCGGGCACAGGCCCGCCACGCGAGACCGGCTCAGGCGACGGAGCGGGCGCGAACGTCAACATCGCGCTGCCGGCGGGCTGCGGCGACGCCGAGTATTGCGCGGCGTTCGATCAACTGGTCGAGCCGGTCGTGCAGCGCTTCCGGCCGGAGCTGATCCTCGTCTCATGCGGCTTCGACGCGCACTTCGCCGACCCGATCGCGAACATGGCGCTCAGCAACGCGGGCTACGGCGAACTGGCCGCGCGATCGCTCCGGCTCGCGCAGGAGCTGTGCGACGGCAAGATCGTCTTCCTGCTGGAGGGCGGCTACGACCTGATCGCCGTCCCATGGGGCGTCCGCACCGTCATCGAAGTGCTGTTGGGCGAAGAACCAACGCCCGACCCGCTCGGTACCCTCGCCTTCCGTGAGCCGCCGGACATCTCCGGCCTGCTCGCGGAGATGAGAAGACTGCACGGGTTAAGTTAAAAGCCCCAGCTAACGCGAAGCGTTAGCCAAGCTAGCGCGTAGCGCTAGCCAGATACGAACGCGGCCCGAAATACCCCTCCCGATCGCCCAAGACACCCCTTAAGAGAGACTCGCTGGGACCCGGTACGACCCTAGGCTGGGTCTATCGGTAAGCACCGCGCTAGTCTTAGCGCACCAGCGAAAGGAACCAAGCAATGAACGAAGCGTTTAGCCAGGTGTATGGGGGCTACGGGTCCCTGCTCACAAAGGTGTTCGGGCCGGTGATAGCCCCGCGCACCTACCTGCGAGCGACCCACCTCCTACTGATGTTCCCATTGGGACTCGCCTACTTCATAGGGCTGGTCGTCGCCTTGAGCGTTGGAGGCGCGCTCATTTGGACGATTGTCGGGCCAATTGTCCTCATTCCAACCCTCTATCTCACACGCTGGGCCGGCGACGCCGAAGCCTGGGTGACCCGCAGGGTCGCTCAGATTGAACTACGACGCCCGCCAACAGCCATCGAACGCGGCCAATCGTTCCGCTCTCAGTTGTGGACACGCCTGATCGACCGGAATACATGGACGGGCCTGGTCTATCTATTCGTGCAGTTCCCGATCGGCCTCGGGATGTTCGTAGGTCTGGTCGTGATCAGCGCCGTTGCTGGCGCGTTCGTTGGCGCGCCCATCCTAATCGCATTCAGCGACGTCGAGTTCCACATCTTCGGGTGGTCCGCCTCTGAAGTCAGCGCATGGCGCGAAGGCCTTGCTCTGGTGCCCGTCGGCCTCATGATCTTCCTGCTCGAGGTTCACCTTGTGAACACGTTCTCTGCCCTGCATGCTTTGTGGGCACGATTCATGCTCGCGTCTAGGGCGAAAACCATCCCGTCGATTCCTGAAGTCATCGACCCATCTCCAGACGGCCCCGATGGTGGGCTGCCTGTTCCAGCTGACGCGACAGATGTCGTTCCTGCCGGACCAGACCCAGCAATAGAACTCACAGGTCTCGCCTCGCTCACACGTCGAGAAAAGGAGGTCCTCGGGCTTATTGCCCGGGGACACTCCAACGCCGAAATCGCCGAAGCCTTTGTCATCAGCGAAGGCACCGTGAAAACACACGTCAAGCGCGTCCTCGCCAAGCTCGACCTCCGCGACCGTACGCAGGCAGCGTCGTACGCCTACGAGGTCGGGTTCGTCAAGCCTGGAGATCTCGACCAGCCTTCGTCCGAGCCCGTTCAGATCAGCACACGTCGGGCGCGCTGATTCGCCCGTCTCCTCGCCGACAGGCGCGTCCTGCGCAGGCTCCACCCTTCCATGATCCAGCCTCCAGTTTCTAGCTTCTTGCGTCCATCTCCTTCCTTGTCACCCATACGGCCCACTCGTAGAATGAGTATCTATGCTGGACTCACTCTCGAATAGGCTCCAGGGCGTATTCCAGAAGCTCAGCTCCAAGGGGACCGTCCGCGAAAAGGACCTCGATGAAGCCCTGCGCGAGGTCCGCGTCGCGCTGTTGGAAGCGGACGTCAACTTCAAGGTCGTCCGGGAGTTCGTCAAAGGCGTTCGGGAGCGCGCCATCGGCGCCGACGTGCTCAAGAGCCTCACCGGCCCGCAGCAAGTCATCGGCTTCGTTAATGAGGAGATGGTACGCATCCTGGGCGAAGAGCAGGTCGGCCTTGCGACCGCATCGAAGCCGCCCACCATCTTGATGCTCGTCGGTCCCAAGGGCTCCGGCAAGACGACGACCGCCGCGAAGCTTGCCCTGCACCTGCGCAAGGGCGGCCAGAAGCCCATCCTCATCTCGACCGACGCGGTGCGCGTCGCCGGCAGCGAGCAGCTCCTGGCGCTCGGCAAACAGCTCAACGTCCCGGCGGCCGACGTAAGCGACGCCAAGCCCAAAGACCAAGCGAAGGCGGCGCTGGCGGAAGCGAAGAAGCATGGCGCGACGGCGCTCATCGTCGATACAACCGGCCAGATCGCATATGACTCGGACTCGACGGCCGATCTGCGGGAGATCCACAAGGCGTTCGGGCCGACGGAGACGTTACTTGTGATCGACGCCATGACAGGTCAGGAGGCCGTCAACGTGGCGCAGGAGATGGACGATGTCTTCGGCATCGCCGGCTTCATCATGGCCAAAATGGACGGCGACGCCCGCGGCGGAGCCGCCCTTTCCATCCGCGCCGTCACCGGACTGCCGATCAAGTTCATCGGCACCGGTGAGAAGGCCGACGCGCTCGAAGCCTTCATCCCTGATCGCTTCGCCTCGCGCATCCTCGGCATGGGCGACGTCCTCACGCTCGTCGAGAAGGCGGCCGAGACGATCGGCGATGAGGACGTGCAGCGGCTGGAGAAAAAGCTGCGCACGCAGACGCTGGACCTGGAGGACTTCATGATCCAGATTCAGCAGATGAAAAAGATGGGGCCCATCAGCCAGCTCGTCGACATGATCCCTGGGCTCTCGAACGTGAAGTCGCAGATGAACCTGGACGATATCGATGAATCGTTCTGGGATAAGGCTGAAGCGGTGGTATACTCCATGACACCGGAGGAGCGCCGCCATCCCGAGCTGATTAATGGCAGCCGGCGGAGGAGGATCGCCCTCGGCAGTGGCAGTTCGCCTCAGGAGATCAACCGCCTCCTCAACCAGTGGAAGCAGGCGAAGAAAATAGCGCAGGCCGTGGCCTCCGGTAAGGGGCCCAGCCTGCTGAACATGATCCGGCGTTAGGAGGCCACATGCTCCGTATTCGACTGAGAAGAGTGGGCAAGAAGAAGAAGCCCATGTATCGCATCGTAGTCGCCGACTCACACGCGCCACGTGACGGCGCCTTCGTGGAAAGCCTCGGCTACTACCACCCATTGGACGATCCGTCGACGATCGTCCTCGACGAAGAGCGCGCCAAGCACTGGCTCGACAAGGGCGCTCAGCCATCCACGCGCGTCGCCAAGATCCTTCAGATCCAGGGCGTCGCGGAGGTGTCGAAGAAGGTAGCCACACGCATCGCGCTCGGCGAGCAGCGCAAGGCGGAGGCCGCTGCCGCTAAGAAGGCGGACGCATCGGCATCAGCTGATGCCGCCGCGCCGGAGGCAGAAGCCGGCGCTCCTGCTAAGGCCGAGTCCACAACTAAAGCAGCCACCGAAGCCAAGGCAGAGGAGCCGACCGCTGAGGCCGCCGCCGAGGAACCCAAGGCGGAAGCTGCCACTGCGCAAGCTCCAGGAGAAGAGGCGCCCGCGGAAGAGCCTACTGCCAAGGCTGAGACGCCCACCGAGGAAGCCAGGGCAGCGACATCCAACGATGCCTCCTCATCGGATACAGAAGCTGGTGTTTCTAACGAGGCTGACTCAGATACGTCAGCTGAGGCCGCGGAGGACAAGGAGAAGTCCAAGGAATGAAGGAGCTGGTCGAGTTTATCGCCCGCGCTATCGTCGACAATCCCGACGAGGTCGAGGTAGAGGTCGAAGAGGACGAAGAGAGCCGCCGCACCATCCTCCACCTCTACGTCGCCGATGATGACATGGGCAAGGTGATCGGCAAGCAGGGCCGCATCGCGAATGCCATGCGAGACCTGCTCAAGGTCGCGGCCGTCCAGCGCGGCGTCCGCGCAAGCCTCGACATCGGCGACTAGTCCTCCCCGGTGCCGCCTAAGCGCCCCTCCGGCAAAAGGGCAGACCCCCAGCCTCGCAAGGGCTACGTCGCGGTCGGATTCGTCCGCGCTCCGCACGGCATAGACGGCGAGCTGGCCGTTGACCCGATGACCGACTTTCCGGACCGCTTCATGCCTGGCTCGGTGCTGCTTGCCGGAGACGCGAAATACACCATTAGCCGCGTTCGCACGCACCAGAAGACACTTCTGCTCGCGCTGGATGGCATCGAGACCCGCAACCAAGCTGACGAGCTGCGGGGCAAACTGCTGGAGGTACCGGAAGCCACGCTCCCCCGCCTGGAAGAGGATGAGTACTTCCGATTCGACATCGTCGGCATCAACGTCGTCGACGCGAACGGTACGGCGCTGGGCAAGGTGGAGGAAGTGCTCGAAACCGGCGCCAACGACGTCTACATCGTCCGCGACGCCGATAGCGAGCTGCTCATCCCCGCGATCGATAGCGTGATCAAAAAGATTGATGTAGCTGAGAAGCGCATGATAGTCGCGCTTCTAGACGGCCTGGAACGGCGCACGCTGAAGCGCCAATCGAGACGATAAAGCCGGCCTGGTTCCTTCGGACCAACTCAGCCTGACTCCTCTGTACTCCTTTTGGAGTAATCAGATAGGGGTTCGTCGACGCCTCTTCTGGTACCGATAATTCCGTCAGGTCACTCGCAAATCGCAAAGAGCATCAGCACTAGAAGGTTAGGAGCGCAGATATGTATGGTCTAGTCAACAAGGCAGTAGAGGGCTTGGTCCGCGAGCGCTACGGTGACGAAACATGGGAGGAAGTCAAGCGCAAGGCCGGAGTAGACGCTGACGTCTTCGTAAGCATGGAGCAGTATCCGGACGATGTCACCTACAAGTTAGTGGCCGCCGCCAGTGAGGTACTGCAGACGCCTGCGGAGGACATTCTCAAGGCGTTCGGCGAATACTGGGTGCTGTACACGGCTAAGGAAGGATACGGCGAGCTGCTGAAGATGTCAGGAGACAGCTTGCGGGAATTCCTGCATCACCTTGACGACCTCCACGCTCATGTAGGCCTGAGTTTTCCAGACCTCCAGCCGCCATCCTTCCAGTGCACCGAGAACGGCGACAGTTCCTTGGTGCTGCACTACTACTCTGACCGGCCGGGGCTGGCTCCGATGGTCGTTGGCCTGCTGAATGGCCTCGCGTCGATGTTTGACACGGAGATCGATGTTAAGCAGACCATCAATCGTGAAGAAGGCGCTGACCACGACGCCTTCTTGATTACATTCATCAACGAGTAGCACCATATGGCACCTTCCCGTCTTTCCCTCGCGCACGATCTCTTCATGGCGGCCTTCCCCTTTCACGTGGCATTCGACTCCGCCCTACGGATCGTGCAAGCTGGACACGTACTGCGGCGGCTTTGCCCCGACGTGACAGACGGAGGTAGACTCCAGGAATCGTTCACCATCAAGCGACCGAACGTCCGGGCGACATTCGAAGGCATCCAGGAGCAAGCCGACTCCCTCTTCATTCTCGAGTCGTTGAGCAATGGAATGCTGCTGAAGGGCCAGATGCTACCGGACGCCGGCCAGCAAGTCATCATGTTCCTCTGCTCCCCTTGGCTGACCGATCTATCATCCGCTAAGGATCTCGGGCTCTCGTTGGGCGACTTTGCCATCCACGATCCGGTGGCAGACTTCCTTTTCCTGCTACAGACGAAGAACACGGCTCTCGCTGATGTGAACAGCCTGGCGGAAAAGCTCAGACAGCAACGTGCAGAGCTTCAGCGAGCGCACGACGACCTGGAAGACCTGGTTCAAGAACGGACTGCG
>JADFPV010000103.1 GCA_022562155.1 Chloroflexota bacterium
GCCGGCCCGACGACGACGTTCGCTCACATGAAGGAGAACTTCAGCCTGGCCGAGCAGGGCGACCTGAAGGCGCTGATGGATCAGGAGGCGTTCAAGCAACGCCTCACCGGCATGACCAACGACTCGCGTGAGGCGGTGCGCGCCTTCGTCGAGAAGCGCGACGCGACGTTCACCGGCAGCTAGGCCGAACTGTTCAGTTCGGGAATACCTGCGGCGCTTGCTGTAGCTCTGCGCTTAGGCCATGAGCTGGGGCGCGGCATCGCGCAGCGCCTGCTCAAGAGCGCCGTAGTCGTTTCGCGCGGTGGGGAGACCTAGCTCAACTTCTTCAGTCTCGCTAGAACGCAAGATCAGTGTGCGGTTGAGGCCCGAGCGCTTCAGTTCGATTCTGGATAGCTGATCAAAGCGTAGCGACTGCTCTTCCTTGGAGTCGCGGCGGACGAGCAGCACCCTGTGGTCTGTGATGGCCACGCGCCACTGTTTGAGCGGGTCCTTCTTCCCGAATATGGCGCTCAGGATGGGCCACAGGATCGACAAGGAGAGCCGTAGCATGGAGCCAGTATGCCCGTGGCCCGTATACAGCACCCTCTCCCCGGCCTCTAGAAATTCAAAGAACACCTTCGTGTCTGGCTCATTGGCTGGCATGGGTATCCCCTAGAAGGTCATGGCTGTATCTTGCGGCCATGGTAGCCGATGCGAAGCGTGGGCACCACGCGATTCGCCGATAGCGTCGCGGGACGAGGTCGAGGGTGTGGGTCATGCAGTCTTTGGGCGCGTTGGTATCTTGATCCACGTGGCTTTGGCGAAGGCGTGCAACGTGCCAGTTTCCGAGTAAAGCGCTGTACCGCTGTAGAGCTTCTTGCCTTCGCTTCCCAAATGCCAGCCGATGACCACGTATCGCTGGCTGACCTGCACCGGCTCGATCAGCCTGGCTGCCAACCTGCCGAGCATCACGAAGTCGTCCGCCGACTCGATGAACGCGTAGGCGCCGGGACAGTCCAGTGCCGACCAGACGAACTCCGGTCGAACGGCACCGTTCCCGTTGCTCAGCGATGCGTCCGGCGTCCAGGGTGAGGCGACGAGTTCGCGTCCGGCAACTGGGCCCGCGAAGATGCGCAGCCCGTCTCCCTCGGCGCGCGCGGTTCCGCAGACGAAGCAGGCTTCGTACGGGAGATCGACCTCAAACATGACGAAGCTCTTGGCGGCCTCCTCAGCATCCGAGAAGCTCACTGGCTCAGGAATCTCTATCTCTAGCGTGGCGGGGATACCCTCGGCGACAACACGCTCGCCGTCGAGAAGAGCGACGCGACCGTCGTCGTGGCGATGCACATCCAGCGACCTATCGATAGGCGGCGGCAGTCGCAACGTAACCTCAGCGGTACCGCCGATGAGCCCGGCGACGATGCCGCAGATGTAGCCGCCGTTCGCCGTCGTTGGCGGCCCGCGAAAGCGCCGGTCGATGACAACCTGTTCGCTCACGGGATTGCGCCGCTCTCCTTGAGCGGGACGATCTGCTCCCAGTCGTAGCCCAGCTCCAGCAGCACCTCCTCCGTGTGCTGGCCCAGCTCCGGCGCGAGCCCCTGCGGCCCCGCGGCTGTCTCCGAGAAGTCGGCCGGGCTGGCGACAAATGTGACCGGGCCGTCCGGGCCCTCGACCTCGCGAAAGACGCCCGCCGCGTGCGCCGCCGGGTCGGCGATGACATCGCTGATCGTGTTCACCGGCGCCCACCAGACGTTCTCGCGGTCGAAGATCTCGCCCCACTCGGCCAGCGTCTTGCTCGCGAAGACCTTGTCCAGCTCCGCGACCAGCTCCGGGCCGTGTTCGCGCCGCACCTCGATCTCGGCGAAGCGCTCGTCGCTGAGCAGATCCTCGCGGCCGATGGCGCGGCAGAGGTCGGGCCAGTGGCGGTCGGCCTGGAGGAGGATGATCCAGAACCAGCGGCCAGCCTGCCCTGAGCCCGCCGAAGGGGCGGCGCGGTAGCAGTCGATGAGCGGGTTGACGGCGTGCTCACGGTCGTACGGCTTGATTGGCACCTTGAGGCGCTGTGCCAAGCTCACGTCCCAGCCCATCATGTAGACGCCGGTGCGCAGTAGGGAGACGTCGACGCGCTGGCCGCGCCCGTCCGGCGAGCGTTCGCGGGCGAGGAGGGCGGCGGAGACGGCGCCGGCCGCGCCCATGCCGGTCATGTGGTCGCCCATGCCGCCGCGCTGTTGGGGCAGCGGCGCGCCTTCGGGCACGAGCGACGCGGCGATGCCCGCGCGCGACCAGAACGCGCCGATGTCGTAGGCGGCGCGGTCGCGGTTGGGGCCATCCGATCCGTAGCCGGTGATCTGGCAGTAGACGAGGCGCGGGTTCGCCCGGGCGAGCGTGTCGTAGTCGAGGCCGAAGTCGTCCAGGGCGCGCGGCCGCACGTTGGTGACGAAGACGTCGGCTTGGTCAACGAGCTTGCGGGCGATGGCGCGCGCGTCTTCGTGGTCGAGGTTGAGCACGACGCTGCGCTTGCCGCGGTTATCCAGCTCGAACGGCGGGTTGGTGGGAGCATCGACGCCCATCATCGCGGTGGCCCAGCCGCGGAACGGGTCGCCCGCGGGCGGCTCGATCTTGATCACATCGGCGCCCCAATCGCGCAGGATACAGGCGCAGGCGGGCCCGGCCACCCACAACCCCAGCTCGACGACGCGAATACCTTCTAGCGGTCCGGACATAGACTCCTCCTCCTCGAACGCGAGAACGTGCGGGCTGATTATACAACGGGCGACGGGTTGCGGGTCGTGGAACGGGCAACGAGCGGGATAGGGCTGTCTTGCGAACTTTGCCTGCGGGCGTCTGGGTCAGACGGCAGGCGGGCATGCGTCGCGCTACTCGCGTATGAGTGACAGAACGTCAAGTGCAAAAAAGAGGCGAAGAGAGTTCGCTTCCGTGCCTATCGCTAAGGCTGTGCCGTGAGCAAACGCGTGGCGAGAGAGTTCGGTACTATCAATCAGCCTCGCGTGGTCTGTCGAAGCCCGATAGGGCTGGTAAAGAAGCGAATTGCAAAAGTTCACAAATGACCTCATGCAAGTCCATTCGCCGCGTGTCAGGCTAGTCGCTGGAAGCATGCCAACAACAGCCGTCACGAGATTTGTTTCGTAATCAGATAGCCCGAATTCCCCGTCGTCATCAGAGGCTGTCCGTTGCTTTCTCTTCTTCTTGCGCTCGCGTTCTTTTCGCAGCACTTGCTCGACGGCGTCATCGCCGAAGGCCCAGTCCCAGACTAACCCCTCGATCTGAGGAATCAGCGTGGCGATGCTGGCTGTGTATCGTCCTTGCTGGTGTGTCCATAGAGCCTCTCTAATGATGTGCATCCGGCTCTTGTAGTAATTATTCTTTTCCCACGGGTCCACCATGTCACTCAGCGCACGCCAGTTGTCGGCGTGATACCAGCCGCTCACGTACTCGACCACCGATTGGCCGTCCTTGTGGCGACGATGAATTTCTTCGACAAGTTCTGCGGGCATCGATGGAGCAAGGCAAAGGTCATTCTCAACGAAGGGCGTGATTTGTTGCTTCTCGCGCTCCTCCTCTGCAAGAACCTCCGCTGCCCGCGCAGCCTCTTCAATGGCACGGCGCAATATCTCGAAGATATGAGCATTCTTGGAGGCAAACTCGTTTACTTGCTGAGCTGCGCGGAGCAGGTTCTCTAATTCGTACGGTGGGATCATTTACACCCCCGGTCACCCCGCCGTCGGGCGGCGGCGGCCTACGAGGTGCGTGCTGTTCACGATCGCCAGCAGGCGGCCCCGGTCGTCGCGCACCTGCGACTCCACCACCAGCATCGTGCGGCCCTTGTGAACGATGCGCGCATCCGCGATCGCCTTGCCGCGATCGGTGTTGCGCAGCAGGTTAGCGCTGATCTGGATCGAGAGCGGGAAGGGCGTCGATTCGTCCTCGCCGCTGGGATCGAGCGCTCGGAAGCAGACCATCGTCGCCGCCACGTCCGCGAGCTGGATGAGCGCGCCGGCGGCGAAGACGCCTGTCCCCTGCCGGACGTTCGGCCCGTGTGGCATCTCCATCACAGCGTGCTCTTCGTCGGCTGCAATCGGACGCAGGCCGAGCGCCAGGATGACATTGCCGCCCGACTCCTCCAGGCGGCGCTTCCAGCTTTCGTACCACTCGTCGTCGTATTCGGGCAAGACGGCCTCCTCGGGCGTTAGGGCGGCAAGGCTCACACTATAGCAAGACCGGCAGGTGCTGCTCCATGCCTCGACCCTCACCAGACGCTGAGCGAATGGAGGCTTTGCCGCTACGAGTAGGGAAACACCCCACGTTCGGGCAGCGGACGAGCGCCGATACTTCCTTAGGCGTCGCTCCTTGCGATGCCGGCCTTATTGGAGCATTCCGCACAGAAGGGACTGAGCATGAGCAGCCGCAATCTTGGCAGCGAGAGCGAACGTCACGAGCGTACAGCCGAGGCGCTGCGCCAAAGTGAGGCCACGATCCAGGCCCTCCTCGACGCCACGATGGAAACAGCCCTGCTCATCGATACGGAAGGGCATATTCTTGTCCTGAACGAAATCGCGTTTGAACGGCTGAAGCGGCTTTCGCCGCGGCCGGTCGGCGATTCCATGGATGACCTGGTTGGACGCGACGTGTTCGATCTCTTTCCCGAGGTGCTGGCCGCACGGCGGAGGGCGCGAAACGACGCGGTTATCCACTCCGGATCGCCGGCGCGGTTCGAGGACGAGCGGAACGGAAAATGGATGGATAACACGATCTATCCAATCTTTGATTCCAACGGCAAGGTCACGAAACTGGCCGTCTTCTCGTACGACATCACCGATAGGAAAGGGGCCGAGGTGGCGCTCCAGCGCGCTCTCCGGGATGAACAGGAGCGGGCCAAGCGTGATCCACTCACCCGTGCGCTCAACCACGGCGCGATCGTCGAAGAGCTACAGAAGTTGGTCGAGCGAGGCGCAAGCGCGACGCCACACGCGATTCTCATGCTCGATGTAGATGGACTCAGAGCGGTCAACGACACATACGGACATCGCGTGGGTGATGCAATGCTGGTCGCCATTGTGGACGTTCTGTTCCGTCATGATGCGACCGTTGGTCGTTACGGCAGTGACGAGTTCCTCGCGGTGCTTCCTGGAGCGGACCATGATCGCGGCGAGCAATTTAGCCGAGATGTCGAAGCGACGCTCGCCGCGACCGAGGTGATGACCGATGTCATGACCGGCACTGTGATTACGATTGGCGTGAGCGCTGGGTTTGCCATCTATCCAGACGAGGCCAGGGCGGTGACGAAGCTCATCGATCTCGCGGACAGCAGGATGCGCGCCGCGAAGCGAGAGCGAACGAATTCTCGTCCCCTCCGCAAGACCGCCTAACAGCTTCTCAACCGCCGCTATCGCAGACGCCGGCGGCGATGACGGTGTCGGCAGGCCTCGCTCCACTCATGATCTCCCGACCCTCGACCTTGCGGCTGTGAGGCGCATCAACGATACGCTATTCGGGCGGCCCTCTCCGTGGAGCGTTATCGCTATCTGCTGACTCCTCCCAGAACGACGACACGACCTCCAGGTACGACGGCGGCGCACGATTGGCAAAGCGAAAGCTGGCCTGGATGAGAACGTACCCGAGGACGATCAGGACGAGAGGCGAGATGATGAGAACTCGGTCGGCGCCAAAGCGCGACGCCGCCGCGCCGAGAGCAACCAGCGGAATGATGGCAGAACCGCTGCGAAGGGCGCTCTGCATGGCAAATACGCGCCCTTGGAACAGGAGAGGCACGCGTCGATTGACGTACGTCTGGGCCGAGGCTGCCGCAAGAGCCACGCCGAAGGACAAAGGCAGCGTCAAGACGCTTGCCGTCCGCAACGCTTCGCCCGTCGTCACACCGGCGAAGCCCAAGAG
>JADFPV010000104.1 GCA_022562155.1 Chloroflexota bacterium
GCAATCGCAGCAGGTCACCGTTCCGTCGGTCACCCAGCAGCCTCCGGCGTAAAAGAAGGTGTTGATGACGCAGGGCTTGGCGCAGGTGGCGTTCGCCAGGCAGTTCTCGCATGAGCAGGGAGGGCCCGGAAACGCGCAGACGGTCCCTGCACCGGCAGACACCGGGTTGGCGCTTAGCGCCGTGCCCGCCGCGGCGCCGATGAGCGTCCCGAACGCGACGTCAGCCCCACGGCCAAAGAAGCCCCGCCGTGAAGTCTTGCGGGCGAGCCCTTCGCTAAGCTTCCTGAAAAATGACATAGGTAGTGCCTGTTGCCAAGTATAACATGTCTAGGAAGCGACGATCTGTCGCGGATGTTGAGGGAAGACTAGGCGTCAGGTAGCGGCTTAGCCGGCGGTGCCGTCAGGGCAGTTCGCCTCGTTGCCGTGCCAGTCGGTACCGCAGCCACACCAGCCGCGGCCGGCGATGTCGTCACAAGTACAGTCGCAGCAGGTCACGGAACCGGTCACCCAACAGCCTCCCGCGTACCAGGTGGTGTTGATGACGCAGGGCTTGGCGCAGGTGGAGTTTGCTAAGCAGTTGGAGCACGAGCAGGGAGGGCCCGGAAACGCGCAGACGGTGCCTGCGCCGGCAGAGACTGGATTGGCGCGCAGCGCCGTGCCTGCCGCGGCGCCGATGAGTGTGCCGAACGCTACGTCAGCCCCACGGCCAAAAAAGCCGCGTCGCGACGTCTTGCGGGCGAGCCCTTCGCTGAACTTCCTTAAAAATGACATCTTCAGTACCAGGCGCCCATTATAACATGTCTAGGACGCTGAGGCTGCGTTACGTAGAAGCAACTCCAGGTGTTCTCGATTGTTGGTCAGGCCTTTGGCTCGAATCACACCGTCGTCATCGACCAGAAACCCGAAAGGTGTCACACGGGCTTCGTATTTGTTTGGCAGATCTTCGTCCGGGTGCGCGGCAACGGGCACTTCGATGTTCTGCTCGGAGGCGAAGCGGCGAGCGGATTCGTCGTCGCTCCGGCTCAAGAAGAGTATGCGTAACTCCTCCGCCCGATCTCGGGCGAAGGCGTTCAGGTCAGGGATGAGTCCCCGGCATGGCGCGCAGGTTGGAGAACCGAAGATCAGCATCAGCGGCGTTCCCCGAAACGAAGCGAGGCTGAGCGGCTCTCCGTTGAGTCCACGCAGCGAGAAGTCAGGTGCATCCGTGCCGACGGCTAGGCCGTCGTTGGCGACGCCCTGGGCCGTTCCTAGGTAGATCACGCCAAGCTGCCGTAGGAGCACGAAGATCACGACGCCTTGGAACAGCACGATTCCCCAAAGGGCGATGTAGCTGACCAGCCAGATCCCGCTCAAGCGCTGTCTCCATGATGGACGTGATGATTGCCGGCGCTGCCGTAGGAAGCGTCGAAGCTCAACTGCGTAGCAATGGCTTCCGGCAGCAGGATGATCACATCGAAGATGACGAAGGCGAGTAGGACGACCGGCACGATCTCGCTCGCGGGCGGCAGGCCGTCAGGGTCGAGCAGCAGTGCGTCGACCCCGCCGAACGCGCTGGCGCCAGACGCGACGATTAGCGCCGCGATGATGAGCGCGGATGAACGGATGAGCGAAGGCCAGCCGATCGGCTCGCTCTGGACGGAGCCGAAGCAGTGGCAGTCCAATTCTCGGCCCCGCGCCATGTTCACACCGATCGCGATACTAAAGCTCAGGAAGACGGGCACCGCTACCCAGGCCGCGATTGCTGTACCAAGGCCGGCTAGGAGAAGCGCCCCGAGCGTCAGCTCTACGATCGGCAGCGCGGCGGCAAACGGCCGCTCTAGTGCATGTGGCAGAAGCTGGTATTCGGCGACCGCAGCTTGGAAGGCAGCGCGGTCGGTCAACTTTGTGATGGCGGCGAGGACGAGCAGGCCACCGAGAGTCAGTCTGAGGAGAAGCTGAACGTGATGCTGGTCCAGCGCGCCCAGGACTTCCGACATCGTCGCTAGCTACACACTCCCTGTCTGGTAGCCGGTCAGCCTGGTGCTGCGGCCGTCGACGCGAAGGAGGAGGTACTCGCCGTCCTCTTCGCCGAGCGGGAGGTACCCTGCTGCGCTGAGCTGAAGAAGCGGCAACGCGGCGTTTTCCCCATCGATGACGTCTGCCCAGATGGCCCGCTGGGCGGCGCCGATGACGACTTGGCTGAAGCGAACGGTTGCGGTGCGGGCGATCGCGCGGTCGCGAGCACGGGCCAACGAGAGCTGCGGCGTTAGGCGGGCCGACAGCTCTTCTGTCGGGTCGAGCATCATGCCAGACAGTACGGACAAGGCGGCCCACATCGGTTCGGAACGCTCTGCGGTCTGTGCCAGGCGTTCGCCGGTCTTTCGGTCGAGCATGAGGCCAAGCTCGGCTCGCGCACCGCGCTGGTCCAGTTGCTGCGGCGTGAGTACGCGCTTGCGAATCGCACCCTGCGGCCGGCGGAGCATCTCGTAGTGACGCGCCACAAGCTCATCAGGGTCGACCTGGAATTTCGGTCTCTTGAAGGATGTGTTGTTCGTCTGGACGAGGATGTCAGCGAGCTGTTCGCCGCCGGGGAAGGTGCTGAAGAATCGTTCGGCGCCCTTCACTTGCACGTCCAACGGACGCCTGCGGATGGCCGTTGCCGCTGGGGCCCAGCAGCAGATCTCTTGTAGCTCGCCTGCCAGACCTTCGTCGCCAGCCCAGCGCGCGGCCTGTACCGCCTGCGCTCTCAGGCTGCTGATGCTGAACGGTCCGGTGGCCGGCCCGCCTAGCTCTGCGGTACCCGTCGAGGTCACCGACCCTGCGGCGTAGCTACGTAGTGGTTCGAGGCGCGTGAGGCCCAGGCCAACCATGGCCCCGGCAATTGTCTTAAGGAATCCTCGTCGCGTACAAGACATTGGATCACTCTCCTGTAACCGCTCGCGCAGCGCTGTCTCCCCCGAGCTAGCGTAGAGTGTCTATTGTAGCACGTCCGTGATCGTCGCACGTAACATAAACCGCCTACTGCCGTATGTTCAGGATGACGACGATCTGTTACGGTGCTGCGTAGATGGCCGACATCTCTCAACAGGTCAAGGAGATCATTGCCGAAATCTGGCGGGAGTCGCCGGCAGGGAAAGATGGCACCTGGCAGGAGATAGCGGACGATGTTCCCCTCTACGCCCTGGAAGAGGGCGAGGAGTCGCTCGGGCTGGACTCGCTTGATGCGCTGGAGATCTCCATGGTGGTGGAGGAGAGGTTCGATGTTGTGCTTCCGACGGAGATCGAGCCCGCGGATATCCGCACGGTTCGCCAAGTAGTTGAATTGCTCAACAGACTCCTTGCTGAGCAGCGTTGAGCAATGCATTAGGCCGAATCGGCCAGATTCAACTGTTAGAGACACTAACGAGCTTGCGTTGTATACTTACGCTCTGAATGCTAAACGACGTACGCACCCTACCGCCGTTGCGCCTAATCGCCTGGATCGCAATCGTCGCCGCGTTGGCGGCGATCTTCCTTGTTAGCCCTTCGTATGCGCAGGAGGCGCCAGATGCTTCGCCTGAGGCGTCTGACGCTTCACCTGAGGCGCCCGATGAGCAGGACACGCAGGAAACCGGTACACGCGTGTTTCTGGAGATTGAGGCGCCCGGAGGCGAGCCGGTAAACAAGGGAGACACGTTCTTCGTGCACGTGATGGTTGCCGACGTGGAGAATCTCAGCGCGTTTGACTTCCAGCTCGGCTACGATCGGGAAAGGGTCCAACCTGTCTCGCGAGACGATGATGACAGTGGCGGTACCCCAACCGCCGATGGCGAGCTGGGAGTGGGAGTGGAAGGCGGCGACGTTCGAGTCCAAGGCGAACTGGGCCAGTTCGTTGCTGACAGCCCGCGTGGGTCGCTATGCAGTGGTCCGTTCGTCAGGGGATCGCTTCAGGACCGGGTTCTGGCACTGTGTGCAGGCGTCGCGGCGCCTCCGTGCTTAGGAGGTCCGGAGGGAGTGGACGGATCGGGGCGTCTGGGGACGGTCGTCTTCAAGTCCCGAGGCGGCGAGACGACGGACATTGTCCTGGTCCAGTCTAACCTCGTCCTTGACGATGTTGAACCACCTTGCGACCCGGAACTTGACCTCACTCTCATCCGGATTCCGCACGATAGCGGCGGTCCAGTGACCGTCCTGCTGAGCGGCGGCGGCGGTTCCTCGGTGCTGCTGATCGTCATCATCGCTGTCGTCGTCGTCGCCGTGCTCGGCGGTGGACTTGGCGGCTTCCTGCTGTACCAGCGTCGAAACGCCTCCTCCGTGGCTTCAGACTAGCTTCAAAATCTCGTATCTAACCCAAATCTAACCAAGATGGGCCCTAGCATGGGTTGACAACGGTGTTACTCCACACGTAGAATGGGCTTTGACTGGTGGCTCTGTACTGTTCCAGTACCGAGCCTCTATTGAATTCGCCCCGCCGCAGTAGAAGGACGAGTCGTGGCATTGGCCCACTCGCACGAGCGGCACCTAGGTGGTGTACGATACTGGCGCTGGATGCTGGCGCTCTTGCTCGTCGCTGCCCTTGCGGCGTTCGTTGTGACACGCATCCTTGCCGGCGGTGGCCCTACGGTCTCTTCAGACAAGCGACAGTATAATCCAGGCTCCACTGTTACACTCCTCGGCATCGGCTTTGGACCCAGTAGCTGGTATGACGTCGTCGTTGAGCGACCGGACGGGACTATCGTTATCGGCGATGGAAGCGAAACTCCAGGCTGGGATACCGTCCTTACTAATGCGGCGGGTATATTCGCGTACGATTACCTGCTGAACGGCGTAGAGACGGAGATCGCCGGCGAGTACCTCGTTCGGGTGTACGACGTAGGAGCGGAGCAGATCCCGGCGAATGAGCTGGCGACTACGAACTTCTTCGATGACGACTCCGCGTTTCCGACCTCTCTTAACATTGTGACGAATGGTCTTGAAGTTACCGTCTCCGGCAATTGGCAGTGGGACGAGTGCGACGACATTGTTGATCTGAAAAAGCACGTAGGCTTCGGTATGGACTGGGATGACGGCACGGGAGTCCTAAATGGGATCGAATATCGGGATGGTGTGTACCCGTCTGACCCGCTGCTCTCGGCTGTCCCAACTGACAAGAATGATACTCAGGGCTGGACGAACGCCGACCACTGCAACAAGCCAAGCCCAGGACCTCAGACGGGCGACTGGGGACCGTTCACACACACGTACGCCGCTCCCGGGACGTATGACATTTGTATCATTATCTTCGACGTCCATATCAAGCAACCGTCTACCCACCCACACACGGACCCGCCTAACAGCGCGGCTCCAACCACGGGACAACATTCGACCAACCCGTGGGAAAACACTGATAACTCGTTCGACAGGGGATTGACGAACCCAGAGATCTGCGACTTAGACGTCGTTCTCATGCTCCCAACCCCGACGTCGACGAATACGGCCACGCCGACGGCTACGAACACGCCTACCAACACGCCCACGAATACGGCTACGAACACGCCTACCAACACACCCACGAATACGGCTACGAACACGCCTACCAACACTCCGGTGCCTCCGACGCCGACCCCGACATCGACGGATACGCCAACCCCGACGGCTACGAACACGCCGACGAACACGCCTACGAATACGCCGACGAACACGGCGACAGATACGCCCACCGATACACCAACGAATACATCGACGCCGACCAGCACGCCGACGGCTACGCCAACGTTCACAAACACGCCGACGAATACGCCGACGAACACGGCGACAGATACGCCCACCAATACACCAACGAATACATCGACGCCGACCAGCACGCCACGCCGACGCCAACGTTCACAAACACGCCGACGAACACGGCGACAGATAC
>JADFPV010000051.1 GCA_022562155.1 Chloroflexota bacterium
GAGGCGAAGTCTGCCCCGGTGCGCGCGCCGTTTGTGACGGAAACGTAGGCGAAGTAGACACGGCCATAGTCGATGACGCCTAGCATGAGGATGATCAGAAACGGCGCCACCAAGGCGAACTCAACCAGGCTTTGGGCGCGGTCGCCCCGGCCGCGCGTTCGGTTGCGGACGCCATTTCGTGGCCGGGGAAGCTTGCTGCTCTGCAGGAGAACGCCTTTCATCTTCTCTTACGTTCTGTTCGGCCGATCGTGACCCCAACGAAAGGAGCCCATCGCCTCTGGGGCCTCAGGCGATGGGCCTAAAGGCTCCGATAGGGTCCGGCAGCCCGGCTGTCCCGACTTCCCCGGGATCCGTGGCTTTGCGTCCTCGTCTCTCGACGAGTTTGCCCGTACGGAGTCTATATTCGGCAGTCTAAGCAGAACCCTTAGGGGTTCGCATGGGTAGTATCGGCGGGGGCGAGAGATACTGAACAGCTCTTTTAGGAGGCGCGTCGCCTCTATAGTCCACCGGATTCGTGACCGATACTAAAGCAGGATGCGAACCAAAGAAGCCCGGCTAGAGACTCCGTCCGTGCGAAGCACTCTTGGCGGCGTTGTAGGGCAGATCCGGGCAGAACAGCGCTGGCTGAACCTGATGCGGCTGGTGGTTGGTGGAACGACGATTAGCTGGGCACTCTTTTTCGCCGGCATGCCGTGGAGCA
This sequence comes from Chloroflexota bacterium, assembly GCA_022562155.1. Taxonomy (GTDB): domain Bacteria; phylum Chloroflexota; class Dehalococcoidia; order DSTF01; family RBG-16-68-14; genus SZUA-185. The sequence goes on from JADFPV010000051.1 coordinate 701, forward strand.
ACGCTGGTGTGCCACTGCCTAGCTTCGAGATGTCCTCATCACTCAGGTTCGTCCTCTTGATCACCGCAACCTTTGGTTCATGCGCGTACTGGATCGTATGGCGCCCAACGCTACGACACGAGACGTCGTGGGAGTTCATCCGCGTCGTGTTCGGCGCGACGCTCGTGATCAGGACGCCCGGTCAGTTCAAGTCCCGCCTTGGCGCTGAGTGCGGCCGCAGAAAGGCCGGGGGTGAGGACGCGTTCTCGCTTCTAACGATTCAGCTCGCTGGCACAACCGCTCGCGAACGGGAAGCCGATGACGAGCGCGAGCTGGAGCGCAACATACCGGCTCTAGTCGTGCGCAACATCGCGAGGGCCGGCGACGTTGTCGCCGAGGGCCCAGACGGCGAAATCCTCGTCCTTGCCCTGCGCGCCTCGAACGATGGGCGCGAAAGCATGGCGTGCCGTATCGCCGGCAGGCTTGACGAGGCGACCGAGTCCTTCCCAGTGTTCGATGGCGCGCGCATCGGCGGGGCAACCTACCCCGATGACGGCCTGCGCCCGAGAGACTTGCTCTCCGCCGCCCGAGAACAGGCAATTGACGTGCGGTCGTATCTGGAGACCGACGAGGCAGCGTAAGCCTCTGGCGTCACACCTGTGGCCTGTCTGACTCACATGTGCCTTCACACTCGCGACAACATCGTTAACTCTCCGCTGATGCGCACTGCGCTCCGGAGGGCCCGCGGACGATACTTCTACGCAACGTAACTTAATAGGAGAGCGGAACAATGGCTGATCAATCCGGACAGACTCCCTCAAGCCGCGGCAAGATCGCGACGACGATATCGGAGATCGCAGCGGAGCGGCGCTGGTTTACGATGATGCGGCTCGCGTTCAGTGGCGTATGTCTGGCCTGGCTGCTGTTGGTGCTCTGGGCTATGCCAGGGGGCCCATTCGCCGATATAGTGACCGGCTTCAGCGCGTCGACGGTGCTTGGGTTTCTGTTCGCACTCGCCGCGTTTGGTGGAACCGTATGTTGCATGGTCTTGTGGCGCCCGTCGTTCAAGGGGGAGTCGGCTCATGACTTCGTCCATGTGCTGCTTGGCGGTGGGTTGCTTGTCCGCCGCCGCGCGCAGTTCAAGGCGCGTCTGGCGGCAGAGTGCCGCAGAACCCGCCGCGGGAAAGCAGGCCCGTTTTCGATCATCGTGCTGAAACTCGATCGGCAAGCAGCCAGCCGCGAAGACCCGACCATGCGCCGGTTCGGTGGCCAGCTACCTCTACTCTGGGCGCGGTCGGTAGCCCGTGGTGATGACATTGTGGGCGACGCTGCTGCTGATGAGATTTGGATTCTGGCGCGCGAGGCCGATGAGCAAGGGAGGACGATCATGGTGGCCCGTCTCGCGCAAGAACTCGCGAGTGATGAGCGGCTGCCTCACTTTGCCGGAGTCGAGATGGCCGCGGTGACGTTTGGTGACGATGGCGAGGATGCCGACACACTACTACTTGCGGCTGCGGAAAACCTGGCGATGCCCGGCGAACTGTTGAACCGGGCTGCCTAGGCTCCACTTAGCTCCTTCGCACCCACCAGCCAGCGCTGTTTTGCTAGCAGACTAGGCGGACGAACTTGCTATAGGATGCCTCTTCATACGTGCCGGTTCGCTAAACGTAGGAAGCGTCACGTAAGGAAGAGAAATGCGCCCGACGGAACACCGTCGGGCGCAAGCGGGGTTAGTTCAGGTCCGGCGTCTACTCGACTAGCCGGACGTCGAACGGCTCAACCTGAAGAAAGACACCGTCCGCCGTCTTGGCCGGGGAGCTATGCATCCCTTCCAGACCGCCGGCCGAGCCGGAGAACTCATGCAGGCCGAAGGTGACCTGGTTGCAGCCACTATAAGCCGACACCGGTACTCTAAATTCGTAGAGCATCTCCCACACAAACCCATCGTACTCGGAGTCGTACGCCGGGTATTGAGGGTTGAAGGGAGGGGATTGTTCCAATGGATTCTCGCCTGGATCGTCGCCCCAGCCTGTGATGGCCGGGTTCTCAAGGTTGAACTCTAGCGAGCTGGCCGATTGGTCCGGTCCCGCGACGAAAACTTCGCCATCACCTGCGGCATCGGATACCCAGTCGGCACCGACCTGGCGAAGGTAGTCCTGGATGAAGTCATGCGTTGCCGCGCCGTCGCAACTGATCTGGAAACGCGCCCTGTCGCTGCCCAGCAATTTTCCGAACGTGTGGGCGTTGTCAGCCCAGCCTGTGTTATAGGTCGAGTGGTATGTTGTGTTGCTAGTGGGGGTGCAGTACGCGTCCTTTGCTTTCTTGACCTCCTTGGCCAGTACGTACAGGGGCCCATACTCCGTCTCCACTTTTACGTCAACTGGCATGTCGACTGTCAGATCGCCAAAGCTGTTCAGACCGCCCTTGTAGCTCGTACTGCCGTCAACATCTACCGTAAAGATCTGCCCTTCTGCCTCAACTGTGAAGGAGGAAGCTCCAATGCTGGTAACAGTGCCCTTGATCTTGTCGATGTCACCGTTCTTGTACTGGATCTCGCTAGGCTTGCAGCCGGCGTAGACGTTCTCGTTGGCCACGCCGCCGCCCGTGCTAGGCCCGTTCATCTGTAGGGCGAAGTAGTAGTATGTCCCATCGCAGGCGAAGAACGCCTCGCCGTAGTCCACGGACGTAGTCGTCGAAATGAGGTTAGCCACGCTGGTGTAGTCTTCACTGGCGGTAACGCGTCCATCCACGACGGCTTGGTTGTCATCGCAAGGTAGGTCAGGTAGCTTGACCGGCAGAGGATCGGTTGGAGTGCCTGTTGAGCCTCCTCCGGAGAATACGGCCACACCGCGGCCTTCAATCTGTGTAACCGACGGTACCAGGACCTGGATGAAAAACGTTTGAACGTCGAGATCACGAATGACGACCTCGATCGAGCCTGACTGACCAGCGAATTCGCCCTCGAGGGCGGGAATGTTGACGGTCACGGTGTTCGTTTCTCCGTCGTTGTCGTACCCGTTGGAGGCCGCGTACGCCAAGGCCACGGCGGCCGCGGCCGCTGTGCCCCCCCCGGCTTTCAGTTCGTAAGCGGCGGCTACCGTCGCGTGGTCAGCAGCGTTCTGCAACTGGCGGCGTTCGACAAAGTGGAAGCCGGTGTCGATCGCGAGGCCGACGAGGCCTAGCATCGCCGTTGCGAGCAGCGCTGCTGGGACCAGAATCTGCCCCCGTTCGTTTTGTAATTTACTCTGGAAACTTCGCACAACAGCGCCCCTTTGATCCCTAGTTCGTAATCTCCATCGTCGACGAGCTCGTCATGGTGATCGAGACAAGCCCCAGGAAGTTGAACATTGGCTCGTACTGATACTGCGATGTGACCTTGACATGGCTGCCGGAGGTGTTCGAACCGTCCGGCCATTCTGTCTGCACCGTTAGGCGTGATACATTTAGCCCGCTGCCGAACTTCTCTACCTGCTGCGTTACGTTGGTGTCGGTATTGGGTGGTGTGTAGTAGACGGTCCCCGGCCCGCTGGGGTCTGCCGAGTTCGCTCCATGGACGATGGCGTAACGGGTGCCCTCGCGGGTAGCTTGGGCCAGCGTGTTGTAATTCCAAACCGCCCGGCCCGCGTCGACCATGCCGAAGGCCAGGATGAAGAAGACGATGCTGACGAGGGCGAACTCAACGAGCGACTGGCCTTGCTCCGGTTCACGGGCGGCACGTAGCCACGTCACTCCCGTACCCTCGCTCTCACTGTGCGCTCCACGTTCATCGTGTTTGGGAGGCCGGGCCAAGGAATTAGCGTGCTGAAGGTATAGTTGACGGTGACGTCGACATTGCGATGGTCCGGTCCGAACCAGCCTCCAGTATTCACGTTGACAGTCGGGTTCGTGGGCGACGTATTCAGGAGCTCTGACGTCTCCGCGACTACCGCACTTCGGATGCCCATGATGTCTGCCGCGTCGCAGGAAGCGTCGCAATTCGCCGCGGCGTAGTCTGCGCCGGTGCGCGCGCCGTTGGTGACAGAGACGTAAGCGAAATAGACGCGGCCGTAGTCGAAGATGCCGAGCGCAAGGATCAAAAAGATGGGCGTGATCAAGGCGAGCTCGGTCAGGCTCTGGCCTTTAGAGGATTGGAGGCTCTTGGTTAGCTTCATTGTTCGGCAGCCCGGCTGTCTCCTCCTCCTGGGTCGGAGACCCGTGGCTTTGCGCCCCCGGCTTGCACCGGGTTTGCCCTTTCGTTTACCCCTAATGGGGTTCACTGACCAATATCGGCAGTTTCCCTTAGAATCTGTAGCTAGCTCCGCCTTTGGCGCGATTGTGCGTGGTGGCCCGGCCCTCCTTCGTGACGTAATCAGCACATAATTTCGTTATGGAAAATACCTACTACATCTGGTGTGCCTATTGACATGCCCCAAGATGTTGTGCTAGTGTAGCGCTTGTCACTGCGAGAGAGAGGGAGATATGCGCTGTCCGTACTGTGGTTTCTCAGATACGAAAGTCACGGATTCGCGCGATACGGACAACGGCATTCGGCGGCGACGAGAGTGCCTAAGCTGCGGACAACGGTTTACGACTAACGAACGCTTGGCGATCGGCAGTCTGCTCGTCGCGAAGAAGGACGGGCGGCGCGAGGAGTTCTCGCGCGACAAGCTGCTCGCCGGCCTGCGCAGGGCCTGTGAGAAGCGCCCGCTGCAGGCGGGTGCTGTCGAGGCTGTCGCGGACGCTGTCGAGACGACGCTGCGCGATCGCGGCGCCCCTGAGGTTCAGAGCCACGAGATCGGTGAGATGGTGATGAACCACCTCCGCGAGCTGGATCACATCGCCTACATTCGCTTCGCCTCGGTCTACCGGGCCTTCGCGGACCTGGAAGAACTGCAGCAGGAGCTGGAGGCGCTCTCCGCTCGGGGTACGCCGCCGGGCCCGGAGGCCGGCCAGCCCACGCTGCTCTCCGAAGATGAACTCAAGGAGCTGACGCGAGGCGTCCGCTCGCTGCCGGTCCGGCGCCGTCGCGGCAAGCCGGCCCAGGCAAAGGGCCCGTCGCAGGCCAAAGGCGAGACGGGCGAACCGGAACAGCTACAGCGTAGGCAAGGCAAGGGCTCATGACCGACCATTTGATGCACGCGCGGCTGTTCAACAGCAGCGGCGAGCTGATCGCTGAAGGGCCGTGCTGGGTCGATGAGGAAGCGGGCAGGGCGACGTTGGAGCCTGAGCACGAGCCCGGCTTCATCCGGAAAGAGCGTGGCACACTTACGCTGGAGCTTGATTCTGGCCGCTCGCTGGTGGTGTCGGACAGCCCGATGATTTTCAAGCTAGGTCCCTCGACTAACGGCGATACGGTGAACGGACATCGCAGCCTCTATCGATTGAAGCTGCTAGAACACGCGCAGGAAGCGGCAGTGGCCGGCGCGGCGGCTGAAGGATCAACCGCCCCGCAACAGGTGGGCCTCCGGTCAAACGGAGAGACGCCGGCCGCACGCTAGGTATTTGACGAGGACCCCCGCCTGAGGCGGGGGTCCTCGCACCGTCTGATCAAGGAGGAACAGACGCGGATGCATGTGAGAAGAGTCTATGGACGGGCTCGCGCTACGGACGCGGTCGTGAGACCGATTTTGGGCGGCATCTCACCCGAAGAGCATCGGGCCTACCTTGCCGATATGCAGCAGCGCTGCGAGGCGCGTATGGCGAAACTGGAGCGCCTGGTGCGGGAGGCGGAGGTGCGGGCGCGCCGCGCGGCCGTCGAGTACGACGCCCGCGAGCAGGTCTTCGCCAACCCTGAGCTGACCGCCCTGGCCGAGGAGGCCGGGAAGGCGCAGTCAGACGTACAGCAGTATCGCAAGGAGCTGAACGATCTCTTTTCGCTCGTTCTGTTCTGCAATGAGGAGCTACGGCTCCACATCACACGAACGGCTAGTAACTGAGCAACCAGCATAGCCGACAAGCCCCGGCGGTCCGGGAGAGAGGGAACTGGCATGACAACACAACAAGTAGACCCCTTGCGGGAGTGCAAGGAGGCGAAGGAAACACTCGAAGCAGCTACGCGCTCTCTAAACTCCCAAGGTGAATTGCTCATCCGACTCGGACGGGGGTTGCTAGGTGATCCTATTGGCGTGAAGCTAGCCAACAGCGGGCTCTTCCGACCCATAGACCTACCGGATGATTGCCTGATCGATTATGGCGCAATTCCTTCGCGGGAGGACGTGAAGGAAGGACTCGGCGACTACGATGCCGCACGCGCTGGCTTTGAGGCCGCTCTTCGAAAGTTGCCACCAGATGAGCAGGAGTTGTTCGTGCGCGGGAGCACTCGACGAGAAGCTCCCGTGACCTTCTAGCAGACCATCAGGAATGGGTAGGAGACGAAGCGTGACAGTTGAGGTCTCTGATCGAGTGCTTGAGGTTCGTGACGTGGTCGCTGAGCTTCTTGAGGACGCTGGCATTAGTGAGCCGCCGGTCGACCTGAAGGCGGTCGCTGCTGTCCGCGGCGTCCGGCGGATCAGGTACGCGCCGCTCAAGTCAGCGTACGGGCTGCTCAAAACCGGCCCCACCGGGCATACGATCACCATCAACAAACGTCACATGAGCCGCGCCAGGTTCACGCTTGCTCACGAGATCGCGCACACGCTTGTAGAACGATTCGAGTACTTGGACGACGAGGTGCCGCTGGCGCATCTGAAGCCTCGTAGGGCCGGCGGGGTAGAAGCCATGTGCGATGAGATTGCGGCGGAAATCCTCTTCCCCTTCCGGATGTTTGAGCGCGCTCTTGAGGACGACGCTACAGGGATCGATGAAATTCAACGGCTAGCAACACTGTTCGATGGTTCAGTGATGGCCACGGCCAACCGGTTTGGAAACGTGACGGCGCAGCCGGTCCAGATCATCAGTTGGGTCCGCCATGGTTCCCATGCGCTAAGAGCAAGTCAACGAAGCGGCAGAGGCTTCCTTACCTGTAGGGGTACGTCACCTTACCGGCCGTTGGACCGAATGACGTCGGCCCCCGTGCGGGCGTTCCATTCAGGGAGCCGCGAACACGGCATGGAGGTGCCGTTGCCCGATAAACCGTGGAACGTCTACGACTGTGAAGCTCAGCGTTTTTCCGGAGGCAAGGGCGGCTACGTCCTCTCTGTAGTAAGGCCCGCGAATCTAGCCAGATAGGTCCAGGAAGGGATCCCCGCAAATGACACTCGCACAAAAGTCCCCCGCAGAAGGTACAACGACTACAGTCGAGCTGGGAGCACAGACGCGCATCCGGCGCTTCTTCACGGAGCCCGGCAAGCATCCCTACGAACTGGTCGAGTGGGAGCAGCGCAGCGCCGCGATCACGGATGAGTCTGGCAATGCGTTCTTCGAGCAAGACGATGTGGAGGTGCCGGCGTTCTGGTCGCAGACGGCGACGAACGTGGTCGTGTCGAAGTACTTTCGTGGGCCGAAGGACGACCGCGAATCGTCGGTGAAGGCGATGATCGATCGGATCGTTGGCACGATCGCCGGCTGGGGGCGCGAGGGCGGCTACTTCGAGAACGAGGAGGAGGCGCAGACCTTTGAGGCTGAGCTGACGCACATCATCCTCCACCAGAAGGCGACGTTCAACAGCCCGGTCTGGTTCAACGTGGGCGTGGAGGAGAAGCCGCAGTGCTCGGCCTGCTTCATCCTCTCGACCGAGGACACGATGGAGTCGATCCTCGAGTGGTCGAAGACGGAAGGCATGATTTTCAAGGGCGGCTCCGGCTCCGGCATCAACCTCTCGACGATCCGCTCCAGCAAGGAAGCGCTCTCAGCAGGCGGACAGGCGTCGGGCCCGGTTTCGTTCATGCGCGGCGCTGACTCAATCGCGGGCTCCATCAAGTCGGGCGGGAAGACGCGGCGGGCGGCCAAGATGGTGATCCTGAACGCGGACCATCCGGACATTCTGGAGTTCATCGACTGCAAGGCGAACGAAGAAAAGAAGGCCTACGCGCTGGGCGAAGCAGGCTGGGATATGTCGCTCAACGGCGAGGCCTGGGCCTCGATCCAGTTCCAAAACGCCAATAACTCCGTGCGCGCGACCGACGAGTTCATGCAGGCCGCCGTCGACGACCTCGATTGGGAGTTACGCCCGATCGTGGCTGGGGAGACGGAGATCGTGAGCGCTCGCGAAGTCCTGCGCCGCCTTGCGCAGGCGACGTGGGAGTGCGGCGACCCTGGCATGCAGTTCGACACAATGGTGAACAACTGGCACACCTGCCCCGAATCGGGTCGCATCAACGCCTCGAACCCGTGCTCGGAGTACATGCATGTCGATAACTCGGCCTGCAACCTGGCATCGCTCAACCTGCTGACCTTCCTCGATGAGGAGGGTCGCTTCGACATAGAAGGCTATCGGCACGCGGTGGCGACCATGCTCTGGGCGCAAGAGATCATCGTCGGCTTCTCCAGCTACCCGACCCCGAAGATCGCCAAGAACGCAAACGACATGCGGCAGCTCGGCCTCGGCTACGCGAACCTGGGTGCGCTCCTGATGGCGCTCGGGCTGCCGTACGATTCGGACGCCGGGCGCGCCTACGCCGCCGCCATTACCGCGATCACCACCGGCCACGCCTATGCGACGTCGGCCGCGATAGCTGAACGCATCGGGCCGTTCGCGGTCTACGAACCGAACAGCGAGGCGATGTTGCGCGTGATCGGCCAGCACCGCGACGCCGCGTACGAGATCCCGGTCCTGGGTGTGGAGCAATTCTCGAACCTGGAAGAGCTGGTGGGCGCGGCCTGCGGCGCCTGGGATCAGGCGCTGGAGCTGGGCCGCCGGCACGGCTATCGGAACGCCCAGGCAACCGTCATCGCCCCCACGGGCACCACGGCCTTCATGATGGACTGCGACACGACGGGTATTGAGCCGGACATCGCGCTCATCAAGTACAAGAAGCTGGTCGGCGGCGGCATGATGAAGATCGTCAACAACACCGTGCCCGTGGCGCTACGCAAGCTCGGCTACGACGAAGCGCAGATCACCGCCATCGTCAGCTATGTCGACGAGGAGGGCACGATCGAAGGCGCTCCCGGCCTGCGCGACGAGCACCTGCCTGTTTTCGACTGCGCATTCAAGGCCGAGAAGGGTACGCGCACCATCCACTACATGGGCCACATCAAGATGATGGGAGCCGCACAACCCTTCGTTTCGGGTGCGATCTCCAAGACGGTGAACCTGCCTGAAGAGGCCACCACTGAGGAGATCATGGATGCCTACACAGAGGCGTGGCGCCATGGCCTGAAGTCGATCGCCATCTATCGCGATGGCTCCAAGAAGGTGCAGCCGCTCTCGACCGGTTCAGGCCTGCCTGCTGGGCAGGCAGGTGGCAAGAAGGACGCTGAGGCGGATATCGGCCACGCGCGACGCCGCCCGCTGCCGGACACCCGAGACTCGATCACGCACAAGTTCAAGATTGAAGGCCACACCGGCTACATCACTGTCGGCCTCTACGAAGACGGCAAGCCCGCTGAGGTCTTCATCAGCATGGCCAAGCAGGGCAGCACGATCTATGGCCTGATGGAGTCGTTCGGCCGCGCGATCTCCTACGCGTTGCAGTACGGCGTGCCGCTCTCAGACCTAGTGGGCAACTTCAGCCACATGCGCTTCGAGCCGTCTGGCGCGACGACGAACCCGGAGATCCCGTACGCGCAGTCCGTGATCGACTACCTGTTCCGCTGGCTGGCCTCGAAGTTCCTCACAGTAGAGGAGGTGGAGGAGCTGGGCGTCCTTACGCCCGAGGTCAAGCAGCGCATCGTCGAGCGGCTGGATGCTGAGGCGGCCAGCGGCAATGGGAACGCCAACGGCCACAGTGGCAACGGCCACAGCGAGACTTCGGGCGAGGTCGTCGGCAGCGGTGTCATGCGCCACAACGGCCAGTCCGATTCGCCGGCCTGCGCCAACTGCGGCTGGATCATGATCCGCAGCGGGACCTGCTATCGCTGCGAGAACTGCGGCAGCACCAGCGGCTGCTCGTGACTTATGACTACTTCGTGAAAATTCACGCGATGTTGACGTAATTAATGCGCATCTTGAGAAGAGGAAGGAGTACATTATCGATGACCGCCGGGGCTTTCGACCTGCGTGAGCAAGGATGCTCTGCGATGAGGCCTCGGCGAGTCACGTCCGGGCTACCTTGAAACGTCCGGACTTCCCTATTTTTGGGCAATAGGTCGCCGAACCACCACCCCGCCACCAGCACAGGCGGCCTGCCACGCGAGGCGTCCCAGCTTCCCCCGGGACGCCTCGTCGTTTCCCTTCCAGAACCGTCAGGCTGAACCCTCACCCGCGGTATGAAGCGGCCCGTAAGGCCGTGGTACACTGAGTCGAATCTCCCTCTAGGAGGCCTGTGACGGCTACAACACGCACCGAAACCATCGATCTGGCCGACAACGCCCGCACCGTCCTGGAGCGCCGTTATCTAGGAAAGGACGCCTCCGGTAAGTTGACCGAGACGCCGGAAGAGCTGTTCCGTCGCGTCGCGCATAACGTCGCGCTGGCAGAGGCGAACTACGGGGCCTCGACGAAAGAAGTCGACGCTATCGAACAGCGCTTCTATGCGCTCATGACGACCTTCCGATTCCTCCCCAACTCGCCGACGCTGGGAAACGCGGGCCGGCCCTTGCAGCAGCTCGCCGCCTGCTTCGTGCTGCCCATCGACGACTCCATGGAGGGCATCTTCGATGCGCTGAAGCACACGGCCTTGATCCACAAGTCGGGTGGCGGCACAGGGTTCTCGTTCAGCAGTCTCCGGCCAGCGGGCGATCGCGTCGCCGCGACGGGTGGCGTGGCCTCCGGCCCCGTCTCGTTCATGCGCGTGTTCGACGCCGCGACCGAGGCGATCAAACAGGGCGGGACCCGGCGCGGCGCGAACATGGCGATCCTCTCCGTGTACCATCCCGACATTGAAGCCTTTATCGAAGCGAAGGCGGACATGGTCTCGCTGCAGAACTTCAACTGCTCGGTCGCCGTCGACGCCGCCTTCATGGAAGCGGTCGAGAATGGAAGCCAGTACACGCTGCGAAACCCGCGCACCGGCAAGGCGGCGGGCCGCAGGAGCGCGAAGAAGATCTACAGACGCATCCTTGAGAACGCTTGGAAGAACGGCGATCCCGGCATCGTCTTCATCGACCGCATCAATGGCGACAACCCGACCCCGCAACTCGGCGACATCGACGCGACCAATCCCTGCGGCGAGCAACCGCTGCTGCCGTACGAGTCGTGCAACCTGGGTTCGCTCAACTTGGCTAAGTTCGTCGATCTGCCCAAACGCAGGCGAAACGGGACCAAGGTAGACCCGGAAGCGGCTTTCGATTGGGATGGACTCGCCAAGACGATCCCGGATTGCATCCGCTTCCTCGATGATGTGATCGACCAGAATGACTACCCGATCGCGGAGATCGAGCAAGCGACAAAAGCGACTCGGAAAGTCGGCCTGGGCGTGATGGGCTGGGCCGACCTGCTACAGGCGCTCCGGCTGCCATACGACTCGAAAGAAGCAGTAGAGCTGGCGGGCAAGATGATGACCTTCATCCAGGAGCACGCCGATAAGGCATCCGAGCAGCTGGCGGAAGAGCGTGGCGTCTTTCCGGCCTGGGAAGGCAGCATCTACGCCGGTGGGTCGAATGGCGTATCACGTGGGGCAACGCGCCGCCTCCGCAACGCCACGCGCACGACGATCGCGCCGACGGGCACGCTAAGCATCATCGCGGACTGTTCCGGTGGCATCGAGCCGGTGTTTGCGCTGGCATTCATGCGCCAGCACCACCTGGACCCCAAGGCGCCTGAGAAGATCACACAGCTGCCGGAGGTGAACAAGCGCTTCGAGGCGGTCGCCAAAGCGGAAGGCTTCCACTCCAAGCAGCTTATTGAGCACCTCGCTGGGGGCGCCAGTCTGAGCGAATGGGAAGGTGTGCCGGACTGGGTCCGCACGGTGTTCGTCACCTCTCATGACATCAGCCCTACATGGCACGTCCGCATGCAGGCCGCCTTCCAGCGCCACACCGATAACGCCGTTAGCAAGACGATCAATTTCAGCGCGTCGGCGACCGTCGAAGACGTCGAGAAGGCGTATCTGTTGGCCTACCGGGAGGGCTGCAAGGGCATCACGATCTATCGTGACCAGTCGCGCGCCCACCAAGTGCTGTCACACGCGGCCGTGCGAGGCCCTGAGCAGGCGGAGGCGCAGGCAGCCGAACAGGAACTTGGTATCGCTGCTGAGGCGCCCCACGGGCCGTACAGGCGTCGCCTGCCCGATGAGCGGCCTGCCATCACACACAAGTTCCGCGTGGGCGAGCAGGAGGGCTACATCACTGTTGGCCTGTTCGACGACGGCCGGCCAGGTGAGGTGTTCATCACGATTTCCAAGGAGGGCTCGACGATCCGCGGGCTGATGGACTCTGTCGCCGTGCTGACGTCGCTGGCGCTCCAGTACGGCGTGCCGATCGAAGACTTGGGCAAGAAGTTCCGGGGCGTCCATTTCGAACCGGCCGGCCTCACCAACAACAAAGACCTGCCAAGCGCCAGCTCGCTCGTCGACTACATCTTCCGCTGGCTGGAGAGGCGTTTCGGCGCGCAGTCACGTACGCTGAGCACGCCATCCGGCACGTCAAGCGAAAGCTTCGATGATGTCAGCACCGGTCTCGCTTGCCCTGACTGCGGCAGCATCGTCGTCTTCGCGGAAGGCTGTCTGACTTGCCGCTCCTGCGGCTACACCAAGTGCGGGTAGGTCTGCACGCGCCTCGCTAGCTCTCCATGTACGAAGTCCCGAGGCAAGATGCGCGACCTGGCTGTCGCGATGTCTGGGTGATAACGCTGGCGGTGTTCGCCATCATCCTGCCGATCGTCGGCGTGGTCATCGCGATTTTAGGCGCGCTCACCGCCACGTTCGTGCTGTTTACGATCCATCCCGCGCTGGCGCTGATCCCCATCGTGGTGGTGGCGGCCGTCATCTTCGCGTTTGCGCGTTGGGAACGCGAGCGCTTCAAACCACCTGGCCTCTGAGATGAGCATTCGAGACGCCCTCGAGCGTGTCCGGGAGCGGATCGAAGCTGCCTGCCAGCGTGCCGGTCGCGGTCCTGACGAGGTGACGCTAATTGGTGTTACGAAAACCGTCGGGCCGGAGGCGGTTGTCGAAGCGTACGAAGCGGGATTGCGCGATTTCGGGGAGAATCGCGTTCAAGAGGCAGTCGCCAAGATCGATGCCGTGGCGCGGCTTGGGGTCGAGCCACACTGGCACATGATCGGCCATCTCCAGAAGAACAAGGTAAAGCTCGCAGCAGGGCGCTTTGGTATAATTCACAGCGTGGATTCTGTGCGGCTAAGTAGGGAGATTAGCCGCCGGTATGGGTCACATGTGCCCGTTCTCCTCGAAGTGAACGTTGCGCAGGATGCGGCAAAGTTCGGATTCGCTCCCGAGGAGGTAGCAACAGCCCTGAAAGAGATCGCCGTTCTTCCACATCTGGACGTGCGCGGGCTGATGACCATCGCCCCCTTTACCACCAACTCCGAAGAAACTCGCCCTACGTTCCGGCGCCTTCGCGAACTCCGCGACGGCCTTGCGCTCACGGAACTCTCGATGGGCATGAGCGGCGATTTCGAAGTCGCGATCGAAGAGGGAGCGACGATGGTCCGCGTCGGCACGGCGATCTTCGGACCGAGGGACTCCTAATGCGCATCGGCTTCATCGGCGGCGGTGCTATGGGCGAGGCGCTCGTCTCGTCCTTCCTGAAAGCGAACGCCATTCAGGCATCAGACGTCGTCGTGAGCGATGTCGCGGAGGTGCGTCGTGAGCAGCTCTCGTCCGAGTACGGCGTGGCCGTGACGGACGACAACGCCGAGGCCGTCGCTAACGCTGACATCGTTGTGCTGGCTGTGAAGCCACAAGAGTTCTCGAACGTCGCGGGGCCCCTGAAGGGGACGCTCATCTCCAACACGACCGTGCTCTCGATCATGGCAGGCGTTTCGATCGACCGCATCGCGAGTGAATTAGGCCACGATGCCATCGTCCGGGTGATGCCGAACACGGCTGCCTTCGTTGGTGAGGCGATGAGCGTCTGGACCGCCAGCTCTGGTGTCGATGACCATACAAAGAGCACAATTGCGGTTCTTCTGGCCACAATGGGCCGCGAGATGGAAGTTAGCGATGAGGCGCAAGTCGATATGGCCACTGCCGTCAACGGCAGCGGGCCGGGCTTCGTGTTCTACTTCCTCGAAGGCCTGATCGATGGCGCGGAGAAGGTCGGGTTCGCCCGCGAGCAGGCCGAAGCGCTGGCTGTGCAGACGCTATACGGCTCTGCTCTCCTCTCCCGCGAGTCCGATAAGGATGTAGGGGCACTGCGCGAGATGGTGACATCGAAAGGCGGCACGACGGCAGCAGGGCTGGAGGCGCTCGACGAAGCGGGCGTCCGCGGCGCGATCGCCAGCGCGGTGGTAGCGGCTCACGAACGAGCGAAGGAGTTGTAGTAGATGGGGCTTTTTCCTGACTTCAGCAACATCAACAGCATCGGTGGCCTGCTGGCCGCGGCGATCAGGCTGCTGATACTTGCGATCTTCTTCCGGGCGATCCTATCGTGGTTCGTTCGCGATCCGTACAACCCGATAGTCCGGGTGCTCGATTCGATCACCGAGCCGATCCTGCAACCGTTGCGGCAGATCATCCCGCGCATGGGCATGATGGATCTCACGCCGCTCGTGGCGATTATCCTCCTCTCCGTGGTCGCCAGCATGGTGAGCGGGATCTAAGGCGCGCCTTCTTTGACCCAGCCCTCCTCGAAATAGGCGTGGGCGATCGTCTGCCTTCGCCACGTGTAGAGCACGTGGATGAGCCCGTCTGACGTTTGAATCGCTGTCGGATAGGAGAACTCTCCCTCTTCGGTTTCCAGATCGCGCCACGTGTCCCAACTCGAACCATCATCGTCGGACAGCGCGACGCGCAGCGGCGACCTGCCGCGCTTCGTCGGATTGTAGACGAGGAGCAGCGCGCCGCTTTGGAGCCTTATAAGATCCACGGCGCTGTTCGGGTTCGGTAGAGACGTTGGTTGAGGCGTCGTCCAGCGTAATCCTGAGTCGTCAGCTGAATGGGATCGGTCGATCACGCCTGCGGTGGTGCGCATGAACATGAGCAGACGCCCATCCCGCAGCTCGGCGAGGGTGGGCTGGATGATGCCGACTTTCGCCTGAAGACGCTCGGACTCGGCCCAGCTCTGCCCGCCGTCCTGAGAGACGAGCACGAACGATGTCCAGTCACGTTCGTCGTACATGGGCATCAGGAGCAGGCCGTTCCAGCTCACCGGCTCGTTGCGTACCATCCAACCAGGCTCCCGGCGGATGTAGGAGTCTGGCCCCCACGTCCCGCCGCCGTCCGGCGAGCGCCGCTCGCGCACCGGACACGACGCCCAGCCTCGACCCTCCATCGTGACGTACCAGATGCGCAGATCGCCTTCGCCGTCCAGCCAGAGGACGGAGTTGCCGTCGGAGAAGCCCTGGGTATCGATGACCTTGGTGGGCGCTGACCAGCCCGCGCCTGATCTCTCAGCGGTCCAGATCGCGGTATCCGGCGCGCCTTCTCGACTGCCTGCGAACCAGGACGCGAGGAGGGTCCTACCGGGCAGCTCGACGATGCTGGCGGCATGAGCGCTCGGCCAGATTGAGCCCGGCTCGACGATGAACTCCCGCGTGAACTCAACTGTCATTGCTTGCTCGCCTCCTGCGACTCTTGATCGAAACTACGAGCATCGCTGCAATCGCGACCGCAAGCGCCAGCCAGCTCAACAGCGAGATCCAGTTCGACAAACGCGCGATGCCGGAGCTACCGAGCGTCACCTCGACAGCGTGCTCGCCCTCCGGCACGTCGAACGTGATCAGCCCGTGGCGTTCGCTGGCCGTGTGATCGACGGCAGCGCCATCAATGCGCACCGTCCACGCTGGGTAGTCGAAGATGGCGGTCTCTACATGGACCGAAGAGGCAGCGTCTATCTCGAATGCAAGTCTGTCGCTCTGACGGTTGAGGGCTGTGACAGGGCCAGCGTCTCCCAGGACGAAGACTGCCAAGCCCGCGGGCTCCGGGATGACGTCGACCGCCGCCGGCAGGTAATCGTGGATCGAACCTTCCTCGCTCGCGCGATAGGGCCCGTCAGAGAAGTACTCGGCGTCGGAGCCGGGGCAGGGGATAGCACGGTCTGCTTCGACTGTACATCGATGAAGCGGTTCGAAGAACGTTTGGCCGCTGCCAACAAACAGTCCTACCAACAACCCGGTGACGACGAATCGGAGCCACACGGTACGTTCGCGTAACACAGCCAGCCAGACGCCCGCGAGGCCAGCGGCGGCGAGGCTTACCAGCCCGAGGTAGCGCCAGGGGAACTGCAAAAAGCGTAGGGCGTCGAACGTGTCCCAGACGCTTTCGGACGCGGAGATGGCCATGAACGTACCCGCTGCAAAAAATCCCGCCAGCAGCAGCACTGCGATCGCGGGCGTCCGCCGGCCGGAGCGGAACAGGAGCAAGCCGGCCGGAATGGAGAGCCCGGCCAGCGCCCAATGGAACCAGCCGATCTGGATGGGAGTGCCCGAACCGCCAGCTCCCTCTAATAGGAAGCCGTAGTCGGAGGAGCGCTCAAGAAAGAGGTCGCCGACAGTAGTGAAGTGCGCCTGAAACAGGAACGGAAACTCGGCCGTGCTCTCCAGTTGGACGTCACCGCCCTCCGCGAGCATGGGTAGGGTGAAGAACGCCGCCAGCCCCAGGCCCCAGAGCGCGCCCGCTGAGCCGAGGAGCGCCGGCTTCCAGGCGTTGCGGCCTCGCGTCGAAAGCAGCACCGCCGCCCAGATCGCGACCATCGGCAGCAGGATCATCGTAGCTAGGCTGTGTGAGAGCAGTAGCAGCGCCGAGAAGAGAGCAATTGCGAACGTGTAGCGCGCGCGCTCGGTCGTGATGAGCCGGTAGACAGCCCAGAACACTGCGGGCGCGATCGCCAGCGCCCACAGCTCGCCGAGGGCGCCTCTCATGTACGTGTCGAGCGCCAGATACGGCGCGTACACATAGGCAATCGCCGAGACGATACCGCCTAGGTTCCCCCACAGGCCGCGCCCCAGCAGGAACATCGAGAGGCCCGCCGCGACGAGCCCGATGATGAACAGCGCGTCGACGGTGTTGAAGTACGAAAGCCCGAGCCGATGCAATACATCCCCGACGTAGTAGGGGAGCGGCGGATAGAAATTGAAGAGCGGCAGGCCATAGCCGTTGCCGAGTCCGGCGGCCCAGCGGCACGGTATCTGGCCGTCGCTGATGCAGTTGTGCATCTCGAACAGGCGCCACGCGTGGAGGTTGTCGCCGGTAAGGATCATGCCCTCGCCGAACAGCGGGGCGTAGGCGAACGCCGAGAGCGCAACGACGGCAAGCGCGCTCGCCAAGGCGAGCCACGCCGCAGGGATGTCCTGCAGCCGCTCGAAGTAAGGGCTGAGGCTGTCGAACCGGCTCAAGTGGCCTCCTGCCCCAGCAGCTTCTCGGCATCGTCCCGGCTCATGCCCGCTATCTCGATAGTCTTTTCGCGCCCGCGCGCTCCGGATACTACGCTGACGTCGCGCTTCGGAACCCCGACTGCCTTCGCGATCAGCCGTTCGAGCGCCGCGTTCGCCTTGCCGTCGACGGGTGGCGCCGTGACACGGACGCGGAGGAGGCCGTCGCGCCAGCCGACGATTTCGTTGCGGCCGGACCTAGGCGTCAGCCGGACGCGGATGCGGGCTTCCGTTTCTTTGGGCAAGCGTTGTACCTCTCGCTATTGCGCGATAGTATCGCACGAGCGGCGCATAACGGCACAGGAAGAGGAGGCGCACTATGATCCTAGAAGGCGAGCACGTCCGTCTGCGGCCCGCGACCGCGGAGGACCTGCCGGCGTACACACGTTGGTACACGGACCCGGACTTCCGCTACTACATGGGCGCGGAGGGCGAGACCTTCGATACGCTACTGTCGCCCCGGCCGAACGGCGCCAACTTCTCAGTAGAGGAGAATGGCGGGCGGCTGATCGGCTTCGTGTTCGTGACGGGCATCCGCACGATCAATCGCCACTGTGAGCTTGGCCTCGTCGCGATAGGCGAGCCGGACGCTCGCGATAAGGGCTACGGCACGGAGATGCTGGAACTGGTGTTAGGTCACTGCTTCGACGGGCTGGGCATGCATCAGGTGAGCATTAGAACGGCCGAGTTCAACGAGCGCGCTTGCCACACCTACGCAAAGATCTTCCCGCACGAGATGCGGCACCGCGAGTGTGTCTGGTCTGACGATCGATTCTGGGACGAGGTCTACTTCGACATCACCGAGGAAGAGTGGGCGGCACGGGCGTGAGCATACGGTGGCCGACGCGAAATAGGCTCCGACGCGCTGGTCGGCAAGCTAAGGTGTTCGCAGAATAATGACTCTCGATAAGAACAGATTCATGGCAGCAGCAATCGACCTGGCAGCTGCTGCACTCAAGAGGGGCGAGCTTCCGATTGCCGCTGTCGTAGTCTTGGACGACGAGGTCGTCGCGCAGGCGCACACGTCCGAGGTCGCGGACGGGCGCTTCCTGGTCCACGCGGAACTGCAGGCCCTTCTTGAATTCGACCAGTTGAACCTCAGCATCGATCAGCGGCGACGCTCGGCGTTGTTCAGCACCTTGGAGCCCTGCATGATGTGCTTTGGGGCCTGCCAGTCCAGTTTGATAGGCAACATCTACTATGCTCTGGAGTCATGGTTAGACGGAGCAGGTGAATTGGCAGAGCGCTTGCAGCGTGAACGCCACGATTATCCGGGGCAGACTTGGCCTGTGGTCGCGCGAGGGATCCTGAGGGAGGAATCCAGGGCCCTCTTTGCAGCCTATGTATCCGAGCACTCATCAGGAACGATGTGGCGCTGGGCTAAGGCGCTGATCGATGGTCCCTCAGCCTGATATGTATCTGCGACGGCTTGATCAACACTGCGACACCACGGAAGAGGAGCGGTTAGCGAGGCCGTAGAGGCTGCGACTACTATCAACCTTCTGCTACCAGCCGTACGCATTCGCACGCCTCGACCCCTGGGACTGCTACGTCCTTTGGCCGCATCTTCTGTAGTCCCTGGAGAAGGCTGGAGAGATGATCGCGGGCCTCCTCTAGCTCTTCGATTCTGTCGCCTAGGCCGCTGATCGCTCGGTTGAACGTCCTCGTCATGCTTTCGCGGATCTCACCGCAGGTCCCATCGTGCGCCACACGCAGGATCGGCGCCACCTCGGCCAGGGGTAGCTCTAGCTCCCTAAGACCCTTGGCGAGTCGCAACGTCGCGACATGCTCTTCGGTGTAGTGGCGGTAGCCGCTTGCCAGGCGAGGTGGGTGGGGTAGAATGCCTTTCTTCTCGTAGAAGCGGATCGTATCCGGCGTCAGCTTCGACGCCTCCGCGGCTTCTCCTATGTTCATGCTGA
>JADFPV010000105.1 GCA_022562155.1 Chloroflexota bacterium
CGGTCTCGACCCGGTACTCCTGCCCGGCCATGTAGTCGAGGAGATCTTTACGCACGCCGTTTCGCGAACGGGCGCGTTCGCCCCATTCGCTCAGGAGTACGCGCTCGTGGTTGCCGAGGATGTAGCGGGCGTTTCGCTCGCGCAGCAGCTCCATCACCTCGTTCGAGAAGCGGAACTGGTAGACGGCGTCACCGGCGCAGATCAACTCGTCGACGGGTCCCATCTCGTCGAGGGCGTCACGCAGCCCCTCGACGTTGCAGTGCACGTCGGCGACGATGCCGAGCTTCATGAAATCACCCTGAGCCTGTCGAAGGGTGAGATGCTTCTGCCATCCGCGTTCATAGCAAGAGTCTATCGCAGTAACTTCGGCGCATCATTCGACAGGCTCAGGTGCTAGTCCGTCCGCCGGCCGCGAGCTAGACGCTGAATCGCGTCGAAGTCACCGCGCATTAGGGCTTCCTTCTTACGTCGAGACCAGCCCTTGACTTGGCGTTCCCTTAGAAACGCATCGTGGAGCGTTGGAAAGGCGCAGGAGTAGACAAGCTTGACGGGCCGTTTTCGGAAAGTGTAGGCTCCGCCTTCCTCAGCATCGTGCTGAGCGATTCGAACTTCAAGGTTGGTCGTCGATCCTGTGTAGTAAGAGCCATCAGCGCATCTCAGCATGTCAAGGTAACCAGCCACAGCGCATCATCCTAGCGTATCCTTCGACAGGCTCAGGATGATTCTTCGAGAGGCTCAGGATGCTCGGTTCGCCTAGCGCTCTTCGATCGTGATCGTCTGCATGGCGTCACCGGGCGGTGCGGTCGGATCGTTGGGGTCGCGCGGTTTGATTCCGTCGACGATGTCCATGCCCGAGGTGACGCGGCCGAAGACGGTGAAGTCAGGCTCAAGCTGCTGCTGCGGCGAGTAGGTGATGAAGAACTGGCTACCTGTCGTGTTTGGTCCGGCCTTGGCCATGCTAATCACGCCGGCGTCCATGCCATGCTCGCCGTCTTCTTCGTCCGGGATCGAGTAGCCGGGGCCGCCGGAGCCGGAACCGGTCGGGTCGCCGCCTTGGGCCATGAACCCAGGGATCACGCGGTGGAAGGTGATGCCATCGTAGTAGCCCTTGCAGGCGAGAAAGACGAAGTTGTTGGTCGTGATAGGCGTGTCGCTGAACAACTCGATGACGATGTCGCCGCTGTTCATCTTGATCGTCGCGATGTACGTCTTGCTCTCGTCGATGATCGTCTCCGGGCTATCGAACTGCTTCTCGTCGGTCTTCTGGCATCCGTCTGCAAAGGCCATAGGAAACTCCTGGCTACTACCATCCTGGTTGTTTCGTTCTTGCGGAGCGCTCGTTGGCGCCTAAGGCCTAGCGCTCTTCGATCGTGATCGTCTGCATGACGTCGCCGGCCGGTGCGCTCGGATCGCCGGGGTCGCGCGGCGTGATGTCGGCGACGACGTCCACGCCGGACGTGACCTGGCCGAAGACCGTGAAGTCAGCCTCGAGCTGCGGCTGCGGCGTGTAGGTGATGAAGAACTGGCTGCCGGTGGTGTTCGGGCCGGCCTTCGCCATGCTGATCACGTCGGCGTCCATGCGGTGGCCGGCGCTGTCTTCGTCGGGAATCGCGTAGCCGG
Source organism: Chloroflexota bacterium (assembly GCA_022562155.1). Taxonomy (GTDB): domain Bacteria; phylum Chloroflexota; class Dehalococcoidia; order DSTF01; family RBG-16-68-14; genus SZUA-185. The sequence continues at coordinate 1,621 of JADFPV010000105.1, forward strand.
GTCCGCCGGAGCCCGAGCCTGTCGGGTCACCGCCTTGGGCCATGAAGCCGGAGATCACGCGATGGAACGTCAGGCCGTCGTAATAGCCCTTGCATGCGAGGAAGACGAAGTTGTTCGTCGTGATAGGGGTGTCGCTAAAGAGCTCCAAGACGACTTCGCCGCCGCTTGCCATCGTGATCGTGGCAACGTATGTCTTGCTGGTGTCGATGATCGTCTCCGGGCCATCAGGGAACTGCTTCTCGTCGCTCCTCTGACATCCTTCGGAAAAAGGCACAACGGCAGTCGGAAATTCGGCAACATCGCCATCCCCGTTTCCGTTCGCAATCTCGGTTGGCGCGCTGTTGTCGCTGATCGGGGTCGGGTCGTCGTCGCCGTCGCCTCCGCAGGCTGCGATGAGTAGCACGAGGCTAAGGACCGCGATGCAGGGGAGGATGACTCTCTTGATCAAGATTCGACTCCTATTCAAAGATCGCGCTCGTGACTTCTTCGATGCTGCGCTGGACGTCGACATCGTCCGTCAGCGCCCAAACGACCGCCACCTGGCAGGCGCGCCTGGCTGCGATGCCCTCTTCCATCAGGCGGCCCGCGTAGATCAGCAGTCGTGTGCTTACACCCTCAGCCAGCCCGTGTTCCTTCAGGTTGCGCACCTTTTCGCCCAGCTTCGCGAGCGATTCCGCGGTCTGCGCATCGATGCCGCTTTCGTGCTCGATGATCTTCGCTTCTGTCTCCTTCGGCGGGTGGCCGAACTCGATCGAGATGAAGCGCTGGCGTGTGCTGTGCTTCAGGTCCTTGAGGGCGCTCTGGTAGCCCGGGTTGTAGGAGATCACGAGCAGGAAGCCATCGGCGGCCTCCAGTATCTGGCCCTTCTTCTCCATCGGCAGGATGCGCCGGTGGTCGGTGAGCGGGTGGATGAGGACGGTCGTGTCCTTGCGCGCCTCGACGATCTCGTCCAGGTAGCAGATCGCGCCCGCCTTGACCGCGCGCGTGAGCGGGCCGTCGATCCACTGCGTGGTCTCGCCCTCAAGGAGATAGCGCCCGACGAGGTCGGACGCGGTCAGGTCTTCGTGGCAGGCGACCGTTACGAGCGGCAGCGCCTCCATCTTCTCGTCCTGTTCGCCGTCCTCCGGCGAACCCTTCTTGATTATCGTCAGCGGCCGGCCCATCTTCCAGGCCATGTACTCGACGAAGCGCGTCTTGCCCGCGCCCGTTGGGCCTTTGAGCAACACGGGGATGTGTTGCGTGAACGCGGCGCTGAACAGTTCGACCTCGTCCGAGATGGGGAGGTAGAACGGCTCCTCGTGCGGGTGGTACTTCTCGATCGCGTAGAGCTTGAAGTCTGCCTTGGGCTCGGTATCAGCTACTGTCATCAATCGCTCGTCCCGTTCCTCAGCTTCGACCACGCGTTGTCCACAGCGGCGCTCAACTCATCGAGCGTGCCGTCGTTCTCGATCACGAGGCCGGCATACGCGCGACGCTTCTCGTTCGTGAGCTGCGCTCTGATGCGCGCCTCCGCATCTTCCGCGCTCAGTCCGTTACGCTCGAACAGACGTTGTCGCGCCGTCTCAGGAGAGACCGTCACCAGCCAGACCTCGTCCGTCAGCGGTATCCAGTCGGCCTCGATCAGGAGCGCGGCCTCCAGCACGGCGATCTCCGTGCCATCTGCCCGCAACGCATCCAGCTGGTTCTCCATCATGCCACGCATCGCGGGCCAAACGATCGATTCCAGCTTGCGGCGCGCCTCTGGGTCTGCGAACACCTTGCTCCCGAGCGCCTTGCGGTCGACTTCGCCGTCCGCGCCGACGATGTCCTCGCCGAAGGCCTCGACGACCTTGTGGAAGGTATCGGTGCCCTTCAGGTATGCGGAGTGGCCGACCTTGTCGGCGTCGATGACGACGGCGCCGCGTTCGGCAAGCTGCTCAGATACGAGCGACTTCCCGCTTGCGATGCCACCAGTCAGACCGATAACGCGCATGGCTCCTCCACAAAACAGCCCCGATACGTCGGGGCGAGCCTCACTATTCTAGCTAGCACTAAGAACGACGCACAAGCGGGTTAGAAACAGACTCAGTTGTCGCTGAAAGGACGATATTGACCTTCGATACTGCCATCGTCGCCGTCCCTGCTCGCTTTGCGGCCAAGGTTCCAGATGAACAGGAGCGGCCCGGCCAGCCAGCGGGTGCGCCAGATGACAGGGATGAGGAGCGGAAGCGCGAATATGAGCGGCGCGGCCCGCACCAGCAGCACGGCCAGGATCGGTAGGAGTACGAACACCGCGAGCGGGCTCGGGTACCAGCGCCAGCCCCTGAGCGTTCCTAAGCCTTCGCCGTGCGCGACTTGTCTCGCCAGCAGCGCGACGGCGACGAAGAACGCCAGGAGGACGATGGCCGCGGCGATCGTGATGCCCAGAGGAAAGATCATGGTGCGTTTCGATCATACCACGGGGCTTCCGGCTCGGGAGGGGCCAGGCGGCGACTCGCATCCCTCGACAGGCTCGGGATGGAGTTGGCAGGCGGCTCGGGATGGAGTAAGGGGGGCGGCTGGGGATGGAGTTGGTGGCGGGCCGGGACGGGGCGAGGAGGCGGACAATCCGCCATCCTGAGCTTGTCGAAGGATGAGCGGCTATCGAGAGCCGGTAGGATATACTCCTCTCAGGCGGGGAGCATGGAGGCGAACATGAAGGTTCTATTTGCAGCGATCGCTGGCCTGGTTGTGTTTGTGGCGTTTGCGTCGCCATCACAGTCTGTTGGCGATGCCGACGTCTTATTCGTTGGATCTGGCACTGCGGCAGTGGGTGGCGAAACGACCGTGACCCTAGGTGTGGCTAAGACGACTGGTCCTCCAAACGGCGCTTGGTTGATCGACATTAGCTACGACAACACGATCGTGTCAGCAACAGCGTGCGAGCCGCTAGCCGGCAGCGCCTGCAGTCCTGTGTTTGCTGATGACATGATCCGCTCGACAGGCGCGAGCGCCATGGGGTTTGAAGCACCTATGGACTTCGCACGGATCACGTTTCGCTGCGAGCGGGCGGGCGAAAGCCAGTTAACGCTCCGAGTTAGTGTCTGGGGCGACGCCACGGGGTTCGATCAGGAACAGCCGGAGCTGGTCAAGGGCTCCATAACGTGCACGGAGGCAAGCCAGGACGGCATCATAGTCGTCGGCTCGTACGAAGCCGCGGTGGGCGAAGAGGTGACCGTGGTACTGGAGGCGGTGGACATTCCGCCGCCCGGTCTTGGCGCTTGGGACGTCGATATCACCTATGACACAGCGATTGTCTCTTTGGCTGAGTGCGCTCCGCTGCAGGGCGGCATCTGTGATCTGGAACGTAGAGAAGACACTGTGCGAGTCGCGGGCGCAAACGCGGCGGGACTCCCCGGGACATTCACCCTCGCCGAGATCGTGTTCGCTTGTAAGGCTGTAGGTACAACGGACCTCGAGGTTAGACTGTCTATTTTCGGAGTCTTCCCAATTGGTTCGCCGGAGCCTCCAGGTGCCGTCTCGGGTTCGTTGACCTGCGTCGAGGCAGATGAGCAACAGCCCGTACTGCCCAGCGTTGGTAGGCAGCCTGGCAGCCCACACGTCACGCCTTGGCTCGTAGCGTCGATGGCAATGGCGGGTTTGGCCCTAGTGGCCGCCGCGCTCGCGTTCCGCCGCTTACGCTTCGCCTAGGTAGTCCTTGATCGCCGTCTCGAACTCGTCCGGGCGGAAGCCCATGGGGCCGCGACCGCTCTTGTAGGCGATGCGGCCGTCGGTGCCGACTAGGTAGAGGCGGTCGGGCAGGGCGGAGTAGGCGAGGTCCGTCGAGTTGTCCATGTCGTCGATTAGCGTGGGGATCCTCAGGTCGATGCCGACCGCGCAGGCTTCCGCGACGTGCTCGCGTTCATCGAACGTCGTCGGCTGGTCGAAGACGACAGCCTCGTCGGTATTGATCTGCATCTGCCAGCCGTCCTCAGGGTGGGCCTCCTGGATATACACAACCAGGAACTCAACGCGGTCTTTGTATTCGTCGTAGATTTCGTGCAGGCGCCCGGCCTGCTTGCGGAAGGGCGGTCAGGTGTAGGAGCCGAAGATCAGCCCTACTGGCAGCTTGTCGCGGAAGTCGGAGAGCGAAACGGTCGTCTCGCGATCTCCGA
>JADFPV010000106.1 GCA_022562155.1 Chloroflexota bacterium
CGACAATCGACGACTTCGTAGTCCTGAAGTCGGGCGGCTTCCCGACCGCCCATCTGGCCCACGTCACGGACGACCACCTGATGGAGATCAGCCACGTCATGCGCGGCGAGGAGTGGGTTTCCAGCACTCCACGCCAGATGCTGCTATACCAAGCGCTCGACTGGGAGCCGCCGATCTTCGTGCATATGTCGGTCATCCTGGGTCCGGACAGAGCGAAGCTGAGCAAACGCCACGGCGCGCTCTCAGTGCTGCAGTATCGCGACGAGGGGTACCTGCCTGAAGCGATGTTCAACTTCCTGGGCCTGATCGGCTGGTCTCTTGACGACCAGACAGTCATCATCTCGCGCGACCAGTTTGTCGAGCACTTCTCGCTAGAGCGGATGGGCAAGAACCCAGCCGTATTCGATCTAGAGAAGCTGACGTGGATGAACGGCGTCTACCTGCGCGACATGCCTGAGGACCGGCTGGCAGACCTACTCATAGAACGACTTGAGCAAGACTTGCCGGAATCGGCGTCAAGGCCGATCGACGACGACACCATTCGCGCACTGGTCCCGCTCGTGCGAGAGCGCATCAAGCGTCTGGACGAGATCTCGGATCTGGTCGAGGGCTTCTTCACGGACGACCTTACTTACTCGACCGAGGACCTGCTGGGCAAACGTCTGAAGAAGACGCCCGACGTCGCCCAGAAGGCGCTTGCAACGGCGAAAAATCGCTGCGAGGCGCTCGAAAGCTGGCAGCATGAAGCGCTAGAACAGGCAATGCGGTCGCTGGCCGAGGATCTAGAGATGAAGGCCGGCGACCTCTTCATGCTGCTGCGCGTCGCCTGCACCGGCAGGGCAGTCTCGCCGCCCCTGTTCGAGAGCATGGAGGTGCTAGGCAAGGAGCGCTGCCTCGGTCGTATCGAGGCGGCAGCGGCGCTCTTGAAGCGATAGCAGCGCGGGATGAGATTCGATAGAATAGGAGGGCAGGTACCCCATGCCAGACGACAAGATTAAGCGCGAGATCGAAGACATCCTCAACAAGCTGGACGACTTCGTGCCAGACGAATCCGCGGCCGAGAAGATGCGTCGCCGGTCGTCCGGGGCTGCGGCGTCCGTCGTGCGCGCAATCCTTGCGCCGTTTACGCGTATCTCGATCCGTCAGGTGATGCTGACGGCGCTCGTCGTCATCGTCGTCGGGTTCCTCGCCATGCGCGTTAATCCGATCTTCGGACGCTACGCCCTCATCGCGGGCGTCATTCTGTTCGTTACGTCCTTCGCTCTCTCGTTCTTCAGCCGTTCCGGCGGTACCACGCCGCCGGCAGTCGAACAGCGCTGGCGTGGCCAACCGATCGACCTGAACCGGCCGAGCCTGCCCGATCGCATCAAGGCCTGGCTGAAGTCACGCCGGCGCCCCCACTACTAATCCGGAGCACCTAAGCTGAACCTACGACGAGCCGCCCCTTATCTAACGGCGCTCCTCGTTGCGGTGCTTGTCGCATGCAGCAGCGAAAGCAGCGCACCGCCACCGACGGGCACCGCCACACGGCTCCCAACCCCTACGGCCGTCGATCTCGGTCCCCCTCAGCCTGAGGTCGAACGTATCGTCGACCATATACGAGTCCTATCCGACGAAATCGGCACACGCGTCGCCGGCTCGCCGCAGCAAGACGCGACCGTCGAGTACGCGCGCGAACTCCTCGAGGGCTGGGGTTACGTCGTCGAGGTCCAAGACTTCACGGCCGAAGGCGCCGACCTCCAGCGCTACGCCACCGTGACAGTCGATGAGCCACGACAGCTCGAGATGATCGCCGTCGGGATGTTCGACAGCCCTTCCGGCAGGGTGCGCGCCTTATTGATCGACGCCGGCACGGGGCAGCCGGAGGATTTCCCTGTCGACGCGGCCGGCGCGATCGTGCTGATCCAGCGCCTGGACGTTCCCTTCCTGGACATGGCGACGAGGGCGCTTGAGGCGGGCGCGGGCGGGGTCATCATCGCGAATCGTGAGCCGGGGCGCTTCCCGGGCATCCTCGACCCACCAGTCGACATCATCACCGTCGCGATCGATCAAGCGGACGGCGAGGCGCTGCGCGAACTCCTCGCCGCGGGCCAGGTCGAAGTTGAGGTCAACGTGCGGGAGACGGTCACGGGGCGCAACGTCATCGCGCGGCCTGAGTCTGGCGTTTGCCGGACGATGAGCGGCGGCCACTACGACTCTGTGCCCTGGTCACCCGGCGCCTACGACAACGCCTCCGGTTCAGCGATCGTCCTGGAGCTAGCGCGAGCGGCAGCATCGGCAGGCCTTAGCGATCACTGCTTCATGCTCTGGGGCGGCGAAGAGGGCGGCCTGCTGGGCAGCCGATTCCTCGTCTCGGCGCTGACTGAGGCTGAGCTGGATGTTCTGGAAGGCGTCTTCAACTACGACGCCGCGGCCGGTCCTGGGGCACCGCAACTCATCGGAGGGACAGCGCTGGCGAACCGGGCAAGGGAGCTTGCGGATGGACTCGGGCAGGACGCCGTAGTCACCGTTCTGCAACAGAATTCCGGCAGCGACCACGTCGCCTTCCTTGAGAAAGGCATCGCCGCCCTCATGCTGACGGCGCCCGACGCCGGCACGCTCCATACACCGAGCGACACATTCGACAACCTGATCACGGCGTCGCTTCAGCCAATCGCCGACCTGGGATTCGCCATCCTGCAGAGCTTCGACTCCCCGTAGCCACGTTGGGCGTGGCCGGAGGCTTGCCGCGCCCGCCGCGATGGGTTACGTTGACAATCCTCGCGATCCACAGAGCGGAGGTCCTGTGCGCTCCCTACTCAAGCCGCTTTCGGTTCTGATTCTGGTCAGCACGATCAGCGTGCTGTCGTTTGCCTGTGGCGGTGGCGGAGGCACCAACGGTTCCTCATCACTCGACCTCGACTCGATCCCGACAGCGACGGTACCGGCGGTTCTTCCGGAGACGCTGATCGTCGGCCAGAACGAGGTGCCCATCAGCGGCGCAACGTACACGGTCCAGGCCGGAGACACGCTCTTGGCGATCGCGGATCAGTTCGGCACGACCGTCAACGCAATTGCGGAAGCCAACGACATCACCGATGCGACAAGTCTGAACATCGGGCAGGTGCTGATCATCCCCGGCCTCACCGACGACGACTCGGTTTTAGCCACGACCGAGGAGCCGCCCACCGATACCCCAGAACCAACCGATGAGCCAGAGCCAACTGACGAGCCAGAGCCGACGGACGAACCTGAACCGACGGACGAGGCGGAGCCGACTGTGGTGGCCGAACCAGCCTGTGAAGGCAACGTCCACATCGTGGAGGAGGGAGAGTTCCCCGCGGTGATCGCACCGCTCTACGGCATCACCGTGGAGGAGTTGATGGCCGCGAACGAGGGCATCGACCCAACGACGCTTCAGATCGGCGACTGCCTCAACATTCCCTAACCAATCTAAGACGAAGAGCCATAGCGACCTTCGCGTTCTTGGCTCCTCAGATACACTGATTGCGGATGCGATTCGATGCTGACCGCCAACAAGAGTATCAGCGGGCTTACCGGGCCTGGCAGCAGCAACTGGATAGCCTGCATCGAGTTGTGCTCGACGGCGAAACGTTAGAGCCCCCGAAGCTGAAGGGGCTGCTTAATCGCGAGGCGCGCGCAAAGGAGCGCTACGACGCGGCGCGTGAGGCGCTCCTCGGCCTCGAAACGGCTCAGGGAGATGACCAATTCGGCCTGTAGCGGATATTACATACCTGATCTCGGCTTTGGGCCGAACCTAGAAGTACAATGAGAACCAGAGAGTGACATGGCAACACAAACAGAGACGGTAACGGCGCCACCGACACCCGTGCGCGGCACGCTTCCGTCCGTCATGCGCTACGGCAAGTCGTTTGGCATCGGCTCCGCATTTGCCGTTGGTTGGACGCCCTGCATCGGCCCGATCCTGGGCGCGATTCTGACGCTGGCAGCCGCCGACGGCGCCGCCGCCGGCACGGACCTCGCGGCGTGGGGTTCCGTGCTGCATGGAGCGTTTCTGCTGGGCGCCTGGTCGATCGGGCTGGGCGTGCCGTTCCTCATCGCGGGCTTTGCGTTGGGTTCTGTGATGCGCGGCATGCGCAAGATCGGACCGCTCATGCCTATCCTCGAGATCGTAGGCGGCGTGCTCGTGATCTTCATCGGTGCGCTGATCTTCCTGGACGAATTCACCATCTTCAATCAGTATTTCACCGGCGGCGTGACCAACGTAACCGCCGCGGAGGAGGGCCTTGAGAGCGGCGGTCTCAGCCTGACCGGCCCGTTCGGCTTCGGCATCGCCTTCGCGGCGGGCATCATCGCCTTCCTCTCGCCCTGCGTGCTTCCGATGGTGCCGGCCTACGTCATGCACCTGGCAGGCGTCAGCACGGACACCGTCGGCGACCAGCGCTGGTCCACGTTCAGGCATTCCATTGCCTTCGTGCTCGGGTTCTCGCTCATCTTTGTCGCCCTCGGAGCATCGGTCGGCGCGGTGGGCTTCATCGTCCGCGACAACATCCTGCTGCTCCAGAAGATCGCCGGCGTGATGCTGATCATCCTGGGCCTGAACCTGCTGGGCGTGCTGAAGATCCCCTGGCTCTACCGCACCTACCAGTTCGACTTCGGCAGCAACTCGCCCGCCAAGTAAAGCCACTCACTCCCAAGTCAGCCCTCGTCGCATATACTGTCAGCGGTATGAGTACACGCTGGCGGAAATCGTTATTCTTCGTTCTGCTAGGAGTTCTGGTGCTCGTTGGTGCTGCGTGTAGCGAGAACGGTAGCGATAGCACTCTCACCGCGACTCCCACCCACACTCCTACATCGATCGCGGTCACCGGTCTATTCTCGGAGGCGCGACCAACAGTACCTGACACCTTCGTTGAACTCGATCCGCAACCCGTGTCGCAGTTCGAGCCCTGGGACGGCGTGTCTACGATGCTGTACGACCGAGTGAGTGGAGACGCGACAAACCTTGGCCAAGGAAACTTCGGGCGCTTCAGCCGGGGCGGCGGTTGGATGGGGTGGACCGCGGGTCCGCCCTACGACTATGAGCAGAAGGAGGCCTGGGTCATCGAACTATCAACCCTCGAACGCCGTTCGCTCGGGCCAGGGAGTTTCATCCGTTTTCTCAGCGAGACCGAAGTGTTGATACAGGTTGGCACCAGCGGACAGGACGACTTCGCGGTCGTCGACCTCATTGCGAACGAGCGCACGTTCTTAGACAGGCAGCCAGCCCAGGGACAACCGGACCCGGACGACGGGCTCGCCTTCATCAAGACGACGCTCGATCAGGTCAACGGTGTGGAGAATTCCGACGGCGAAGTGTTGCTCGAGTTCGAGGTCTTCCGCGCCGTCGTCGCGGGTCCGGAAGACATCGCGGTGATGACGGTTCCAGAGAATGACAACACCAACATCTTCCTCATCAGTGTCGAGACCGGCAGAGCGACGTTCGTGGCGAGCTCGCCCATAACGAGGATCGCAAACCACCCGTTCGCAGCGAACGAGGACTTCATCATTTGGACGGACGATTACTGCAACTTCACCTCGCCTGGTCAAACGCGCGTGTATGACCGCCGCGACGGCACTATCACGGAGCTTGACATGAGGTTGTGGGTATCCTTCACGTCGGACGGGCTCATCGCCAGCGGCACGTTCGGCGCGAAGGCCCTGATCGATCCAGAGACGTTCGAATACGTGTTCGTTCTGCCCGATCTAGTTCCGTGCTTCGAAGCT
>JADFPV010000052.1:0-16644 GCA_022562155.1 Chloroflexota bacterium
GCGCGCTCGACCGCGAGCGCACAGAGTTGACGACGGCGATCTCACACGACCTGCGCACGCCTCTGGCGAGCGTGCAGGCGATGATCGAGGCGCTGGACGACGGTGTCGTCGACGATAGTGCTGAGGTAAAGCGCTACTACGCGACGATCCGGCGTGAGGTCGGGCGGCTAAGCCGCATGATCGACGACCTGTTCGAGCTGGCGCGCATGGACGCCGGGGCGCTGAAACTGGAACTGCACCCCCTATCGCTGGAAGAGGTGGCCGCGGAGGTGGTCGACGCGATGCAGGCGCAAGCGCAACAGCGCGGCGTCGCGCTCACGCTGCACACCGGCGACACTCCGCGCGAGATCTCGCTCGACGGCGCGCGCATGGAGCGCGTGGCCGCGAACCTGGTGCGCAACGCGCTGGAGCACACGGCGTCGGGCGGCAGGATCGACGTGACGGTGTTCCGCGAGAATGGCTGGACGGGCCTGCGCGTCGCGGATAATGGCGAGGGCATCGAGGCCGAAGCGATGGCGCGGATCTGGGACCGATTCTATCGGGCGGAACGCTCGCGACAGCGGCCGGAAGGCTCCGAGAACGGCGCGGGCCTGGGGCTGGCGATTGTGCGCGGCTTTGTCGAAGCGCACGGCGGCACGGTAGAGGCGGAGTCGTCGCCGGGGCAGGGCACGACGTTTACGGTGAAGCTGCCGGCGGGCTAGCTGGCTGCGCGGGGGCTGGCAATACGCACTGTGCCAGCGATGCGGTCAACAACGGCTAACACGTCATTTTCGATCTCGTGTTCCCACACTCTTAGCACGCGCCACCCAGCACGGCGCAGGCGGCGGAAATTGCGCTGGTCACGCTGCCGCGTCGCCCCGATCTTGTCTTGCCAAAAGCCCGAAACGGCATCCTGCCAAGCTGGAAAGCGGTAGCCGTGCCAGAAATCACCATCGAGAAACACGGCTACGCGTGCACTCGGAAACACAACGTCTGGTTTTCCCGGCAACCCCTTGACATGCTTTCGAAAGCGCAGACCGCGCCTGTGGAGTTCCGAGCGGACCACTTGCTCAATGCTGGTGTTAGTCCCCTTGTTCCGCGACATGCAGTAGCTGCGCTGTCGAGGCGTAAGGTTGTCACTCACTAGGTTCGTTTCCCCCAGCCTGAGTTTCCCCCAATAACCCCCGCAGACGATCGTCATCGGGTGAGCGGGTAACGAGGGCGGTAAGGAACTCACGCCACTGCGCCAATGCATCGTCGATTAGCGTCTTCCACTCGCGTGCTTTCATGTCTAGAGCCTTCAGATCCTGGATCTTGTCGAGATTTTCCGGATTGCGCTCAAGGCCGTCTGCAACTATTTCGCCGGTAACATGGTCGAACGGGCTGCCAGTGTTTGCGACCACGCGTGTTCTTATGGTGCGTATATAGAGCTCAAAGCGCTGTAGGTGTTCCCAGTTCAGAAGAAGGCCAGGTCGCATGAACTCAAGCACCAGCAATTGGCGCCCGCTGGCCAGCACAAGATCCATGCGGCCATTGTAGGCTTCGTCGCCGAAACCGACCTCGTTGGCAACCTCGCGTATGAATACCTGGACGCCTGCTTCTTTGCGGAAAGTCTCCCATTCTGGAGAGATCATCCAGGGGCTCTCAGCTATGTAATCACGGATCGCAGTTTCCAGCTCCTGTTTCTCGATTCTTTCCTTAAGCCCGGCGAGAGTCATGAGCTTGGTTTTGACAGCTTCCGCAGTATTCAATGCCGAAAGGACCTGAGCCTCTACCAGTATCTCCAAGAGTTTCTCGGTAGAAAGAGACTCAAGATTTGCTATGTCGGAAATGAGGTTCTGGAGGCGGCCCTGCTCCCAAGCGGTTAACAATGCAGCGCCCAACTCTTCAAATTGGTCATCGTCCAAAGTTGCTATGCCAGCCACCCGTCGGAGAGCCGTGGTCACTGTGCGCCTTTCATGTTGTTGAAGCTTTTCAAGGCGGCCGCTAAAGCCAGCCAGCTTCTCTGCCAAGAGCCTAGCCCGTGCAGCTCCTCGGCGGTCCTGCCAGAGCTTGAGTAACTTCTTGACGCGGTCACGGCCCCATTCTAAGAGCGCTAAAGTTTCATCTAACTCCCAGCTGACCCGTTGCCGTTCTGTAGCAATGACATCATCGGAGAGGCTGTCAATGAAGTTCGCCTTTACTTGGCCTGCTAAGTACTCCACGCCATGCTGACCACCTAGGCCACCTGTTATATTGAACAAGAATGGTGCTTGCGCCATCTTACCTTTCGCGAAGATAGCGATACCGCGGAGTTCCTCTTCGTTAATCGTGTCCTTGTGGAACAGGAATCGCCACTCTATTGGGTGGCCGCCAATTATCTCCTTGCCCCAACCAGAGTCGAGAATGTCAAGCCCCTCAGGGGCTTCATGGCCTTCGTAATCCCGGGGAAATATGTATTCGACCCCGGCCAAATCCCAGGCCTCGGGTAGGTTCTCACCATTGACTGTTATCTGGAAGTCAGCTTGTTCCTGGTGCAGCAGGAATCGGCGTGCCATGCTCTTCGCGAACTGACCGGAGTTGGGTACTTGCTTCAAGCTTAGATTGGTTAAGGTCACGGTCGTGCCGTGAGCTCCAATACGACTGTCATCTGGAGCTTCATACTCGATCACGTCGATGACTTTGCTCGTCACGTCGAGGTATTCATCCCCCGTCAGCGCCTTGAGATCTAACCGAAACGAAGTCCGTTCGCCAGTTTCTTGGCTGATCGTTTCAACCTCCATTATCTGAGCTATTCCGAACCCGGCGAACTTTCCGATCCCCTTTCTCCCCAAGACAGGGCGATCTTTCCCAGTCTTCGCGTCAGGGTCATCTCCCCGCCGGTTCCAACCAATGTTGAGGTATTTGTCCTGACACTCCTGAAATGTCATTCCTACGCCGGTATCTTTCAATGTGATATGGGCGTCAGCGTTAAGCTCCTGCGGAAGAGTTATTTCTACTTCTTCTGCATCGCCGTCCCAGGCGTTAGCAACGAGTTCGGCCACAGCGTTGACGGGACTCTGGTACATCTGGATCCCGAGGTGCTCGAGAACGCGGCCGTGAAACCTCAGGAAGAGTTGCTTGTCATCAGTCACGCCGGCCCTCCGAAGTAGCTAGACCCTTGGCCAATCTTGCCGCATGCCGCCTTACAAATTCTGGAGGCAGTGCATTTCCGATCATCTCCGCCACACCGCTCTTCCCGTGCTTCAAGGAAAATGTGTACGACTTCGGGAACCCTTGTAGAAGTGCCGCCTCTCGCGCGGTAATCGCCCGGTCTTGTTCGGGATGGAGAAAGCGACCTTTAGACGGATTGGTGCAACCACTGGTGATTGTGGGTGCCACATCTCCCCACGCCATGCGCCCATACACGTCCTTGAAGCCATCCGTGGACTTGTGGCACTTCAGTTGTTGGGCAGCGGGTAACGCGGAGCGGCTTCCGCCGTCCTTGGGTATGCTGCGGATAAGCCGCCTGATTCGTTTGGTGCGCCGTTCTATCATGCTGTGGAGCGGGTCCGTGCTCAGTTCGGGATCTGACAAGTATCTGATCGTCTCCTCCACCGTACGCCGCCGGCTTCCTTTCCTGGCGAACACAACCTTACCCTCTTGTTGAGCGAGCAGCAGCATCCGCTTACGCCGTTGTGGCACACCATAATCTGCTGCATCGATTACGCGGTGTTCCCAGTTGTAGCCAAGCGCAGATAGAACTCTGCACAGTTCGGCGATACGAGCGCTCCCGTCAAGGCTGGGCACGTTTTCAAGCATGATGGCCTTTGGTTTCAGCACTCGGATGAACCTGATGAAGTCGTAGACAAGATCATTTCGCTCGTCTTCGGCCTCTTTATTACTGTTGCGTGTTCGGAGCGCCGAAAATCCTTGACAGGGCGGGCAGCCTGCTAACAGCGCAAGCTGACCTGAGCGCAAGCCCAGTTTGCGCAGCATCTGCTTTGGGTGAAGGCTCCTGATGTCCTGATTCCACGTCCGAACGCCAGCGTGATTGGCTCTGTAAGTTTCGCTTGCCAGGTTATCGTTGTCGATCGCGCCGATAACGTCGAATCCGGCCTGCTTGAGCCCAAGAGTCAGGCCGCCACAGCCATGAAACAGATCCACGGCCAAGAGCTGCTTTGTTTCGTTCATCTGTTTGTGCGAGGTTCGGCCAAGACACCTCCAGATTAGAGCTTACACCCTCTGAGATCACGCTGCCAGACAATGCTATTCTCCATGCTATCAGCCTATCTGACATGAGTAATTCAGCGCTTACCATGGTCGGATGAGCACATCCACCGCACGACGGCAACTGGCGCTTGTCACACGCGCCCGAAGCGGGGTCGATTCAATCAAAGATTGCCGCTATTTCGAGTACCCGACCCGAAGCTAGCCAGCCCCGGCAGGGCTCCAAAACCGCGATTACAATCATTCAATCAAAAGCTACGGAGCCTGGCTCGCAGCCACGGCTTCTCCTAAGGCAGCACGTACGCGTAGATGGTGGTCGCTGGGTGATAGGCCGACCAGCCGTACCATTCGCTCAGGTAGGAGGTCACGAACTCCAGAGAGCCGTCCCCGCCGACGCTGCGCCCTTCGAAGTCCCAGAGCGCGCCGCCCACGCTGTCGCGGGCCAGGAAGGAGTCGCCTGGCATCAGTTCGAACTGCGCTTCTTCGCCGTCCACGACACGCGAGAATGCGATAGCGGCGTTGTTGTCGATGTCGTAAAACACGACGATCGGGATGCCCGCGACGTTCTCGTTGATGACGCCACTCGTCTGCTCCAGTTCCGACACTGGGTACGCGACGAAGGCGTCCTCGACCATGACCCCAAGCACGAGCGCCTCGGACTGCAGGCGGTCGTCGACCGTGAGCAGTTGCCGCGCGAACCGGCCGTTCGGCATGCCGAGCGTCACGCTGCGATATTGGGCCTGAAAGTCCGTGTCATAGGAGAGGACGGTCGTGTCGGGATGGAGCGACTGCCACTCTTCCCAGGTGGTATGGATCAGAGGGATGAAGTCCATCCCGGTTCCCGTCAGCGGGCCCTCGAACGCATCGCCGTCAAGGTGGGACCAGATGCTGTTGGTCTGCCTGTCCGCCATCACCATGACGCCTTCGCGCAGACCGAACTCCTCGAACGTGTAGGCCTCGCCGTCGATGACGGGGTCGAACCCGACCCCAGAGCTACAGAGTATTCAGAACGTGACGAGGACGGGCAAGCCGCCAAGGACGTCGTTCGCGACGTGATGAAACGTCATCATGTTGATCGGATAGGCGCGACTCTCGCCGCCGACGGTCAGCCCAAGCACACGGTCGTCCGGTTGGAGGAAGGTGGCCGCTTCCGCGCTGACGATCGCCGGATTGTCCAGCGGAACGAATCGGCTGATGCGTCCGGCGCCGTCGGGCGCTCCGGGCGCTAAACCGCGGCCCGGCGGGCGAAGCGGTGGCGCGTCAGATTGCGGCCCGCCCGAAAGCGGTTGGTCAGATGTTGTTGGCGCGGTCTCTGTATCAGGAGCGGCTGGCGTGTTCGCGGACCATCCGCATGCGACTGCGGCGATCGTGACGATGCACAATGCTATCGCTGGGAAGATTCGGCGTCTGGTCACAGTCCATCCTCCGCTTGTGCCATAAGACATTCCTCTGTGACAGCGTACGGTCTCGGCGCGAGGGAGTCGTATCAGAAGTGTAACAGTCGCGCGAACGCCTCGTGCTGGCTACGCTTACTGACGGCTAGCCCGTACGATGAATCAGGTAGAGTTCGTGGCGATCCAGGATGAACGTCGATGGTGCAGGTTTACGTAGAACAGCTGACGGACCTGATGAAGCAGTCGGCGTCTAGGAAGCACCGAGAAGTCCGGTTAGAGATCAAGCACTTCTTTTCCGGCGCCGCGGTCTATGCGAACGGCGCGATCTGCATCACGCTCACTCCCGTAGGTTTCGCACTGAAGCTGCCTTCGGAGCAGCGAACGACGCTTCTGGAGAAGCACGGCGCAACGCCTCTTCGCTACTTCCCTAAGGCGCCCATCAAGAAAGACTACGCCGTCTTGCCCGCGACCATCATGGACGATCGGGAAGCGCTCCGCGACTGGGTGGCGAAGAGCATCGACTATGTCGCTCATACATAGAAGTGAGGCGTATCGAGCAACAGCCTCTGCGGCCGGCTCGTTACGAACTCCCAACTAGGAGCGAGCGCGGGTCGCCAGAGGGCTAGATTCCCTTCGGCTGCGCTCAGGGCAGGCCTCGCTTCGGTCGGAATGACAGGATCGACGCGGGCGTTCAGACTAAGCGCCCTAAGCTGAGGACTGAAGGGCTAGACCTGCTGGAGGAGGAGGTCTTTGGCCTTCGCGAGGGCGGCGTCGAGCGACTCCGGCTCGCGGCCGCCCGCGGTGGCGACATCGGGCCGGCCGCCGCCACCGGCGCCCATCTCCTTGCCGAGCGCCTTGGCGAGCTTGCCCGCGTGGTAGCCGGCCTCGACCTGATCGGGCGTCAGCATGATGATGATGCTGGGCTTGCCGTCGAACACGGCGCCGAGGATCACGGCGGCCGACTTTGCGCGGTTGCGAAGCTGGTCGCCGAAGGCGCGCAGGACGTCGGGGTCGCCGGCGTCGACGCGATCGACAATGTGGAGGGTTGGTACTCCGAATGCTTCTTCACTTTGGATGCCACCCGGCTTGATCACTTGTCCCTTAGGCTCGACCTTTGCCGCCGCGCTCAACTGAGCCCGTGCACGTGCAATGACCTCGTCTGGGTCCGGGAGGTCCGCAGCAGCCTGCCTGGGCGCTTCCTTCGCTCGTTCTTGCAACGCCTGCAGCCGGGCCGGAAGCTCGGCGACGGGCACGTTGTACTCGTGCGTGAGCTGGTCGACGACGCGGCGCTGTTCGTCGGCCCAACGGAAGGCGTTGAGGCCGGTGACGGCCTCGACGCGGCGAACGCCGGCCCCCACGCTGTGCTGCTCGACGATGAAGAACGCGCCGATCTCGCCGGTGGCGTGGCAGTGGGTACCACCGCACAGCTCCCTGCTGAAGGGCTCTGCGTTAGACTCGGCGGGGCCGACGCTCACCACGCGCGCCTCCTCGCCGTACTTCTCGTCGAACATGGCGTCGGCGTTCATGTCGAGCGCGTCTTGCAGCGGCATGACGTTCGTCTGGACGGGCAGGTTGAGCACGATCTGCTCGCGTACGAGGCGTTCGGTCTCGCGCAGCTCGTCGTCCGTGAGCGGCTTGCCGTGGAGGAAGTCGAAGCGGAGCCTGTCAGGCGCGACGAGCGAACCGGCCTGCTTCGCTTGGTCGCCGAGGACGACGCGTAGTGCGCGGTGCATCAGGTGGGTGGCTGTGTGGTTGCGCATCGTGGCGCGGCGGGCGTCTTCATCGACCTGAGCCGACACGCTCGCGCCGGACGCGACGCTCCCGCTCGTGACGCGGCCGCTGTGGATGGAGACGCCGCCGAGCGTGCGCACGGCGTCGATCTCGATTTCGCCCTCGGGCCCGACGAGGCGTCCGCAGTCGCCGACCTGGCCGCCGCCCTCCGTGTAGAAGGGCGTGGTACTGAGCACGAGTTCGACTTCGTCGCCTTCGGCGACACCGTCTACAGCGCTGCCGCCCGCGAAGAGGAGCGAAATGTTTGCCTCTGACGTTAGCGACTCGTAGCCGATGAAACTGGTGGCTTCGAGGTCGCGGACGGCTGCCATGAGCGCTTCGTCCTGCTCCTTGGCACGCGCCTCGCGGCCGCGGCGTCGCTGCTCATCGAGCGCGCTGTCGAATCCGGCCTCGTCGACTGTCCAGCCCTTGTCCTCGAGCGCCTTACGTGTGAGGTCGAGCGGGAAGCCGAACGTGTCGTAGAGGCGGAAGGCGTCTTCGCCCGAAAGCACCTTCGCCTCTCCGAAGGCCTCCTCGCTAGCGATTCCGGAAGGCTGGATTATCTGGTTTAGCCGATTGAGGCCCGATTCGAGCGTCGCGAGGAAGCGCTCTTCTTCATCAGCCACGAGGGTCGTGATGAGGTCGTGTGCCTCGCGCAGTTCCGGATAGACGCTGCCCATCTCATCGATGACGACGGAACAGATCTTGGACAGAAAAGGCTCTTCGAGGCCGAGCAGACGCCCGTGGTAGGATGCGCGACGTAACACCCGCCGAAGGACGTAGCCGCGGCCTTCGTTGGATGGCATGATGCCGTCCGCGATGAGAAACGAGAGCGCGCGGGCGTGGTCGGCGAGGACCCGCATGGCAATCTTCTGCTCATCAGATGCTTCTTCGTAGCCGACGTTGGTGATGCTGGTTATTTCTTCGAAGAGCGGCGTGAAGACGTCGGTTTCGTAGTTGGACGGCACGTCCTGGAGGACGGCGCACATGCGCTCGAATCCCATGCCGGTGTCGACGCCGGCCTTCGGAAGCGGCGTGAGCGTACCGTCGGCGGCGCGGTCGTACTGGATAAAGACGTTGTTGCCCAGTTCCCACCAGCGGTTGCAGTCGCAGGTGAGAAAGCAAGCGCTGCCGTCACGGAGGCATTTGCCGGTGCGGTCGAAGATGACCTCGGAGTTGGGGCCGCAGGGGCCAGTTTCGCCCATCGACCAGAAGTTTTCGTCGGCGCCGAGTCGCACGATCTTGTCAGGAGGTCTGCCCGTCAGCTTCGACCAGATCTGCGCCGACTCGTCGTCCTCTTCGTAGACCGTGGGGTGCAGCCTATCAGCAGGCAGATCGTATTCCTTGGTCAGGAGCTCCCAATAAAAAGGCAGTGCCTCCTCTTTGAAGTAGTCGCCGAAGGAGAAGTTGCCCAGCATCTCGAAGAAGGTGTGATGCTGGGGCGAGGGGCCGACCTCCTCCAGGTCGTTGTGCTTGCCGCTGACGCGCATGCACTTCTGGGCCGACGTGGCACGGGTGTAGGAGCGTTGCTCCTTGCCGAGGAAGACGTCCTTGAACGGCACCATGCCCGCGTTGACAAAGAGGAGCGTGGGGTCGTTCGAGATCACGGGCGAACTGGGCACGACGGTGTGGCCGCGCTGCTCGAAGAAATCGAGGAACGTCTGGCGGACTTCGGCGCTCTTCATAGAGGGATTATATCAGCGGACGGTTCCTAACCGTTCATAGACGATGAGGTCTGGGCCTTCGCGGGCGGGACCGATGTTGAGAAATCCGCACTTTTCGGCGATACGCTGCGAGGCCGAGTTCTCGAACTCGGTGATCATGACGAGCCGGTCGAGGCCAAGCTCGTGGAACGCATAATGACAGAGCGCGCCTAGGGCGGCTGTGCCGTATCCTCTTCCCCGTTTTTCTGCGTCGAAGATATGGTAGCCGACCATCGCTTCGTGCTGGTCGAGATCCATGTCGTGAAGGAAGATCTGGCCGACGAGCTTGGTACCTAGGGCCACAGAGAAGTAGAGCAGATCTTCCAGCGACTGAGCTTGTTCGAACCAGCCCTTCTGGCTCTCAGCGATATCTGCCGTCGCGAGTGCTGCCGAGACGTCCCCGGCGTTGGGTTTGACCAGCGCTATGGAATCCCACTCTAGAGGCAGACCGGTGTAGAGGGCCATGGTCGGTCTGTTAGGTGCTGGTAGGAAGGAGATGCTTCGCTTCGCTCAGCATGACCATCGGTTCGTTCGGCGATCACTCAAGGGGGCGGGTGAGGGGGAAGGCGACGACGTCGCGGATGGATGGGCTGTTGGTGAGGTACATGAAGAAGCGTTCTATCGATACGCCGAAGCCTGCCGTCGGCGGCATGCCATACTCCAACGCCTCGAGGAACTCTTCGTCGAACATGTGCGCTTCTTTGTCACCGCCTTCGCGGAGGCGCTGCTGCTCCTCGAAGCGTTCGCGCTGGTCGAGGGGGTCGTTGAGTTCGGCGAAGCCGTTGCCGACCTCGGAGCCGGCCATGAGCACCTGCAGCCGTTGGACTCGGGAAGGATCGTCTGCCTCGCGCTTGGCGAGCGGCGAGATATCGACGGGGTGGCCGACGAGGAACTGCGGCCGGATCAACGTTGGGCGGATCTCCTTCTTGTAGATCATGTCGATCAGGCGGCCACGTCCGATGCCTGGGGCAGCCTCACGCAGACCGTGCTTCTGGGCGATAGGCAGCAAGGCCTCCGCTGTGGGGTACTCTGGCAAGTCAATGCCGATGCCGCGAAACAGATCGAAGTAATCGGATTCGGGCCAAGGTGGCGTGAAGTCGAGTTCGTCGTCGCCGTATCGGAGCTTGAGCGTCCCGAACGTGCCTTCGATGATGCTGGCGTAGAAACGCTGCACCAGTTGCTTAAGCGCCTCTAGGTCGGCGTACGCCCAGTAGAACTCCAAGAGGTCGTAGTCCTGGAGGTGTTCGCGACTGAGGCCCTCGTTGCGGAAGACGCGGCCGATCTCGTAGACGCGCTCCAGTCCGCCGACGATGAGGCGCTTGTGGGCGAGCTCCAGCGAAATGCGGAGGTAGAAGTCGGTGTCGAGCGAGTTGTGATGCGTGGTAAAGGGCTCGGCGTCGGCGCCGCCGGGGACCGACTCGAGCACGGGCGTCGCGACTTCGATGAAGCCCTCGCCGTCCAGGAATGTCCGCATACGGCGCACGAAGCCGGCTCGTTGCTTGAGCACCTCGGCGACACTAGGGTCGGCGATCATGGCGAGGTGGCGCTTGCGCACGATGATCTCTGGGTCGGTGAGGCCGTGCCATTTCTCCGGGAGCGGCCGGAGCGCCTTGGTGAGGATGGAGAACTCCTCGACGCCGACCGTCAGCTCACCGGTCTTTGTGGTGAAGAGCTTGCCGGAAACGCCAAGAAAATCGCCGATGTCGAGCAGCTTGATTAGCTCGTACTTTTCTTCGCCGACGACGTCGCGGCGGAGCTGGATCTGCAGCTGGCCGGATTCGTCACGTAGCTGGGCAAACGTCGAGCCGCCGTGACGTCGCCAGAGCACGATACGGCCCGCGATGCGCACTGGTGTGTCGATTGGCTTCTCTCGCGCAGCGGCCGTGTCTTCGCGGCCGGCGAACGTGGTGGGGTAGGGGTCGATGCCGAGTTCGCGCAGCTTCGCGAGTTTTTGGATGCGACCGGCGCGGATCTCTTCGAGACGGGAGGCGGACGGTTCGTCGGGAGCCATTGATCCATCTTAGCCCTAGCCTTGGTGGGGTTCAACGTGCTTAAGAAATCGCTGGCCAGTTCTGGTACAATCGCGGCTGTCGCTGCGCAAGTGCAACCAGCGCAGCCGTACGTAATTATGAATCGGAAAGGAGCCCGAGATGGCAACGGTACTGATCACAGGATGCAGCAGCGGGTTTGGAAAGCTGGCCGCACTTCACTTCGCTCGTAAGGGCGACACGGTCTATGCGAGCATGCGAAACACGTCTAAGGGCAAGGAGCTTGAAGAGGCTCGGGATGCCGAAAGCCTGAAGATCGAGCTGCTCGAGTTGGACGTCACGGACGATGCTTCGGTGAGCGCGGCGATCAGCAAGGTGATCGGCGAGGCGGGGCAGATCGACGTGCTGGTGAACAACGCAGGCATCGGCGCGCATGGTCCTATCGAAGAAACGGACGACGATGAGGCTAAGGAGATCTTCGAGACGAACTTCTTCGGTGTGCTGCGGGTGATCCGCGCCGCGCTTCCGCACATGCGGGAGAAGAAGGCGGGGACGATCGCGAATGTGTCCTCGCTAGCAGGCAGGGTAGGGCCGCCGTTCGACGGGATCTACGCCGCCAGTAAGTTCGCGCTTGAAGCGATGAGTGAAGCGCTCTCCTATGAGGTACATCCGTTCGGGATTCGCGTGCTCCTGGTTGAGCCGGGCGGTTTCGAGACGAACATCGGGGACACGCGGCGGGTGCCGCGTCGCTACAACGAAGGCTCGCCGTATGCGGAGCTTGACCAACGCTTCACGCAGGCGCTGACGAGACTACCTACAGGCGGCGAACGGGGCGACGCGCAATTAGTCGCGGAGAAGATATACGACGCGGTCAATGACAAGGAACCGAAGCTGCGCTATCTGGTGGGCCAAGACGCGGAGATGATCGACGGGCTGCGAAGGCAGCTGGACGACGAGCAGTTTGAGAAGACGATCCGCCAGGCACTCGATTTTTGGGACTAGCTGGATAGTTAAGTCCGTGCTAGAATAGCGGCCTATGAGAAACGGATCCCAAGAGATCGACCGGACGTACCCTCGCGAGTTCTCGGCGGGAGATAAGACGATCACGCTGCGGTTGATGCGCCCGGACGATCGTGACGCGATCCTCGCGTTCGCGCGTAGCCTGCCGCCGGACGACCTGCTGTTCCTGCGGCTGGACATCACGCGGCCGGAGGCTGTGGACGAATGGGTGGCCAACGTTGAGGCAGGCAGGACGCATACCGTGCTGGCGGAGGTCGATGGCAAGATGGCGGGCTACGCGAGCGTGCACCATGACGAAGCGCTCTGGACGCGCCACATGGGTGAGATACGCGTGCTCGTATCCTCAGACTTCAGGCAGCTGGGGATAGGGCGCCGGCTGGTAAACGAGGTCTTTCTGATCGGCAAGGCGCTAGGACTACAGAAGCTGACGGTCAAGATGACGCCGGACCAGAGAGGGGCGCGGGTCACATTCGAGCGGCTGGGCTTCCAACTGGAGGCGCTGCTGGCCGACTACGTCGTCGACCACGAGGGCAAGCCGCGAGACATGCTGATCATGTCGCTCGATGCCGCAGGGTTTTCAGACGTCGAACATCTCGCCGCGACCGCGACTTCCTAACAACACGCTAAGTATCTAGCAACTAAGCTGTCGGCTGTGGAGCCGCGACTCTTGTTTCCGCGGCGACACTGTTCGTTGAGCGCCCGCCGAGTTCCGGCAGGTCGGACGGCTGCACGCCGGCGGCGTCTCGCAGCGCCAAATAGGACTCGTCGACGTTCTCCTTCATGCGCTCAATATCGGGCACGGCATGAGGATCCGCCATTATGCCAAAGAACAGTTTCTGGTTGTAGCTGGTTATGCCAATGCCGATACCCATGTCCATACTGAGCGGCACGAGCGGATAGAAGGAGAGCAATAGGTGGCCGACGCTGTAAAGGGGGATCATCGGCCCCGGGACGTTTGTGCAGATCATGTTCACAGCGGTGTTTACGGGCGGCAGCGCGCCTGCGAACGCGTGCCAGGACGCGGGCGCGTAGGAGCCGAGGCGCGTGAATAGCTCCATCGCACCGGCCTGGTTCTCTTGCTTGAGTTGGTCCAGCCGTTCGCGAACTGTCTCCAGTCGCTTCGCCGGGTCCGCTTCGCCTATCGGCAGCGGCGTGAGCATCATCGAGATGCGATTGCCTAAGGCGCCCTCTTCGTCCTCCATGCGGACGTTGACCGGAATGGCCACACGGGGCTCTTCTCCGGTGACGTCGTAACCGCGGCTGTCGAGGTACTCTCGCAGGGCGCCCGAAAGAATCGCGAGGACGACGTCGTTGACAGTACCGCCCAAGG
Organism: Chloroflexota bacterium; assembly: GCA_022562155.1. GTDB lineage: Bacteria > Chloroflexota > Dehalococcoidia > DSTF01 > RBG-16-68-14 > SZUA-185. The sequence continues at coordinate 13,373 of JADFPV010000052.1, forward strand.
ATGAGCGGATCTCGCGGATCTCCGGAAACGACATCTCGCTGAACGCAACCTGACGGTCAGCGGTGAGGCGTGTGGTGAACGGCGTGCGCGGGGCGGGCCGCGACATCCACGGCGAGGCGTTGGTCAGCGAACGGGCGACATCCTGGGCGCGCTTGAGTCCGGGAAGGGGGTTGAAGACGCTCTCCTGTATCTCCTGAACAATCTCACGTTGCGTTGCCAAGTTGTCCCAGAATGCGTCCGCGAGCTGCTCGGACGTGCCGGGAAGCGTCTTAGGCTCCCAGGGCTCGGCCTCTGGCGCCGGTGCAGGCTCTGGGCTAAGGTCGACCACGGCCATCAACAGCTCGATGCCGGAGACGCCGTCCACCATGCAGTGGTGGACCTTTGACAAGATCGCGGACCTGTCGCCTTCTAGGCCGTTGATGACGTGCATCTCCCAAAGCGGCTTGTTGCGGTCGAGCGGCTCCTGGAAGAGCTTCACTGAGAGCTCTCGAAGCTGGGCATCTGTTCCCGGGGCAGGAAGTTCTAGGACGCTGATGTGGCGCGTTACGTCGAAATTGGGGTCGTCTTCCCAGGTAGGGTGGGCGAGCCCGAAGGGCACAAAGAGGGTACGCTGCCGGTATCTAGGAATCGTAGGCATGCGGGAATCGATATGTTCGACGAAGCGCTGAAAAGGAATTTGGCCCTCGTATACGCCAAGGGAGCCGATATGCAGGGGCGCGTATGACCGTTCATTGTATAGAAACGCCGCGTCCTGCGCCGTCATACGGTGGTTGAGTTCGCTAGGCATCGGTCGTCCTTACCGTTGGACTTTCTAGCTTACTCCCGATCACAGGCCAGGTCTAGGGGCAACCCAATTTGGGGATGTTAACACGTATGGTAGTATGCTACGGAGACTAGGGAGGCCAGTATGAGCGCTGCCGAAGCTAGTGCAACAGGTCTGAAGCCAGTCGCGGTTCCGCTGTGGCGTGAAGCATTGGTAGGCGTAGACTGGCTGGCCCTTCACGCTTCGCCCGTCTACTACGGGGTTGGCGTGTCCCGCGGCAACGGCGACGCCGTCATCGTGATCCCCGGCTTCCTCGGCTCCGACACGTACTTGATGGAGATGTACAACTGGCTGCGCCGCATCGGCTATACGCCGTACTACTCGCGCATCGGTCGAAACGCTGAATGCCCCGATGTGCTGCGGGAACGCCTTTTTGCCACGATGGACGAGGCGCAATCGGAGACCGGCAATAAGGTGCGCTTGATCGGTCATAGCCTTGGTGGCCTCCTTGCTAGGAGCGCCGCCCACGAGCGTCCGGAGCAAGTCACGCAGGTGATCTCGCTCGCGGCCCCGTTCAACGACATTCGCGTCCACCCGATGGTGCTGGCCGCCGCTGGATTCGTCAGAGACCGAATTCGCGGCCAGCGGACGAGCAGTGTCAACGAAGATAAGCCCAACTGCTACACCGGCGAATGCACGTGCGCTTTCGCTAGTTCGCTTCGGGAGGAGTTCCCCAAGTCAGTCGCCCGGGCTGCCATCTACACCGAAACCGATGGTGTTGTTGATTGGCAGAGCTGCATTGAGGAAGAAGACGAACTCAATACGAAGGTGAGTGGCACGCACAGCGGACTGGCCTTCAACCCGCAGGTTTACCGACGGGTGGCGCAGCTGCTCGCCGAGACTTCTTAACTAGCTTTCGCGTCGATCTTGGTTGTGCCGGCTCTGGCAGCCGTGGCTTTGCTGCCGTTTCCCTCAGTGGCCGGTTGCACGGCGTTCGTCGCCCGTGAGAACGCGCCGCGAGCTATCTCGACTGAGGCCTCACCGGCGGTGCGGTTGGCGTTGATGACTTTCTGGACGACTTCGCGCGTCTCCTTCTGGACATCCGATAGTTCGCCGAAGAGCTGTCGCGTGGTTTCCAGCGCGCGGCCCTGCGCCTTGGTTGTGCTCTCCGTGAAGGAACTCAGGAGACCGATGATGTCGAACGGAGACTCCGCCCACTTCCGGGTTAGCTCCACGGCCTCGCGCTGGCTTTCCTGAGCCTGCTCGATGAGCGCCGTGGTGAAGCGATGTCCTCGGTCGTTCGCAGCCCTGATCGCGTCGATCACTGCGTCTGAGGTCTCATTTAGCGCTTCGTAATACTTGCTGGCTGCGTCCGCGTTAGCCATCGCTGTCCCTCCTTGGATCGCGTCGATGTAGCCTCGGTCAGACTCGTGAGCCTGCCTTCCATTACATGATGAATCGCCCCTGAAGTTGAGTCAAGTCCTACATGTAAACGATGCGTTAAACTTACGCGCGCGTTTGTATCTGAGAGAGGCACGCCCCGGCGCAATGTGTTGCAAAGTCGGGGTAAAGGTGCGAGAATGATCCCCTCCAGTGAGTACGTGCATGTGGTGCGTTCTGGTGCGGGGATTGGAAGGGGGAAGACGATGTCTGAGCAGACAGAACAACCGACGCCGGACATTATGGAGGCGTGGCGTGAGTGGCTTACACAGACTGAGCGCCAGTTCAACGCGCTGTTCAACCAGGCGATGAACACGGAGCCGTTCGGCAGGAATATGGGCGGCTATATGGAGATCACGACTGCCTTCCAACGCATGATGGCTGAAGGCATGCAGCGCTATCTCACCTTCTTGAATATGCCATCGCGGACGGACGTGACTGGCCTAGGCGAGACGCTGCGCTCCATCGAGGATAGGCTGTCACGCATCGAAGAGATGCTACAGATAGCGGCTGAGGCCGTGGGCATGAGTGAAGAACGCCGCCCGGAGCCGCCTCGAACGCGCACAACGCCAGGATTCCCAACCCGTCCAGACGCCGTGACGGTGCCTGAGGGGCTCAGGCGGTAACCACACCAAGGTCAGAACGCTCCGCATCGCGGAGCCGGTCAAGGCAAGGATGACGAGGCCGCACAATATGGTGAGCCAGCAAACGAGCACGCCGGGGACATTGGTTACACAAGTCGGCCGGGAGGTGACGCGAACCGTCGACCGGTCACGTAACACGCTTGATATCCTCCTCGGAAGGTACGACCTGGAAGTAGGCATTACGCCCAAGGACACGCTCTACTCGCAGGGGACGATGAGGCTCTACCGCTTCCATCCCCAGGCGGACGAGGTGTACCGCGTTCCGGTGGTCTTCGTGATGTCACTGATCAGCAAGCCTTACATCCTCGATCTCGCTCCAGGTCAGAGCTTCGTCGAGTATCTGCTCAAGCAGGGCTTCGACGTATACATGATCGATTGGGGAGTTCCGCGTGCCGAGGACCACAAACTACGTCTGGACGATTACG
>JADFPV010000052.1:16742-19776 GCA_022562155.1 Chloroflexota bacterium
CGTACATCCTCGATCTCGCTCCAGGTCAGAGCTTCGTCGAGTATCTGCTCAAGCAGGGCTTCGACGTATACATGATCGATTGGGGAGTTCCGCGTGCCGAGGACCACAAACTACGTCTGGACGATTACGTCCTCGACATGATGCCACGTTGCTTCGAGGTGGTACGCCGGGCCTCGGGCGAAGATGATCTGTCGATTCTCGGCTACTGCATGGGTGGTGACTTTGGCTTGATGTACGCGGGCGCGTTCCCGGACGCCGACCTGAAGAACTTGATCTGCGTCGCGTCGCCAGCTGATTTTGAGGGCATGGGCCTGCTGCGCCGGTGGTCGGACCCGCGCTGGTTCGACGTCGATCGACTCGTCGACACATACGGAAACGTGCCGGCAGAGATGATCCTGCGCTCACTGGAGATGCTGCGGCCACTGGAGCGCCCAATTAGCTTCATCCGGTTGTGGGACAACCTTTGGGATGAGGAGTATGTCTACAACTGGCGCATCCGCTACAAGTGGGCGCAGGACCAGATCTCGTTCCCCGGCGAGGCGTACCGTCAGTTCACGAAGGAGCTGATGTGGGGCAACAAGCTGATCAAGAGTGAACTCACGCTGGGCGACAGGCGAGTTGACCTGAAGCAGATCAGATGCTCCGTGCTGAACGTGATGGCCGAGTTCGACCACATTTCGCCATATGAAGCCACGAAGCCGCTCCTGGATGCCGTAGGCAGCGAGGATAAGCAGGAACTGCACGTGCGTGGCGGGCACGTGAGCTTGATCGCTGGCACGAACGCGGTCCTGCGGATGTGGCCGACCGTGAACGAATGGCTCTCAGTTCGTTCTACGTAGCTGGCCACTCCTAATAACAGGACAATCCGCTCCTCCCGCACACTCATGATCGCTAGTCCACAGCCGATCTATCCCTTAGGGACGCTCGCTCGCGAGGCCGACCCAGGCCTTCGGAGGGGGCGAGGCTGCGATGGCTACGATCGAGGCCAACGGCATCGAAATCTACTACGAAGAGCACGGCTCTGGCGACCCGCTGCTGCTGATTATGGGGTGGGGCGGCAACGCAGCTACTTGGAACCCACAGATAGAAGGCTTAGCGAAGCAGTTCCGCGTCATCGCGTTCGATAACCGTGGGGTTGGCCGGACGTCGGCACCCGAGGGGCCTTACACAACTTCGCAGATGGCTTGTGATATTGTTGGGCTGCTCGACGGGTTGGACGTTCCGAGAACGCACGTCTTTGGCATCTCCATGGGCGGCATGGTTGCTCAGGAGCTGGCGATTGAACATCCGGAACGCATCGATACGCTGATCCTGGGCTGCACGACGCCCGGGAGCAGTCGCGCGGCGGGCGTGGCGCAGCTGCGCAACGACATCTCTACGTTCCGTGACGCCAACGGAAAGCAAGACCTGGAGTGGATCTCAGAGTTCCTCAGGCGACTCTGGACCGAAGAGGCGATGATGAAGGCCACGCCGGAGCTGCAGGACTTCGTCCTGTCGATAATCCGGTTCCCGCCAACGTCGCACGGTCTTATCCACCAGGCGGATGCTGTCGGCGCTCATGATGCCCACGACCGGCTCGGCCAGATCCCGCATCGGACACTGGTCATGACGGGCGCCGAGGACACTTTGATCGACCCGAAGAACTCGGAAATCCTGGCGGAGCTGATCCCGGACGCGAAGCTGGTTGTATTCGATGGTTTGCGACACGCGTTTCACCTGGAGCGGCCGGCCTTGGCCAACGACGCGATCATCAACTTCATTCATCGGACAGACCGGGAAACGAAAGCTGACTCTGCTCGGCACCTTGTTGAGCATACGGCCTTGGGCCGGTAGAGATACGTTCCCGCACCTGCTCGATCGCTGTCCTTAGATCGGAAACCTCTTTTTCTCTCGCCCGGCCCGGCTCGGCGAAGACGAATACGCAACGCTCGACCCTTCGGCCCAACGCCTCTTCGATCGCGAGAGCGTACGCCGCCCCCTGGGGTGTATAGCGGGTGAGCGCAGCCTCCAGGTCTTCCTCACTGGGCGCTCTGTCTGTTTTGTAGTCCACTACGACGAGTCCCTTGTCTGTCTCGTATAAGAGGTCGATGAACCCTTCCACGCCTGCTTCGCCGATGGGCGCGGAGACGAACAGTTCCCTCCAGTATCGTCCCTCCGCGACCGCTTCGCGGATGGAGGGGGACTCAAGCACGGCCTCCACCATGCGGGTGATCTCCTGCCAGCGTCCCGCGATGCCTTCGGCGTCCGCCTGCGCCCGCGCGGCACTCTCGAGATCGGTTCGCGATTCGAGATCGATGCTCTGGAGGACAGCGTGCACGGCGCGCCCGATTGTGGTACCAGCTCGTCCTCGGCGCCACGGGGGCACTTCTTCGACGGGTGGGTCCTTCTGGACGTTGGGGTCGCCGCTAACGCCGGCGAACTCCTTGACGATCTCGGTCGCCGACCGCATTGGGACGCGGCGGAGGTCCTCGATACGCCGCTCTCGATCCTCTGACCAGCGCTTGAACTTCTCAGGCGAGTCGTCGAAGCCGGCCGGCGCGGGCTCTTCGTGCGGCAGGGCGACCGGTTTGATGTCGTGCCAGAGTTCGTCGTTGTCTCTGCACACCAGGTAAAGCTGCGCGGCGAGGCTCTTGGGGCCGCTGCTGGACGCCTTGTGGTGGAGGCTGACGATCAGGTGGTCGCGAGCGCGCGTGGCGCCGACGTACAGCAGCCGGACCTTCTCGAACTGCTCCATCTGCTCTTCGCGCTGCGATCGCTCTTCGTATCCGGGTGTCTGGAAGTGGCGGCCGACCGTTGCTTCCATGCGCCCCTCGCTGTCCCAGAGAACGGAATCCGGCTTTTGTCCGGAACCCCTTTCGACGTTAAGACCCGCCAGGAGCACGATGGGGAATTCGAGTCCCTTGGCGGCGTGGATGGTCATAATGCGCACGGCATCGTCGTCGGGCTCCGGCACGACGGTCTCGACGACGCGTGTACCCTCTTCCGCCTGGCGCTCCGCCCAATCGATGAACTGGCGCAACGTCCGTCCGCCCGC
>JADFPV010000107.1:0-2551 GCA_022562155.1 Chloroflexota bacterium
GCCTCCAGGGAGCGCGTGGCCCCGGACTGTTCATCATCATCCCCATCATCGAACGGATGGTGAAGGTCGACCTGCGTACGGTGACCATGGACGTGCCGAGCCAGGAGGCGATCACCAGAGACAACGTCACCGTGCGCGTGAACGCCGTGATCTACTTCCACGTCTTGCGGCCGGAGGACTCCGTCGTGAACGTTGTAGACCACTTCCGCGCCACCAGTCAGATCGCACAGACGACGCTGCGCAGCGTGCTCGGCCAGTCCGATCTGGACGAGCTGCTTTCGGAGCGTGAGAAGATCAACACGAGCCTGCAACAGATCATCGATGAGCAAACCGAGCCCTGGGGCGTCAAGGTGACCGTGGTGGAGCTGAAGGACCTGGAGCTGCCCGAGAGCATGCAGCGCGCGATGGCCAAGCAGGCCGAAGCGGAACGCGAGCGGCGGGCCAAGATCATCAACGCTGAAGGTGAGTTTCAGGCCGCCGAGCGTCTGGCCGAAGCAGGGCGGATCATGTCCCGGGAGCCCGCTACGTTGCAGCTACGCTTCTTGCAGACGCTCTCGGAAGTCGCGACGGAGCGGAACAGCACGATCGTGTTCCCGGTGCCGATCGATCTGATCCAGACGTTCATGAGTAAGATGGGAAACGCAGGGAGCGACGGCGCGCAACAACCCCCGTCGGCGAACTAGGCCTCGTCTCGCAGGGTGACTTCGCCGGCCTCTACGCGGACGTGACTGCCGTCGTCGCGACGGATGATCAATGATCCGTCCGAGTCGGCGTCGACGGCGACACCTTCCTGACTCTCGCCGCCGGCGATCGTCACCTTGACGTGCTTGCCTAGGGTTTCGAGGCGCTGCTTCCAGGCGACCGACACTGCCTCGCCCGATCGCAGCCGCTTGTACAGCTCTTCGATGTGGTTGAGCGTGGCCGCCAGCACCTCCTCGCGCGCGACTACCTCGCCGGACTCCGCGCGCAAGCTCGTAGCAATCTCGCGAATCTCTTCATGCAGCATGACGTTGAGATTGACGTTGATGCCGATGCCGATCAGCGCATTCTGCACCTCGTCGCCCGTGAGGTTCGTTTCGACGAGTACACCGCAGACCTTCCGATCGCCGATCAGGACGTCGTTCGGCCACTTGATGCGCGGCATCAAGCCCGTCGTCTCCTCAATGGCAAGGCTCACGGCCAGTGGAGCGATGACCGCCAGGTAGCGGAGCTGTTCGAGTGTCGGTCTCAGGATCAGGGTGAAGTAGAGGTTGACGCCGGGAGGTGACACCCACGAACGGCCCATCCGCCCGCGACCCGCGGTCTGCTCCTCGGCGACGACGACGGCCCCATCTGGTGCGCCCGCGCCCGCTTCCTCAGCGGCGACGGACATCGTGGTGTCGACGGAATCTCGATACGTGACGCTGCGCCCGACGTAGTTTGTGTCGAGTAGAGACTGCAGGCGATCGAGGTCGAGTGTTTTACTCACGCCGGAGCGATCATGCCACAGCGAACGTAAAAGCGCCACCCCGACTTTTGTCGGGGTGGCGCATAGTTGCTAGGCCTATCACCTAGCACGTCCTCGGGCCAAGCCCGGGAACCGACGCCTAGGAGATACCTACCTCCAAGGAGTCGCGGATGGCGCGAGGCGCAAGGCCTACGCAACGTTTAGCATGCATCCGCATCACCTCCTTTCCTGATTCGATACTATCACGGCGAATCTCAGGTCGTCAATAAGGGGCCTTCTCTCAGTTTTCGAATCGAATCGAGCAACTCTTCGTCGTCTTCGAAGCGAATGCCGTAGAGCACGCCGTAGAACTCGCGTAGCTCCCATAGCCGCCGCATGCGGTAATGGGAATCTTCGCCGAAGCGGCCGCCAACGCTTCGATAAGACTCGATCACAGCGGTCGTGAACTCCTCTCCGAGGTGGAGCAGCGTCGCGAAATCCTGTGCCCGGTCGCCGATTGCAGCGTGCTCCCAGTCGACGACGCCGGTCAGGTGAGACGCGTCCTGGCCCACGATCATGTTCTCGAACCAGAAATCGCCGTGCGTGAGCGTCGGCTCGAATTGTGTCATGCGTTCGTCCGTGAGGAACGCCTCCCACCAGCTGTCGATCCGGTCGAATTCTGCGCGGGTCATCCGGTCCCTGAGCACCGGCAGCGTCTCGTCGGCCAACGACCGATAGTTGGCCGCCATCTCTTCGGGCTGTGGTAGCCCGACGTTCGCGACCTCTGCTAATGGCGACCCGTGTAGCGCTATCAGCACATCTGCGATTTGCGCAACAAGCCGGTCCCGATTCACGTCCGTCACTAGGTCGGGCTTAAGCGGCCTGCCGCCGATCTTCTCATAACCCATCACGCCTAGCGGGAAATGCTCGCTTGCCGGGGAGAACCACCGCGGCTTGGGGACGTCCACCGGCAGCCGCTCGCTGAGGACGGGGAGCAACCGCCGCTCGATCGCAAAGCGAGCTGCTGTTCCCTCGGTTCTAGCTATGCGGAACACCAGACCGTCCTTCGTCTCCACGGCCACGCTGTTGAAGCCGATGCCGAGCGTCTGGGCAACCGACACGTCG
>JADFPV010000107.1:2650-5603 GCA_022562155.1 Chloroflexota bacterium
ACCGCCGCTCGATCGCAAAGCGAGCTGCTGTTCCCTCGGTTCTAGCTATGCGGAACACCAGACCGTCCTTCGTCTCCACGGCCACGCTGTTGAAGCCGATGCCGAGCGTCTGGGCAACCGACACGTCGCCAAGCTCGGGGAAGGTAGCGGACAGCCCGTTCGCAATCGTCGCCTGATCTGGTGGCGCCGTGTTCACGAGAAGCTACTGTCGGTGGCGGACGGCGCGCGCCATCTCTCGCTCGGCGTCTCGCTTCGCCATCGCGGCGCGTTTGTCGTGGCGCTTCTTTCCTTTCGCGAGGGCGATCTCCACCTTCGCGATGCCGTCTTTGAGGTACATACGTAACGGAACGAGCGTTAGGCCCTGTTCGAGGACGGCGCGAGAGAGTTCGCGGATCTGAGACTTGTGGAGCAGTAGCTTGCGCTTCCGTGTGGGCTCGTGGCCTGCGTCGCCGGCCGGCGCGTATTGGGAGATGTGTGCTCCTATGAGCCACATTTCTCCGCCCTCTGGCCGGGCGTACGCTTCGCGAATCTGCACGCGCCCTTCGCGGATCGACTTGATCTCGCTGCCGAGTAGCGCGAGGCCGGCCTCGACCACCTTGAGCACCTCGTAGTCGTGCCGCGCCTTCTTGTTGACGGCCACCTGCTTGACGGCCATGAGTGTTTGAGGGCGTCGCGCTAGGGCGCGACGGAGGCTGGCGCAGGCTGCGTACTCGCCTCGAGGCCGAGGAGATGGTCGATCGCTGAGTAGATCTGGACGTCCGCAAACGGATCGTATAAGGGGTCGAAGACACCTGGGGTCACTTCGACGTCGGGCCGGATGCCTACCTGGTCGATCTGCACGCCTTTCGGGGTGAGCCAGTGGCGGATCGTTACGAAGAGCGCGCCTCCATCGTCGAGCCGGCGGGCGCGATTGACCGTTCCCTTCCCGAAACTCGTCTCGCCGATGATGATTGCTCGGTTGTTGTCCTGAAGCGCCGCTGCCAGCACCTCGGAACCGCTGGCGCTCAGCGGGCCCATCAAGATGGCAATGGGGATGCTGAGCGCTGCGCCACCGGAACTGGCCCGGTAGACCAGCTCATCATCGTTGTCATCGATCTCGATGAGCATGATGCCCTCGTCGAGAAACAGATCGGTCGTGTCCAGCGTCTCGTTGAACAGGCCGCCCGGGTTGCCCCGCAGGTCGATGATCAGTCCGCGCATGCCGTCCTCTTCTGCCGCGCTTGCGACCTCGCCAACTTCGTCCGGTGTCCGCTCAGTGAACTGAGAAATGCGCATGTAACGAAGGTCGGTGACTTCGTTGCCGTCCTCATCACGGAGCACACCGCCCGGCGGGTTGGTGGTCACGCTGTTGACCTCGATTTCGGCCCTGACGATTGTGAACTCTTCCGTAGAGCCGTCTAGGTGTTGGATCGTCAGCGTCACCTCGCTGCCCCGCGGCCCGCGCACCTTGAGCACGGCGCGATCGAGCGGCCAGCCGACGATCGATTCGCCATCGACCGCTAGGATGAGGTCGCCACCTACGAGTCCCGCTGCCTCAGCCGGGCTGCCTTCGAACGGGCTCACGATGACGATGTTTTCGTCCTGCTGGTTGACGGTAGCGCCGATGCCCTCGAAGCTGCCGGATGGGCCCAGCGAGAGCGCATAGGACGTTGGGTCGACGTAGAAGGTGCCTGTGTCGGCCAGGCTGTCCAGCATGCCGGCAATAGCGGCCTCGTAGAGCAACTGCTCGTCAAGAGCGGCCCTGTCGACGTACTCGTCCTTGAGAACCTCGACGATCTGCTCTAACGTGTTGAAATCGATAATGCCATCAAGGACGTCGTCGAAGTCGACCTGCGTCCTAGGGCCGGAATCGCTGTCGTCGTTGAGGCGGTCGCTCGAGACATAGCCCAGCGTGAATACCAGCGCGAGCAACACGGCACCCAGAAGGCCACCTACAATCCAGGCAGCGGCTTTATACATCTGAGACCGTCTCCTTTTGTGGCGCAGTCACGTCAACCCAGGCTCCGCGAACACTGCAGTTCAGTCTACCACGGGCATTTTCGGGCTGCCAACGAAGGTCGCCTCTCTAACGTAGTTACAGATTGTGGGAGGCGGCTGTTACTGCGATCACGTACGTACGGATCGCCGGAACCGTGGGCATTCGTTAGGAATGGTCAGAGACACGTAGCAGGCCTGGAATCTCAGCTGGCGAAGCCGGCCTGCTCTTCTTTGATTGATAGACGCGTTCATCCGCAAGTTGCAGAAGATCTGAAACGGTGCGAGCCTCGTCCGGGCAGCTTGCCACGCCGCACGAAGCACTGATGGTGATGCCTTCGCCCCTGCCGGTACTGGTATGACCGCCGGCGATTGCCTTTGTCAGCTTATCCGCTGTTGCTTGTGCTGCCTGGAGCGGAGTGTCAGGGAGGATGATCGCGAACTCATCCCCGCCATAGCGCGCGGCGATGTCCGCGCGGCGGACCTGCTCCTTAATCACTTTGCCTATCAGGCTGAGCAGCTTGTCACCCATCAGGTGGCCGTACGTGTCGTTGACCTCCTTGAAGTGATCGAGGTCGAGGAGAATGACCGAGACCGGCCGGGCGTAGCGATGGGCGCGTTCAACTTCGTGCGTCAGCTGCTCGTAAAAGTAGCGCTGGTTATAGAGTTCTGTCAGCGAGTCCTGATAGGCAAGGCTGCGCAGGCGCTGGCTGAGACCTTCCAGGTGCGCCGAGTAGGCGCGTTCGACGCGTATGTTGCTGTGTCGGGTGAAGAATGTGAGCAGCAGCCCGAGCACGCCAATGGCTGCGATAGCCGCCACCTCCCCTATCTGCTGCGTCTCCGCGGCTACGAGGTGGTCGCCCGCAAGGGACCACCCGATAGCGGCGAGGACGAGCGGTACGATGACCCACAGCAGATGGCCTTGTCGGCCCGGCGTTGGTCCGCGTCGAGAGGTGAGCGAGCCGCCGTCTACTGCTTC
>JADFPV010000053.1 GCA_022562155.1 Chloroflexota bacterium
GACGAATGGAAGCCGAAGCGCGATTTGACCCGCGAGTTGGCGCACAGAGTCGCCGAGCGCCTAGCGCTTTACGTCGAGGTGCTAGAGCCGATCGTGTCACGCGAGCGGCGGCGCTCTTAGCCTCGGACGCGTGGCTGCCATGGAGACTAGCATCGTCCAGGCGTCGGATAGGGTGGGGCTGGCGGTTCATAGATTCGGCACAGGGTCGCCTCTCTACGCCGTGCACGCCGGACCGGCGGCCGATCACCAGAACTTTGGCAACTACCTAACGAGCATATCTGGATGCCGAGAGCTGTTACTCCTCGATCAACGCGGCTGTGGCCAATCAGAGGACGCTCCAGTAGAGAGCTACACGATCGATAGGCTGTCAGAGGATGTCGAGGACGTCCGTCGCCGTCTGGGGCACGAGAAAATCGATCTCCTCGCTCATTCTTTCGGCGGTGTCATCGCTGTAGACTACGCACGTCGCTGGCCCGACCGTGTACGGGCGCTCGTCCTCGTCGACGCAGCGGCTAGCGGCTGGTATGGCCCGCTCATCGAGCCAAGAGGCTGGTCGTTGTGGTGGAGGACAATACTGTCTCAGGGCCGAAGCGATAGCGACTGGCTCGAATTTCATCTAACGCACGAAGTGGCGAACAGAGCGAAGAAGGAAGAAGTCCGAGAGCTACTTTCGACAGAGATGCGTTACGATGAGGCTCGCGTCCGGCCGTTGGTGAGCGCTAGCATGCGCCGTGTCCGGCTCGAAACGCTGGCCAAACAAGTCGCAATCTTCGGGATTTACGGGAGGCAAGATCGGCGCTTCATGGGGGATGCAAGGTATCTCGACCGGGTTGGTGCCACCGTTGCATTTATTGATAATGCAGGGCATTTCCCATTCGTGGAGCAGCCGGAGGCGTTCCATCATGCCCTTCGGCAGTTTTTGGGATGCTAGGACGAGCCATCTTGCGCCTAGCGACGCGCGCTTGAGCAGGGCTCGCAGGTTAACGGACCTCGATTCCATCCCCGTTGAAGACGCCTGGTTGACTCTTATGGGACGAGCCTATTCGTACACGCCGGCACTTCGCCTTCTCCCTGCCTAACGGCTTGGCAGCGGCGCCTAGAAACGGCGTTTTCACCGAAACCGCACCGAAGTCCTACCGAAAATTCTGTATCTATCGGGTTAACAATTAGGCCCTGACCCAATGCTTCCCAAGCAGAGGGTCGCGAGTTCGACTCTCGTCTCCCGCTCCACAGATTTAACCGCCAGTTCAGATGCTCTGTCCTAGCCCTAGCTTCCGAGCCAATCTAGACAGCGTTTCTCGTTGACTAAAGGGCCAGGCGCCAGCGAAGTAGGCACGCGACGCGTAGACAGTCGTTAAGGCCGTTATCGGCGTCACGCTGATTCCAGTTACTTGACAGCCTCCGCCGTCTATATATACTGACCGGAGCTGGTGCGAACACCCCGCGTAGAAGATACAGGTGGCAGCATGTTCGAGACCTTCAACGAATTTGGCCCGGATATTGCGGGCTTGGTTGTCCTTGTTACCATCCTGTTTGCTCTCTACTGGACAGCCTGGCAGCGTTGATCCACAATCCCTTCTCAACTCAAGACGGTCTTCCCAGGGCGCGGCCATATGACGTAGCGAACATTCCAGCACCCAGGCAGATCAGAGCGAACCCAAGTAGATAGCCGCCAGCGACAGCAGGCCCGTCGCCGGCCGGTGGCAGTACCGCCGCTGGCGGGGTCGGCGTGGCCTCAGGCGTATTCGTCGGCGTGGCCTCCACGGTCGGTAACACTTCTGAAACGAATGTCGCCGTAACCGTTGGCGGCACTGGCGTGGCTGTCGCTGCCGCAACCGTATTCGTCGGCGTCGGTGTGTCACCCGGCGTGTCCGTCGACGTCGGCGTACCCTCAGGCGTATCCGTCGGCGTCGGTGTGTCACCCGGCGTGTCCGTTGGCGTCGGCGTACCCTCAGGCGTATCCGTCGGCGTCGGCGTGTCACCGGGCGTATCCGTAGGTGTCGGCGTGCCCTCAGGGGTATCCGTCGGCGTCGGCGTGTCACCCGGCGTGTCCGTTGGCGTCGGCGTACCCTCAGGCGTATCCGTTGGCGTCGGTGTGTCACCCGGCGTGTCCGTCGGCGTCGGCGTGTCGACCGGCGTATCCGTTGGCGTCGGCGTGTCGACCGGCGTATCCGTCGGCGTCGGCGTGTCACCCGGCGTCGGCGTGATAAATGGAACGTCGGTCGGTGTCGTAATGATCGACTCGCCGCCTTCCTTCGATGGCGAGTTGTGCATGCCGCCAATCGGACTGGTCTCGCCCGCGAACTGCACCAGAGCGATCGTCACCTGGGAGCATCCCGAGTACTGGGAACGGGTCAGACTAAACTCGTATGTCATCTCCCAGACCCAACCATCAAATTCCGAATCAAACGTCGGGTACACAGCGTCGAATGGTGGCGACTCGACCTCTGGCTCCTCACCGGCATCATCACCCCAGCCAGTGCCTCCGGACGCTGTGCTCGTTTGGTGTTCGAGGTTCCACTCTAGGGAGCTCGCTGATTGGCTGGGGCCCTTTGCGATAATCGAACCATCGCCGGATGTGTCGGAGGCCCAGCTGCTGCCGTCCTCTCGAAGATAGTCCTGCACGAAGTCGTGGATGATCGTTCCATCGCATGCGATCTGGAAGCGAGCTCGATCACTGTTCTTCAGGTGGCCGAAGTTGTGGTTATTCCAGCCCGTGTCGTATCCCGTCGGTGCGGGATCGTGGTAAGCCAGTGACCCATAAACGTTCTCATTCGCGACATCGCCCATGTTCAGAGCGTTCAGCCGGGCCGCGAAGTAGAAGAACGCGGTATCGCTGGTGAAGAACAGCGCTCCAAAATTGTTTGTGCCGTCGCTGATGCTCGCGAACTGAACGTAGCCGTCCGAGCCAGTAACTCGCCCGTCCACGTTTGCAGTCGCGGCCGAAGTCTTTGGAACAGTAAAGCTCGTAGGCGCCCCGCCCGAGCCAGGGACGAGCACAAACGCTACCGCTACAAGAATGGGTACCGCAATGAAGGAGAGAGGTGCCCACCGGCCTTTCAATAGCCTGCGGAAACTTGAGGTGCCAAGAAGCTTCTTAGAGCGTGCACTCTTCATGTTGAACATCTATCGGGCTCCCTTCTCCCGGTGCGTGGCTCAATAGACATAACGAGCCTTAGTTCGTCTGCAATTTCATACCGCTCTCGCGCGATGTCGAAGGTGGCCGTCACGCAACCATGGGGCGGCACGGTGCTTTTCACGTGATTGTGACCAGGATGATGCTGAATCATGCTTGCCATCGGCGCACCTATCTTTCTTCTCCCGTTACCGGACATTCAAATCGCAACGTGATGCCCTCGATCTGCAGAACGTCGCCGTCCTCCAGGAGCGCCCAGATAGTCGGGGTGCTGTTAATGAGAACCGGCGGGTCCTGTTCCAACACATGCAACATGACGCGTTCGTCTTGGCACCAGAGGCGAGCCGTGACTCGCGGCGAGTCAGGGGAGACTAGCCTTGCCACGATATCGCAGGCTTGATCGGTGCCAATGCTCAACGCCCGCTCGCCTATCACCCAGGTCTCACCGTCCTCAGCCACCAACTGGCTCTTCACACCCAGAACAGCCGCCGGCACCACCGAGCTCTTCGGACGAGGCGGCATCGACAGCTCAGCGCGCGGATTCATCCCGCTCCCAACAGAAGAGATCCGTCCGTCTTGATGCGCCCTTAGATCCGCCGCTTCATCTGATCGGCTAGACGGTTCCGGCGGCGCAGCGCCAATCCGGGCGCCCACTCCCAAGAGATCGGCTGGTAATTCATCCGCCCGCCAAGACGCGTCGGCGTCTACTTCAGGTTCTGGCGTTTGAACAGCATTCGGATCGTACTCATGAAACGGATCCGCCCCCCACCTTAGGAACCACTCCCAGCCAGCTCTCATCACGCCAGTCATCCAACGCTTCGCGCTCGCGGATGCAGCGACTACGCCAGTCCGGATGCGCGACCGCCAGGAGCGCGATTCAGACCCGCTACCCGCCTCTTCAAGCGCTTCGGCATCAGGTATCGTTCCAATTTCCTCGTTCACGACTGCATGTGTCGCCGACGCATATCCATCTCCAGCGTCCGATTCATGCCGTTCATCAGACTCCTCAGGACGGTCTGGCTGCGCAGACGCAACGCTGTTCTCAGAAGCGGACGCGTCCGCAATCTCCTCAATTGCCGCTACGTACGCGTTCTCGATCGCCTCCAACGCCGGCCCAGCTTCATGAGCTGGCTGCCTACCCAGCCTGCGGCGCCAGAACTCGTACGCCAACTCAACCACCTCACGCGGCGCGGACGGTGAAACCTGGAGAGCCTCCCATTGGCTAGGGGCGGCGACGGCTCCCTCCGGCGAATGCCTTAGGACGCGCCCCAGCCACCCCACACGCTTAACGCCTGCATCTTTACGGCGTTCATCCAACTGATGCGTTGGGTTCCCATTCCCAGCTTGAACGTTCGAGCTCACGAGGACTTCATACGCGCGATTTAGCCGAACCAACATGGCCTGTGCATTCGAATCTGTTTCAGCAGCACGTTGCAGATGGAACGCCAAGTGCCAGTAGGCTTCGACCACAAGCTCCTGCGGCGCAGCCGGAAGCAGGCCGATAACCTCGAAGGCGCTTCGATCTACCACCATCTCCTCGCCTGCCGCCGTTTTGCTGTTCATTAGTCGGACAGAAATCCAATCAGGTTGACCATTATCGGGCCAAGAATGAAGATAAAGAGCGACGGCATCAGACAGAAAACCAGCGGGAATACCATCTTTACCGGCGCCTTTCTGGCCTGCTGCTCCGCAGCCTGTCTACGCCGCACGCGAAGCCGCTCGGACTGAACGCGAAGGACTTGAGCGAGGCTCGTCCCGAGCTGTTCGGCTTGGATGACTGCGTTCGCGAACGTGAGGACCTCTTCTAGATCTGTGCGCTCAGCGAGGTCCAGCATTCCCTGTCGCCTCGACTTCCCAAGCCCAATCTCTCGCAACATCTGGCGAATCTCGTCCACCAACGGCCCTGTTTGCTTTTCCGATACTTTATGGAATGCGGCATCCAGACCCAAGCCCGCCTCTACGCAAATGGTCAGTAGGTCCATCGTGTCGGGAAGGCCCCGCGACATCGCTTTGCGCCGCGAGCGCGCCTGAGAAGAGAGCCAGAAGGTCACCAGGAACATGCCCAGCACCCACAAAAGCGCGCTTGGCGCCAGCGCCAAAATCGGCGGCACACCGTCAGAGGCGGCAACGATCACTAAGAGGTATAAGCCAGCGAAGAGCGTCCCGACCGTTACTGCCAGCGAATAGAAGGCCGACGTGCTCATCGGTTGGCCTGCGACTACGAGTCGATGCTCCATGCGCTTCAGCAGCGCACCGGGCAGGACGGCTACTACACGCCGGCCGACAGACTCGATGAGAGGCGCCACGACGCGAGCTTGGAAGGTTACAGGCTCAGAGTCGGCGCTGCTTCTGCTGCCTCTGCCCTGCTGCGTTAAGGCATGGATGCGAGCCTCCACCGGGCCGCCGACGCCTTGCACCGCCCACAGCGTGAAGAAGAGCACAGCGGCGAAGGAGGATAATGCGATCACCGAATCGATTAGCATCTCTCGTCCTCCTAGAAGTCGACCTTCATGACCCGTTGCATCACCAAGAATCCAAGCCCTTGAAGTCCTAGAGCAACAGCAAGAAAGATCTGTCCGAGCGTCTCAGTGAACATCACAACCCAGAGCGAAGGCATGATGGATAGCAACAACAGGCCGATCGCCACAGGATAGATCGACAGGATCAACCCAGTTAGTCGCTGCGATGCAGTTAGCGACTGAATATCACCACGAACGCTCTCCCGCTCTCGCAGCGTCTCTGACGCTCGTTCGAGAATCTCTGACAAGTTCCCACCGGTGCCGCGTTGGACTAAGACCGCGGTGATCATCATGTCAAGATCCGTGCTTCCTACGCGTTTGCCCATCTGCAGCATCGCTTCCTCCATCGTCGCGCCCAGATTCGCATCGTTTAGCATAAGCGTCAGCTCATCAGCGAGCGGCGGGTCGAGTTGCTGCGCTGCCAGTTCGACTCCTTGCTGGAAGGCGAAGCCGGAGCGAAGCGATGAGGCGAGCATTGGCAAAAACTCCACTAGCTGGTTCTCGATCTTCGCCAGCCGCCGATTTCGCAGAAGCCGAAGATAGAACGGACCCAGCATGTACACACCTATTGCACCGAATATCCCGAACAACACACCGAGCGGGTGGAATCGCGTCAACAGGGCGATAAGCATGAATGCAACCGTGCTGAGCAGGAACCTTAACAGTAAGTATTCGCCGACGCGGAGGTGAACGTTCGCCTGCTGCAACGAGTTCGCTGTTAATTCCGCCCACGCGCTATCGTTGAGCAGCCTACGGAGCGTCGGAATGGATGAGCGCGTCCGCTTGAACATGGGGCTGGCCGAGCTCCCGGCTGCTTCGGGCTCCCCAACTCCGAGTCCGCGGATTCGATCATCCGACCTGCTCAGTCCAAACTGCCGCGGTCCAAACACCGCGACCGCGCCGGCGGCGATCGCCAAGAACATGAACGCGCTGGTGGCAAACGCTAGCATGGCCCCTTATTCCCAACTCCGGGCTGTCAGCGATGCCCAGTCAAAATCGACGCCGGCCTTCTCAAACATGTCAGCGAATGTCGGCCTGATGCCCGTCGAGACCAGCTCGCCTTGCGCGTGACCTTGATCGTCTAGGCCCGTCTGCTCGAACCGGAACAAGTCCTGCATCGTGACAATATCGCTCTCCATGCCGGTAATCTCAGCGATAGTGCTCACCCGGCGTCGTCCATCGCTATAGCGAGTGAGCTGCACAACCAGGTGCAGAGCTGCCGCCATCTGCTCGCGTATCGCACGGCTCGGCAGATCCAGCGCTGCCATGAGAATCATGTTCTCGATACGAGCGAGGGCGTCTCTGGGAGTGTTCGCGTGTACCGTCGTCATCGAGCCTTCGTGACCGGTGTTCATCGCCTGCATCATGTCGAACGCCTCTGGCCCGCGCACCTCGCCGACGATGATGCGGTCCGGCCGCATCCGAAGCGCATTGCGTACCAGGTCACGCATTGTTACCTCGTTACTTCCTTCGATATTCGGCGGCCTGGCCTCCATCGAGATCACGTGTTTCTGCTGCAGCTTCAGCTCGACTGGATCCTCGATGGTGATGATGCGCTCGCCACTAGGCAAGTACGTAGAGATGGCATTCAGCAGTGTCGTTTTGCCAGTGCCCGTACCTCCGGACAGTACCATGTTAAGGCGCAGTCGAACGCACGCGCGAAGGAAGCTAGCGGTCGATTCTGTGAACGTGCCGTTTGCCACCAGGTCATCGGCGTGGTACATATCCGGGCGAAACTTTCGGATGGTGATCGTCGGGCCGCGTGGGACCAGCGGCGGAATTACCACGTTCACACGCGAGCCGTCTGGCAGACGAGCGTCAACGTACGGTGAAGACTCATCAACCCGTCGGCCGATCGGGGCGATGATGCGTTCCACGATGCGCATAATGTGCGCGTCGTCTCGAAAGCGAGCAGCCGAAAGGTAGATGATGCCGTCCCGCTCGAAGTAGACTTCGTCGGTGGCGTTCACCATCACTTCGGATATCGTCTTGTCGTCCACCAGAGACTGAATCGGCCCGAGCCCAACTACTTCATCCAGGACTGCCTTCTCGGCAGCCTCTCTTGCCGCACCGTACAGTCCATCCGCCATCTCCGTGACCAGCACCCTCACCGTCGCTTCGATCGATTTGCGAGCTTCTTCGCTCGGCTGTCCTTCCAACGCCGCGATGTCGATCTCCTGGATCAGGCGCTGATGCACTCGATGCACCAACGCGGCTTGCTCGACGTTGAGCAGGACCTCCTCTTCCGCCGGCGGCGAAGCAGCAGTGCGGTCCATAGCTATTACCTCGGTCATGACATCGCCTCCTCGGCAGTCTCCAGAGCTTCGGCCGTTTCCCGGTGCTGCGCCTTCCCGTTTCGCCCGGCGAACAAGCGGCCGATGAGGCCGTCAGCCCGCGGTTCTGCGGGCAATCCGCTCAGGACGCGCGCTAGCTCCGTAAAGCAACGCGAGGCCGCGCTCTTAGGACTGGCCTCTACAATCGCCTGGCCCAGCTGCCCGCTCTTGCGAAGCAGCCGGTCATGGGGGATCGTCCAAAACAGCCTCATGCCAATCGCTTCTTCAATGACCGCCGGGTTCACGTTCGCTTCCATCGATGCGATGTTGAGCACGAACCGGAAGCGATCGTCATAGAGACCCAGCCGTTGCGCGGCCTGGAGCGCTTGGAGCGAATCCCGAACGCTCGCGTAGTCTGGCGTCGTAATCCAAAGAACGAGCGACGCCGCCCCCAGCACCGCCTGGCTCACGTCGCCCAGCGTTCCCGACGTATCCACCAGGACAACGTCGAAGTGGCGAGCCAATCGATGCAGCATCTTCTCAACCTGGTCCGGGCGTACGTCGCGCCATTCCAGCGGGTCGGTTGGCGCGGAGACGATGGCGAGGCCGCTTTCGTGGTAGGCCAGGCAGCTCTTCAGATCGTCGTCGTCATCGTCAGGCACCCTGAGCGCGTCGACGAGCGTTCGTTGCGGCGTTACCGCCAGGTTGGCAGCGGCGTCACCGAACGAATCGTCGGCGTCGACGAGCACGCAGGACTGGCCCGCCTGGCGCACGAGCGCGACCGCGAGGTTGCCCGCGATCGTCGTCTTGCCAACGCCGCCCTTCGCTCCGAAGACCGTAATGATCGCTCCCTCCGCCGCGAGGATGGAGTTGTCCGCGCTTCGAACATGGCGCCGCTCTTCAGCCTCTAACGTTGCGCTAAGCGAGCGTTTCAGCTCATCCAGCCGAATCGGACTGCTCAGGAAGTTTCGCGCGCCCGCTAAGATCGCCTTGCGGATGATTTCCAGGTCCGTCGTATCCGAATAGACGATGATCGGCGTGTCCGGCAGAGCGTAGGAGATCGACTCGATCGTCTGCACCACGCGCGATACAGGCTCCTTCATGGCACAGAGGACGATCTCCGGTCTAGCTTCGGTCGCGCTAGCGACCGCTTCCGTTCCCAGCCCGGCTTGTCCGCTCACGGTAAAGCCCGTCTCTGGGACCAATTGCGCAATCTGGTACCGCGTATCTGGGTCCGGATCGACGATGAAGATCCCTGGAGATTTTGCCATATCGATCCTCCTCCTACTGCGAAACCAAGCCGAACTGCTCGGCGCTTAGGACCCCCTGGGGGCCGCTTTCGTTGTCATCCAGCGGCCGCAGGGAGAGCCAGAGCTCGACGTTGTCTTGGGACTGCAATCCCGCCAGGAGCTGCACCTGATCCGGCGTCACCGCCAGCGTAATCGAGCGGGCGCCCGGCTGCCTCTCGACCTCGTCCGATCGCTGGCCGACGATGCCGGTATCGCCGCCGCCGTTCGCGGTCGAATCGTCTTCTGTCACGTTGGCCGGCACCGGCTCCAGCGCCTCCTGCGCTACGCCCAGCACCTGAATGTTTTCCAGAACCGTCGCGACCGACTCGATGTCGCCCTCGTCGTTCTGGAATACCGCTACCACGTCGACATAGTTCTTGGGCAGCAGCAACCCGCCAACGGCTGTGACTTCGCTCGCGGACAGAGCGAACGCCCGCATCCCGCTGTCCAGCACCAGCGCCAGGTCCTTCTCGTCCTCGATCGCCTTCAGGCCAACCTTCGACGTCGTCAGCTGTTCGCCGGCCTGCAGCGGATAGCGCACTGGCAGCCCAATCGCCGCTTGGACGCTTGTGTAGGCTCCGAGGAGCACCTGATCTTCCGGCAACGATCTCACCTCGATCATGTCGGCGGTCAGCTTGGTGTTGCCCCTGATGTCTTGCGTCGCGACGACCACATCGGCCATCGCCACCGGCGCGATCGCGCCGCCCCCGCCGCTATCGCTGCTCCGAAGCGTGACGAAGAGAAGGAGGGCCGCGATGGCCGCGAAGACGATCGCCGCGACAATCATCGTACGGTTTCTGCTCCCAGTTCTTGCGCCTGATGTCTGTGCCATGTGTCTCTCCTCCTGCTCTATTCAGCGAGCCTGATCACATTGGTGCCAAACTCGTCAAAGGCGCCGATGGCGCCTTCCAGCTCCACGGTGCGCATGAAGAAGCCGCGGATCTGGAACGACGAGCCAAGGCTACCGGTAAAATCGCATTTCTCACGAATTTCGATGATGTTCCCGTCGTTATCGGTTGCCTCGCACTGCGTCAGGAAGAACGCGGCGAAGCCCTCGATCGGCTGGGTGTCGAATCCCGTCCCTTCAAACTCGGCGAGAACGATGATGTGGATGCCACGCGGCGTCGCGCAGTCCCGGGCAGCGAAGATGGCATCGGGTCCGACGATGCCGGAGGTGCCCTCGAAGGATTCATCGAACTGGTCGATTCCGTCAAGGTTCCCGTTTTCCGTGTCGCACTCGCCCTCGCCGGCGAGCAATTCTGCCAGCGCTGTGAGCGTCGGGCCTACGTTCAGACCCGGCTCCGTGTCGATCAACTCTCCTATCTCACACACAGCGTCCGAGCCCTCGACGATGTTCTCCCGATACTTGGCCGCGCCGCCCCCGGTCTCATTGCAGTCGTCTCCGGGGTCGTCCCCAAGGCGGATAGAGCCTACCTGGGACGAAGGGCTTTCCAGGCGGAAGATGCAGTCTTCGCCGAACTGCGGGATGAACCGATCCTCATCCACCTCCTTGACCCCGTCGCCGTCGTCAATCCAGTCGAAGCATGGTGTGTTGTACATGGAGACGGTCCAGGGACGGAGTCCCGTAGTGCTACGTAGAGACCCGGCGCGGGCGCAGGCGTGGGCGCCGATGTCCGGCGCCGCCAGCCCGAAGATCTCCGCGAAGAATGATCGAGAATCGTGGTTCACGTCCAGCACGACGGCGTTGAGCCGCCCATTCGGGTCGTGGTTGGCGGGGTTGTGGCAGTAATCCGGGTCGGCTTCGAACCCGTCGGGAAACTCCAGACTCCACACACTCAGGTTCTGCAGGTCTGCGACGGGGTCGATACCGTTGTCGACAGCTGAGATCTGTGTCGCGGCATCGACGTCCGCAAACGTGCTGGCGCTGTCGAACAGCTCGAACGCGCCGGCCAGAGAGACAAGATCGCTGTCGGTCTGGGCGCCGCGGCGTTCACTGTACCAGACGCCGAAATCGATGACGATGGCTCCCACAACCGCGATAATCGTGAAGATGCCGACGAATAAGACAATCGCCTGGCCCTTCTCCTGCCCAACCCGTCGAAGTATTGTCTTCATTATGGTGGGCATGCTACTGCTCCCGTTACGCCCCGCTCCAGACGCGCTGTGGCGTGTGGTGTCATGTCGATCGATAGCGGCGGGACGCCAAACGCTCCCAGGATCTCGGTCATGATCGGGAACGTCCAGGTGAAGCCACCTGGAAGCACACTCACGCGAACGCTGTCGCCCGGGTCGCCCACGGTTGTGTTCCCATCGACGCCGTCTAAGTAGCAGACGTCCACGGCGGTGACATCGATGATGCCCTGAGACTGGTCGACCGTCTTCTGCTGGATGTCGATCTCCATGGAATGCACCGCGGCAAAGCGCGCTCCCTCACGCACTCCATGCTGCAGTGTGATCCTCTTTTCGATCGCGATGCCAAAGTCTACGATCGAGAAGAAGAAGACAAGGATCAGCGGTAGAACGAACGCAAACTCAATGAGCGTCTGGCCCCGGCCACTCCTCATTATTTGAAATGTCATCCTCATATCCTGCTCATGACGGCTGTGCGCAGCGGCAGGGGCCACCTGCCGCTGCGCGAATTTACAGCCTCCTATGAAGTCGAACCTACGGGCTGCACGTCGTTCCCAGGGTGTCGAAGTCGATGCAGGCCGCTATGTTGTTCCCCATATCAACTAGCGCAGTGCCGAAGATAAGGAAGATCCCTACCAAGGCTGCGGCAATCAGGCCGCCCAGCAGGGCGTACTCCAGCAGGTCCTGGCCACGCTCTTCGCTCATGCGAGCGCGCAGGCCGGAAACCGCTGTCACCATTCGCACCAGCGCTGTGTTAATGTACGTCATCTGTTCTCTCCTCCTATGTTTCTCGTGTGTTTCTCATATTGAATTAGTCTGTTCGGGCCTTCCCGGCCCTGCATATGCCCCGCTCGACGGCTGCCATCCCTGCCCTGCCGTCATCGAGGCTACATTCTTCATTCTTCCTGGCCGTCACCTCCCTTCATAGCGTTCGCTCTTCGTCAGCGGACGCCGATCGCCGTTACGCGGGTGCGCCCTCAAGCGCTTCCGCTGGAAGGGGCAATGTTAGACACAAGGCCGGAGCGGCCGGCCCTGCCAGCTCCACCCAGAGCATCCCCCCTTGCTCTCGAACTTCCTGCGACACTGCCTTCAGCTCGTCGCACTCCTCTGTCAGCTCCGCGGCCATATCCTCTACCGGCCGCCGATTCGCACCACTCGTCGTCGCGCTGACGTCGATCTCCCATTCGCCTCTCTCCGCTCTCGCGTTGACGGAGACGATCGCATCGACCGGCGCCACCGACGCAATGAGCCGAAGCAGCGCGATAAATATCTGCCTTAGCTTGGCGCCCCCGCCCAGGACGTGCCTGTGGCTCCCGGATACCGAAACGCTGAATCGCTGCCGCTTTCGCTTCGCCTTGCCGTATACCGCTGAAGCGGCGCGTTCGATCACTTCCTCCAGATCCACCTGTTCGGCCTCGGAGCCACCGCCGTTTTCCCCAAGTGACTCATCCCACGTGCCGGCGCTGATGCTGGCATCCACCAGGCGCGTGATCTCCGCCGCCGTCAGCCGGCCAGGAACGAAGCGAAACGTGCCGCCGCGCCGCCGCTTCGTGGTCAGCGGCAAACCGTTAGCGCTGCCGAGGAGGATCGTGTGCAGCGGCAGCCGCACGTCGTACAGCGCCGCGTCGATCGCCGCCCCCTCCTCGCCG
Organism: Chloroflexota bacterium; assembly: GCA_022562155.1. Classification (GTDB taxonomy): domain Bacteria; phylum Chloroflexota; class Dehalococcoidia; order DSTF01; family RBG-16-68-14; genus SZUA-185. Next base: position 12,958 of record JADFPV010000053.1, read on the forward strand.
CTCTGCACGATCATCGCAACCAGATCGAACTGCTGGTGCATCAGAAGGCGGTGCAGCTCCTGTGGCGTCGCTGCGCTGCGCTGGCTGTGGCCGGCGCCGGCAAGGGACCTGGCCAGCGCCAGCCGTCTGCGCGAGTCCTTCGCATAAACGGCAACGCTACCCTGAGTCACGGCCCCGTGTGTTCGCGTGTTCTGCATCACCCGGCGCTTCCTTTCCTTGCCTACGGTCCCGCGGCCTTGGCCAGCCGGTAACCGAACCCCCGGCGATTCACTACCGTCAGCGCGGACTTCGGATCCGCTTCCAGCTTCTTTCGTAGTTGGCCGATGTGAAGACGGAGCGACTTGTGGCGGTTATCAGCCGCCGCGCCCCAGACCTCGGAGACTAGCTCGCTGCTTTCGGCCGTTCGGCCCCGCCGTCGCGCGAGCGCAAGCAACAGCCTGAACTCGGTGCGCGTCAACGCCAGACGACTCCCCGAAATCGAGACTGAATGCCCCGCCTTGTCGATCGCTAGCTGCGCCAGTTCAGACGATCGGCGGTGATACTGTTGCGATCCCATGCGGCGTGATGAACGGATAGTGGCGGCCACCCTCGCTGCCAGCTCTCGCCGGCCCAGAGAAGCCGGCAGCACGCTGGTGGCGCCGGCGTCGAGACACGCGGACACAACGTCGTCGCGGTTGCTCGGGCCGTCGTCGATATCGCATAAGAGAACGATGATCGGAGATGTGCATGCCCGCCGAATGGCAACGCATTGCCGAACGGCGGCAGCCGGGCGCGCCAGGATGACGACAAGCTCCTGCGAAGAGTCCTGAAGCCGCAGGACGCCCTGATCTAGATTTCGGAACAGCTCCGTGACGAATCCGGACGAGCAAAGCTGGCTGTTAATGCCAACAGATGGATCGCCGCATTCATCAAGGAGGAGAATTCGGTTTCCCACCCCGCCTCCTTCTTTTTGATCCAATGAGGCAAGGGTACATGTCGAATCGAGCCCAGGTACCAGGAACTAGTCATGAATTTTCTATGAATGGTCTCGGTTTTAGAGTTGTCCCAGCCGTCCGGCTGTCCTGAGGAAGGACGCCTTATGCAACTGCTTGGGGACGTACGGCTGTTAGGATTCCGATGTGGGTTCCGGCTGGCATCGATAGCCGATTCCCCACTCGCTTAGGATGATGCGCGGGTTCTTCCGATCGGCTTCCAGCTTTTCGCGGAGGTAGCGAATGTAGAGGTGCAGGTACTGGCGCGAATCGACATACTCAGGGCCCCAGACGCGAGTCATGAGGTAGTCATGCGTTAGCACTTTCCCCTGCGCTGTAACCAGGCAGGAGAGCAATCGATATTCAATGGGCGACAAAGACACCTTGCGCCCGCGGACTTCTGCGGACAGGTCTTCCGTTGAGAGAACGATCCCGCCAAACTCTGTCGTTACAGCCTCCGCGCCGTCGTGTCTCAGACGGCGTGCTATCGCCCGGACGCGAGCAACCAGCTCGTTCTCGCGCGCGGGCAGCACCAGGTAGTCGTCCACGCCGGACGACAGGGCCCGCGTTATGGTTAGTTCGTCGGCAAGGCTTGACAGAACAACCACCGGCCGGTCGGTCGTCTTCCGTACTCCCTGGCATTCTTGCAGGAGCAACTCCCTCTCGGGCGGAGGCTCTAAGAGGACCAGGTCCGGCTGAATCTCTTCGATGAGGCTCTTGCTATATGTGTGCAGCGGGTACGCTACAACATCGGTCGATCCATCCGCGGATAGCCAGCCAAAGAACGTCGCAGCAAGACCGGCGTTGCTGTACAGCAGCAGCAGCAGGACATCCCGTTCTGCGGGTTTCTGGCCAACGTCAACCTCAGGCAAAGTTGTATCCATCCCTTCTCAGACACAAACGCAGCCTGGGCCTGTTGGATTACGACTTCCTGCGGAGGCCTCCGTCTCAGTAGCGAATCAGACGTTAGAGTAGCTTGACTTCTGTCAACCAGGGAGAGCGTTCGGAACGCGTACGCCTCGTTAAGAGATCACGAAGGCGAAGGCGCGTCGGGGATAGAGAACGCGATGATGTGAGGGCCAATCCTTATCGTGTCTCGCGGCTCCAACGTTGCCCACTCGACGGTCTTGTCGCCAACGTACGTCTGTCGTCGCCTCGCGACATGGTGAAGCATGAGACGCCGGCCTTGTAGCCACGCACGGGCGTGAATTCCGCCAACGGCTCCTCCCGACTCGTGAAGCCTGAGATCGCATGCGGGGTCAGATCCGATGTCGACGGTCCCGGCTCCTAATCCGACGCTGGCGCCGGCGTTGGGACCTTCCAACACCTGCAACCTGCCGCCGCCTACCTCTGCAGCTTGCTGAGGCCGTTGGTTCGGCCGGAGCAGCACGGTACCTTCCGCTCCCGCGCCGACTGTAGCGCCGGCGTGCGCGCGCCATCGCCGTCGGATTGTGAACGCAGCAAGAACGACCACCAGAACGACTGCAGCCAAGCCCGCTACCGGAACCAGAAGCGAGCCACTGCCGTCTCCAGCAACAACTGGCACACTCGGCGTGGAGAAGGTCGCCTCGGCGCTAAACGTGCCCTCCGGCAGCTCCACACGCACCAACAGCTCCCGCTCCGTCCGCTCAGAGGACGGAAGCTGCACTGTCAGCTCGTATTCGCTGCGTAACGTCTCCCCAATAGCGTTAAAGATCGGTACGACGTCGGTTGCAGCGGCCGCCTCATATAAGCTGCCCCCGGCCGCGTCAATCAGCTCCTGGAGGAAGTCGAGATCAGCGCCTGTACCCAGCCCTATGGCAAAGACAGGCAATCCAGAGGACGAGGCGGCGGACAGCGCCATCTCCCGAGTGCTTACCGAATTCGCCGCAGAGTTCTGGCCATCAGTAAGGAGCACCAACGCGCGTCGAGGAACGGGCGCGGCGGCGGCGATATCGAGAGCGGCGATGTATGATTCGTAGAGGGCCGTTCCCAGTTGCCCCTCCGCCTCGAGCGAGTCGATACGAGCGATTAGCGACGCCGGATCTGACGTAAACTCAGCCTCGACGGGTACTTCACTACCGAACGGCACAATAGCCGCGATGTCATCGTCTCCGAGTCCGTAGACAAATTGCGTGGCGGCAAGCCGGGCTTGCGCGAGCGGTTCACCGCTCATACTGCCGCTGGTGTCGATCAGCAGCAATACGGCGACACCGACTTTGTCGTCGATCACCGTCTCCGTCGATATCTGCCGGGCGAGCTCACCGTCAACGTACGTCTCAAATCGAGTGACACCGAGTAGCGGCTTGCCTTCTGCATCGACTACTGACACGATCGCAGTAGCACTTTTGCCGTCTTCATGTACGATCACCTGATTGATGGAGACGCGTCGCCCATCTTGGGCGTTGCTGATGTTACCGATCGAAATCAAGATCAAACAGGCTAGCGCTACTGCGAGGAATGTTCTTCGCCACTGAGCAAGTGTATTCATCATCTTCACCAGACCGGTCACCGCGCGGCCGTGCTCCTCTCAAGCCCTCAATTATCGCAAACCCAGCGTCGCTGCTAGGCGCATGCCCGTTAGATTTCCACCAGCGATTGCCGTGAATTTTCTAAGAATCTCGTACCCCTGCAGCGCACCACAGATTCGCCTAACCTACACAATCGTCATACGAAGCGCTCTATCGCCTTGACGAAAGGTAACGGCCGCGCCATCACTGCATTACAATATGCAAGAAGATGGCTGACAACTCGTCACACCGTGAACACGAGAAAGTAGATGCTGAGAACGCGGCGATGGAGCGCTTTCGCCGCCGATCAGGCGATGCTCTGTCTCAACAGCCCAGGAGCCGATTCCCGGACATAATCGCTCTTCTGCAAGATCAATGGCATAGGTTCTCAGATGCGGCGCGGTGGGAGAAGGCCATCATGTTCGCTGGCATCGCGATCGCGGTCATCGGCTTTACTGTCGTTGCCGGCGCGCTACTGCGTGGCGGCAACGGCCGCCCAGACTTCGTGGCACAAGTAATCGCGCCTACTGCCGACACCGGCCGGAGCCCGACCGCCGAGCCCACGGCTGCGCGGCCGACCGCAGAGCAGTTGCCCACGAACACGCCGGCCAGTGAACCGCTGCTCGTGAATCGTGAGGATTGCGGCACGATTCTAGGGACTGCGTACCTGAGCAGTATCGAACGGCAGTGGTTCCTAGCAAACTGCCAAGTGGCGCCATCATCGGTTAGCTCAGATCCAGCCGGCAACGACGAGTTATTCTCGAGCGGCACGATTGAGACAACGACGCCTGTTCCGGCACCGACGATCGCCTCGCCTTACAACGTAACGCGTATCGACGCCATCGCTCTTGCGGTCGAATGGTTGAACACCAGCAGTATCGACCCGCCCAGCCTGCAATCGAGCGAATGCGCTGCCTCTCACGTCAATGACGTGTGGCTCGTTACATGCCAGGTCCCGCCTGGCGGCTGCCAAGATGCCGTCTGCCCATCGTGGCGATCTGTCTGCGTAACAGATGCAGATGGTGTCATCCTGCCAGACGTTGCCTGCTAGCGAGCAGAAGATACTTCGACGCCCGGCGTAAGCCCTGTCGCGCTCGGACCTCAGTTTGTCTAAGAACTAGACGTGTTCATGCTCGAAGGATGCCGCCCCAAGGCGCCCCCGCGACGCAGAGCGCTGCCGCGCCGGTCTGGCAGACGTGAGCGGCGATCAGGCCTCCATGAGAGCGGCCAGCTTAAGCACCGTATTCCAATTCCGCCCCGTGCCTTGAGTACCAAGCTTGGCCTCAATCAGCTTGATGGTCAGTTTGGAGCGACCGATACCGGCCGGGTAGACGATATAGAGGTGCCTGCCCACGGCGCGAACGGTTTCCGGTCCTCTGATCGCATCCTGCAACGCCTGCACAGCATTCAGAGGTGGCGTGTCCTTTAAGCACATCACGACAAGGTGATTGGGATCGTTCTCTGCTGCGTCCGGGAAGGGGTTACGCGCGATGATCGCCTCCCACTCCTTGGCGGTGCGGACGAAAAACGTGGTGCGGAGGTCCAGACGTTCCTGGGCCGCAACCTCGAGCATGCGCTCAAGGTCTGCGCCGGTTCGAGCGCTGCCCTGGAACACGAGATTGCCGCTCTGGATCAGCGACCGCACGCCATCGAAACCCAGTTCTCTAATGAAGTCACGCAGGTCGGACATCGCGACCTTCTTGTGGCCGCCGACGTTGACGCCGCGGAGGAGGGCGATCTGAGTTATCATGGCGTGGCGTTCGCCTCCTCTAGTCACGCCCGAGGATAGCAAATCGACGGGGCTGGGCAGACGGCTCTATTTGGGGGGCTCGGCGGGGATCGAACCCGCGACAAGCGGATTATAAGGCAGTCCTCCGACGATCGCTGTCGCAGCCCGCCGTCCAGATACGATTTCCGCGTATGTGGCCGCTGGAACTGGCCGATGTCCGATGGTGTGATATGGCGGCCTTCCAGACCGCCGGATTCGGTTCCGACGGAAGGCGCGTCAAGTTGCAAAGACCCGAGGGCCACCGGCGGCGCACGGCCGGAACGTGATAAGTGACCGTTCGTCAAGGTCAGGATTCAACTGCGGTGCTCCTTCGCCCATCCTGCCCTGCCCTGCTTCCTTCGCGAAACGCGATCAAGTCTGTGACTATGGTCCTAACCACGTCCTGCACCTGCATTGCGGGAGCCGCCGGGCGGCCGCAGATGAGACAGGAACGTTCGTCTGCAGCGCCACCTGTCATGTAACCGCGACAGTGGGAACAGCGGCTGACGTCTGAGATGCCTGATGGCGAGCGCTGATGCAGCATCCTATCGACCTCCCCCAGCTCGTCCTGTCCTACAGGTTCGGTCTGAAGCTTCGCCAGTTCTCGGTTGAGAAGAGTGACGAAAGGACGAAGATTAATGCTTAGCGTCACGTTGTGGGAAGGTCTGCTCACAGTGGCATTCTAGCATGATGGCTGCTCCCTTGCCGGAGCTCGCCTGCTTACGCCGCCGACAGGTCGCTTGGGAAAGCGATCGACCAGTGTTGACTGTCGAGGTGGAGCGGGAGAAGGTACTCGAACACGTGTCCTTTCCGCCTGGGAGGCCTGCAACGTAAAGTGGACCAGGACTCGCGCCTTGTGTCCCTAACGTGTTAGGCAGTAAGCTCCATACACGGGGATCACCGGTCGGCAGATTGGCGGCAAGCGCGCCCGGGAGGCGCGGTTCGCACCGACTCGGTCAACAGAGCAGCCCTGGCATCCGGCGACGCCACTGCGTTTCACGCAAGGCTCTTTCAGGATGGATGCTTCGGCGGGCTGGCCGCCTTTGACGAGCGCGGCGATGGTGCCCACCTGTGCGAGCACGTGGTAGCCCTGGTTCCGACGACTGCTCACTAGAGAGGATCTCAAATGAAGTGTTTGATTCTAGCCGCCGGCGACGGCGGGCGATTGTCTCAAGTCAGCGACCCCAAAACGCTCGCCCGGATCGCTGGGATGCCGCTCATAGAGCACAGCATCGCCACCGCTCAGCAGGCCGGAGTCAACGACTTCTACGTGGTAACCGGGTACGCGTCAGATCGGGTCGAAACTCTCCTTTCGGAGGTAAGCCGCCGCAGGCGAGTGAGCATCACCCCTATCAAGAACCCGAAATGGGAGTTGGGCAACGGA